>NC_017506.1:4106060-4421911 GCF_000166295.1 Marinobacter adhaerens HP15
GGACATTTCCGGGCCAGATCTGGTGTCGGTTTACGGCGCTGCGAACGCTGCCTATCAGCGCGCCGAGGAAATCTTCGATAACCCCCGCATCCAGAGCCAGCCCTCCACGCTGTCCCTGGCACAGCCGCTGATCCAGATCATGCCTGACTGGGATCGTGCCGCGGAACTTGGCCTTGGCGCTGAAGGCATTGGCTTTACCGTGGCCTCCCTGACCGAGGGCAGCTACGTCGACGATTTCTTCCTGGACGACGAAAAGATCGATATCTACGTCTACGGCAGCGAGGGTCGCAACCCGTCACTGGACAGTTTGCCGGATGTCATGGTGCACACCCCCCAGGGTGCTACCCTGCCGCTCTCCAGCCTGGCTACCATCGAGGAAACCGTCGATACCAGCACGGTCCGCCGGGTGGATGGTCGCCGCACCGTGACTCTGAATGTGATTCCCCCGGAAGACGTACCGCTCGAAGCCGGCGTGGAGAGGGTGCGCACGGAACTGTTGCAGTTCATGCGGGACAGCGGCGCATTGCCCGCGAATGTGAACGTGGATATCTCCGGCGCCAGCGACCAGTTGAATGCCACCCGGGAGGCACTGACCGGCAATTTCATCATTGCCATTGCCATCGTCTACCTGCTGCTGGTGGCCATCTTCGCGCACTGGGGATTCCCGCTGCTCATCATGACCGCAATACCGCTTGGCGTGGCCGGTGGCATTGTGGGCCTGGCCCTGATGAACCTGGTCGGTGGCCTGCTGCCCATGATCGGCCTCCAGCCTCTGCGACAACCCTTCGACATGATTACCATGCTGGGCTTTCTGATCCTGATGGGAACCGTGGTGAATAACCCGATCCTGGTGGTGGACCAGGCCCGGCAGAACCTGCGTCAGAAAGGCGTTACCGTAGTACAAGCCGTCACCGCCGCCGTCCAGACCCGTCTGCGCCCGATTGCCATGACCACCCTGACCACCATCTGCGGCCTCTCGCCCCTGGTGTTCCTGCCCGGCGAAGGCACCGAGCTCTATCGGGGCGTGGGAGCTATCGTTCTGTTTGGCCTGCTTGGGGCCGCGATTGTAACCGTGACCTTCCTGCCGTCACTGACCATCTTTGTTCTTGGCTGGCGGGAGCGTTGGAGTCGCTCCAGAGAGGTTTAGCCTCGGAGTATCGCCGTCACGCGCCATGGGAAGTCTTTCTTCCGGGGAAAAGCAACTCGCTTCGCTCAGACATCTTTTCCCCTGCACAAAGACTTCCCATACCACGCGCCGGCTTTCGCCGGCATTGTTAAGGGCCTAGGCCGCGATGGATTCTCGCTGGTTGGCCCGTACTTCCAAGCGGATCTGGTTGCCGTCCAGCAACACCGGATAGGTTTTGACCCGCACGGTATCGTCTTCCAGACAGACACCCGTAAGCAGACTGAAATGCTGCTTGTACAACGGCGACGCCACCACCGGCTCCCCTTTCAGATCCCCGGTAATCCCCCGGGCCAGTACATTGGCGCCGCTGAACGGGTCCGTATGGCTGATGGCAAACAGCGCCGGCAGCCTATGCGGCAGATAGAACACCGCCACCGGTCCGTCCTGTGTCCAGACGGCGATGCCGGATTCCGGCACCAAATCGTCTACGGTACAGACGGCTTCCCAACGAGTGCGTGGTTTCATGATATTTCTCCCAAACCTTCTGTGTTTGTCTCAACTAATGGTTGCCTTTGATACAACCAAATCCCAGTGAGCGAGGTGGTATGGGGGTACTTTTCTGGCGGGGAAAAGATGTCTGAGCGAAGCGAGTTGCTTTTTCCCAGAAGAAAAGTACCCCCATGGCGCCTTGCTCTAACTCCAAATTCGAAAGCTACGCAGACTCCAACACAGGCCGCCGTTGCCCCCTCTCAACGGTCCACTCCTGCACCGGATCGCTTTGCGAAGGCGCATTCACAAACTCCCGGAACCGCTTCCGCTTCTCCGGATCCTCGACGGCCGTCTTCCACTCGCATTGGTAAGTCCCAACAATCCCCTCCATGTGCTCCTCCAGCTCCGCGCCAATCCCAAGGCTGTCTTCAAGCACCACCTGCTTCAGGTACTCCAGACCACCCTCCAGATTTTCCATCCAGACACTGGTGCGCTGCAGCCGGTCGGCGGTGCGCACATAGAACATCACCACCCTGTCAATGGTGCGGATCAGCTCCTCGTCCGACAGGTCGGTGGCAAACAGATCGGCGTGGCGAGGCCGCATGCCGCCGTTGCCGCAGACATACAGGTTCCAGCCGTTCTCCGTGGCGATCACACCAAAGTCTTTGCTCTGGGCTTCGGCGCATTCGCGGGTACAGCCGGAGACCGCCATCTTTACCTTGTGGGGCGCCCGCAGGCCCTTGTAGCGGTCCTCGAGGCGAATCGCCATGCCCACGCTGTCCTGAACGCCGTACCGGCACCAGGTGTTGCCAACGCAGGACTTCACGGTACGCAGTGACTTGCCATAGGCATGGCCGGTCTCGAACCCGGCGGCAATCAGTTTTTCCCAGATCTCCGGCAGCTGGCTCAGGGTGGCACCGAACAGATCCACCCGCTGGCCGCCGGTGATCTTGGTGTACAGGTCGTACTCCTTGGCCACCTCGCCCAGCACGATCAGCTTGTCCGGGGTGATCTCGCCGCCGGGAATCCTCGGCACGATGGAATAGGTACCGTTCTTCTGCATGTTGGCCATGAAGGTGTCGTTGGTGTCCTGCAGCGGCACGTGGTCCGTGGCCAGGATGTGCTCGTTCCAGCAGGTAGCCAGAATCGAGGCCACAGCCGGTTTGCAGATATCGCAGCCGTGGCCTCTACCGTGCTGGCTGATCAGTGTGCCGAAGGTGCGTATGCCGTTTACCTTCACCAGGTGGAACAGCTCCTGGCGGCTGTAAGGGAAGTGCTCGCACAGATCCTTGCTGACTTCCACGCCGCGCTTTTCCAGTTCGCTGTCCACCACGTTCTTCAGGAGCGCCGTACAACCGCCGCAGCCGGTGCTGGCCTTGGTCTCGGCCTTGACGCTGCCAAGGTCGGAGCAGCCCGCATTAATGGCACCGCAGATATCGCCCTTGGTGACGTTGTGGCAGGAGCAGATTGAGGCGGTTTCAGGAAGAGCGTCGGGTCCCAGGGCCGGCGCCCCTCCCTGGCTTTCCGGCAGGATCAGCGTTTCCGGATTCTCCGGCAGGGTGATGCCATTGAGGGCGTATTGCAGCAGGGTGTCGTAGTGGCTGTTGTCGCCCACCAGGATGGCGCCCAGCAGGGTCTTGCCATCCTCACTGATCACCATGCGGCGATAGTGGCCGGCTTGCTCATCGTTGAAGCGGATGTTCCGGGCGCCCGGTGTCTGGGCGTGGGCGTCACCGATGGAACCCACATCCACGCCCAGCAGTTTGAGCTTGGTGCTCATGTCTGCGCCGGTGAAGGCAGTTTCACGATCGCCATTCAATGCTGCAGAGAGGGTGCGGGCCATGGTGTAGCCGGGTGCGACCAGGCCGAAAATCTTCTGTTCCCAGAGCGCACATTCGCCGATGGCGTGCACATGGGGGTCCGAGGTGGTGCAGTGATTGTTGATCACAATCCCACCTCGCTCGCCAATGGCCAGGCCACTGGCCCGGGCCAGTGCATCCTGGGGCCGGATGCCGGCGGAAAAGACGATCAGGTCGGTTTCCAGAAAGGACTCGTCGCTGAAGTTCATGCGCAGCCGGGCGTCCTCGCCCTCGGTAATCGCCGTGGTGGCCTTCTCGGTATGCACCTGGACGCCCAGCTCCTCGATCTTGTGGCGCAGTAAGGCGCCGCCATCGGCATCCAGCTGGACCGGCATCAGCCGGGGCGCAAATTCCACCACGTGGGCTTCCAGTCCCAGGCTTTTGAGCGCATTGGCGGCTTCAAGACCCAGCAGGCCGCCTCCGACCACCACGCCTGCGCGGGCACCTTCCGAGCTGGCTCGGATGGCATCCAGGTCATCCAGGGTCCGGTAAACCAGGCAGTGTGGGCGATCATTGCCCTCGATGGGGGGCACAAAGGGATAGGAACCGGTGGCCAAAACCAGTTCGTCGTACCGGTAGCTGCCCCGGGGCGTCGCCAGGGTGCGATCTTCCCGGTTGATGCCGGTCACCTGCTCGTTCAGGTGCAGCTGGATGCCCTGCTCGGTGTACCACTCCAGCGTGCCCATGGCGAGATCGGCGTGGGTGGAGCCGCCGAAATACTCCGACAGGTGAACCCGATCATAGGCCAGCTGTTTTTCCTCGCCGAATACGATGATCTCAAAATCGGCAGCGGCCGGGCTGGCGCAGAATTGTTCCAGGAAGTGATGGCCAACCATGCCATTGCCAATCACGATCAGGGTTTTCTTGCTCATTCCGGTTCTGCCTCCCACACAACAAAAAAAGCCGGAGCATCTATTCCCGAGGGTGGGAAATCGATGGTCCGGCGCCAATGCCAACAACAATGATCTGATGGTCCGGCCTGATCCGTGGCCGGGACGTTCGTCCTTGACAAATACTTAGCTATCTTCGTGCCAGGTTTTTAAAGCCATTAAAAACAAAGTCTTGAGTATTTTCGCGGGATTCGAGGGCGATTTCTGATCCGAAAACTGCCCTGTCGCAGGGCAGACTGCACGGCTTTGGCGCCTGTTTCGTGTGGCCCGGTAATTGCTCCACTGTCTCTGCGAATTGCAGAGAATCCCCATGGGGGGTAAGGGTGAAAGCGCCCGGGAGTGTAATGATGAATACCAAGCGCAATACCGTTCCGGAAATTCCCGGGGCAGGCGACTATCTGATTGCGTCCAAGACGTGCGAGCTGATGAGCCTCCAGTACTTTTTGCAGATGGGCAGGCTGGTTCAATGCATCAGTAGTCTGGTCCATGGTCTGCAGCGGGAGCGCGGTGCTTCCAATGTGTTTCTCGGTTCCTCCGGCAAGAAGTTTCAGGAGGAGCGAAAGTCGCTGGCAGTTGAATCGGACCGACTCAAACGCGAGTTTGAGCTGGCGCTGGCGGAGATCCACGAGGAACTGACAGGCCACCCTGTCAGTAGCCGTCTGCTGAACCAGATTGCCAGCGCCCTGCATGGCCTTGAGGGGTTGGGCGAATTAAGGCGTTGCGTTGTTGCCCGGAAAGTCACTGCCGAATCGGCCACTGAGGACTATAGCAGTCTCATTCATAATTTGATCGCGGTTGTATTCGAGGCCGCCGACACCGCTGTCGATCCCACCATTGCCGGGTTGTTGGTGGCGATGGTCCACCTGATGAACGGCAAAGAGCTGTGTGGGCAGGAACGGGCCGTGGGTTCTGCCGGTTTCTCGAGCGGGGCATTCGATCGTGCACTTTCCGAGCGCATGGCGCACCTCATTGAGGCGCAGGAACGCTGTTTTGAAGTATTTGCCGGTTTTGCCGATGCGGATTCCCTGTCTCTCTGGCAAAAGGTGAGTAGCCACGAGCGTGAAGGTGAGATCGAGCGAATGAGACGTCTGGCGTCTTCTGTGGGCCGGTTCAAGGACCTCGATCCCGAGCTCGCCGATCAGTGGTTCAAACTGATGACAGAGCGTATCGATGCTCTGAAACAGATTGAGGATTCTGTCGAGGGCTGCTTTCACACCCGATGTATTGAGCGCTTTGCCGCTGCCAAAAAGTCATTGGCGCATCAGGAGACACTGGTCGCATCGCTTGATACCGGTGGGGCTGCCAGTCAACCCTTGCTGGTTCTGTGCAATTCCGGAAGCGAAGGCTCAACGGGTGAGGCGTTTTCAAGTGAAGGGATGGGTCAGCAGTTCGGCCGCTCAATCTTTGAGCTCGTGCAGGAGCAGACCCGCAGTCTTCAGAAGATGACGGACGAACTCCAGAGTGCGAAGGAAGCGCTGGAAGACCGGAAAACCCAGGAAAAGGCCGTACTTTTGTTGATGAAGCATCGAAAAATCAGTAACGACGAGGCCCACCGCCTGCTCAGGAAACTGGCCATGGATCAGGGGCGGAAACTGCCCGAAGTTGCCCGGTCGCTCATTTCGATGGCGGACGTCCTGAAGTAAACGCCGGCGTCGTTAACGTGGGCTTAACCGGCTCAGCATCTGCACCGGTACCCGGTAGCGCACGCCTTTCGAGGGACCAATACCGTCAACGGTGCAGGTTTTGCGGTTGACCCGGATGATTTCCCCCTGCAGCTCCCGTCGGCCGGCACCGAAGCGAACCGTATCGCCCACCTGCCACTTGGCCAGCTGCTGCCTTGTGTCTACCGGCTCGAAGGGCGCATCGGACAGCGCCAGGCCCTGATCCCTGGCCCTCTCTGCCAGGGCCGTGCGGGTGGTTTGCGCGGCACCGCTCGCGTGCAACTCATCCAGAATGGTGTAGAAATGGCGGTTGTGCACGGAGCCCCGATATCGCTGTCCGGCACTCTGCTGCAGGAGATGGGCAAACTCGTGGCAGCAGGTATGGGCCAGCAGGTTCAGCGTACTCAGCTCCCCGCCAAAATACCCACGTTTACGGATCTCCCGGCCCGAGAGCCAGCCGCTGGCCGTCTCCGGCTGATGCTTGGCGACAATCATGCGGGCACCGTAGGTGATCAGGTGCTGCCGATCGCGGGAATCGTAACGGTGGTAGGTGGCCTGGCCGGACCCAACCCGGCAATGCAGGACGCTGCCGGGATTGCGTTCCCGGACCCACTGCTCTGCCGGTTGCCAGAGCCAGTCCCGGGTGACGGCGCACATCAGTTTGCCGATTTGCTTAATATCGTTGTTGTCCATGGATCGCACAGTAAGGGGTGTACTGCTGCGATCATACCCGTTGCCGGGGTTGGGTTAAAACAACAACGGCCGGTGAGACCGGCCGTTGACTGGAAAGCACGAGGGTGATCAGGCCTCGATCGGCGACCGCCAGTCGTCAGCACCGGAAGTACCGGCAACGGCGTGTTCCCAGGTCACCTTGCGGTAGGACAGGGAAACGGTGACCAGCTGGGTGAAGTCGGCGTTGCCGGCATCCTGGCAGTGGGGCATGTTGCAGTTGATGTCGATGATGGTGGCATCTTCGAGGACGGTGGAGAAAAAGTGCTCCTGCTTGCCCTCAACGGAGGTGCGGTACCACTTCAGTTCGACCTTCGGCAGCATCTCGCCGGAGGCGAGGGCGTTGTACATCAGCGGGGTGGCCTTGTTCAGGGCGGACGTGAACTTGAACGGCTTGTGAACGCGCTGACCGGATGGCTGACCGGACTGGGGATCGGTCGGTACGGTAACAACGTGGCTGAATTCCTGCACCAGCACTTCGTCTTCGTGGCCTTCCACGTAGATGTTGCCGACGGAATCGGAAGTGAAAGCGCCGGCGGTAATGTTGCCCTGGGTTTGGCCTTCGATGCTGATATAACAAGGAGTTGGCATAGTCTGCTCCATGACTTGTGAATGAATAGTGTCCCCGGGTGTTCCCTGGACGCCGACTTCCAGTACAAAGCCTGTGCCAGAACAGGTAATGTTATTTAAAACAGTAGGTTATCTTTTTTCTCGGAGATGCTGCGGGCGTGCCGGGCAATCCCGCGCCCGAATGCCAGGCGACGGATTGCTGGCGGGGCAAGAACTTGCTCGGGTAATTCCCGCTTCAGCCCAGGCCTAGGGCTGCCAGCAAGGCCAGGAGCAATAGCCCGGATACACCCTGCCAGAAGGCCACGGGATTGCACTCCATCAATGGCGGTCGACGACGCCTGTGCCAGTCGGTGGGAGGATGTCGGAGGTTATAGAGGTATTCCGAAAGTGCCGAATAGCGTCTGTGGGCCTGGGGATGAACCGCTTTTTCAATGGCATCGTCGACCCAGGCGGGCAGAGTCTCCCGGAACTGTCGGGCAGGTTGATATTTCAAGTTACGAAGCTGGCTCCTGCTGTGAATCTTGGGCACCTCCGGACCATAGGGGAGCCGGCCGGTGAGCAGCTGATAGGTAATCACTCCGAGGGAATACTGATCTGACAGCCAGCTTCCTGGCTCACCGAGAAAAGTCTCCGGAGCCGTGTAAAGCGCTGCCCCTCGTGGGCCAGCCTGCTCGCCGATGTCAGAATCCTCAAGGCCGGCAACCCGGGTGGCACCAAAGTCGATCAGTGTGATGGTGCCATGGGTATCGACCAGTACGTTTTCCGGTTTCAGGTCCTGGTGCACCATTTCAAGCCGGTGAAAGGCCCGCAAGCCCTTACCGATCTGCTCGACGAGGCCGCGAACCGTTTCAAGGGGCGGCGCCGGATTATCCAGCATCCATTGCCGAAGTGTGCAGCCCTCAACGAACTCCGTGGCCTGATACAGAAAGCTGTGTTTCCGGGCGGTGGTATACGGCCGAACAACATAGGGGCTGTTGATTCGCCGGGCAATCCACTGTTCCGTAGAAAACTGTTCCAGATAGACCGGATCATGCCGCTGTTCCAGTGACGGCATTTTCAGCGCCACCCTGCTTCCGGTTTCCTCATCAACCGCCAGGTAGATGTGGCTTCGACTGCTGGCGTGGATCTGTCTCAGAATTCGGTAGCCATCCAGGTGTTGTCCCGGCTGCTGTTCTGGCGCAAACGGCAGCCCGGCCAGCTCCCTGAACATCTCGCGGTTCCCGAGAGCCCGTGGCGTCGATTCGATCCTGATGATCTGGGCCGTCAGGTTATCGTCACTGCCCTGCTTCAGCGCGGCCGCGGCGAGCTGGCGGGCAGCCGCCTCCAGATCGTGCGTTGATTCCCGGATAATGCGGGCCATGGTTCGTTCATCCAGGTGTTCGTGGATGCCATCGGTGGTAAGCAGGAAGGTGTCGCCGGTTTGTACCGGCAGGCTGTGATAATCAATATCCAGTTGGTGGCCAATGCCCATGGCACGGGTGAGGCAGCTCTCTTCCCTGGAAATCCAGAGCCGATGATCGGTGCTGACCTGTTCGAGCTGTTCAGGATGGACCCGGTAAATGCGCGCATCGCCCACGTGGAACAGGTGCGCCGTGGCAGATTTCAGCACCATCACGCTCAAAGTGCAGACATAGCCCCGGTCGCGGTCATAGCGGTACTGGCTTTGCCGAGTCTGGGCATATAGCCATGCGTTGGTTGCCCTCAGAACCCGTTGCGCGGACTGTTTGACCGACCAGCTCTCCGGGGTTGAAAAGTAGTCGTTGAGAAACCCGGCGACGGCGGATTCGCTGGCAATCTGACTGACATCGCTGGAGCTGATACCGTCGGCGATGGCAACGGCAATGCCTTTGGTAACCAGCTGACGCCCCGTAGGCACTAACAGACCGTGGAAATCCTGGTTCATCGGCTTTGCGCCAGCTTCCGAGTGCTGGCCGACGGAAATGGACAAGGATGTTGTCATGGAAAACTGGGATTTCCCTGCGGGAGGAAAAAGCAACTCCGGCGGGTGCGGCAGCCGGAGTTGCAGGAAGACCCTGCTTAGTTGGAGCTGGCCAGGGCAGCATCGTTGTAGGCCGTTGCAATCTTGCGCTTCGGCGCAGTTCTTACATGGGTGGTGTAGAGCGTCAGGCCGGTAAAGGCCAGGCCGCCGACAAGGTTCCCCAGTACAGTGGGAATCTCGTTCCACCAGAGGTAGTCCATCACCGAGAACTCGCCGCCCATGATGATGGCGGACGGGAACAGGAACATGTTCACGATGGAGTGCTCGAAACCCATGAAAAAGAACAGCATGATCGGCATCCACATCGCCAGTACTTTGCCGCTGACATTGGTGGAAATCATGGCGCCGACGACGCCCATGGAAACCATCCAGTTACACAGCATTCCGCGGATAAAGATGGTGGCCCAACCGGCTGCTCCGTATTCGGCGTAACCGAGTGTGCGCGCTTCTCCGACACTGGCGATCTTGGCACCGACCGCCCCCGGATCGGTGTTGAAACCGTAGGTGAAAATAAAGGCCATCATAAAGGCTACGGTCAGTGCGCCGCCCAGATTGCCAAGAAAGACCCATCCCCAGTTCCGCAGAATGGCCGCCGGGGTTACGCCGGGGCGTTTATCAAGCAAAGCCAGGGGCGTGAGCATGAAAACGCCGGTCAACAGGTCGAAGCCCATCAGGTAGAGCATGCAAAAGCCGATCGGGAACAGGATGGCGCCGATCAGGAACACCCCGGTCTGGACCGCCACGGTAATGGCAAACGCTGCAGCCAGGGCCAGGATGGCGCCAGCCATGAAGGCCCGGATCAGAGTGTCCCGGGTTGACATGTAGATCTTGGATTCGCCGGCGTCGACCATCTTGGTGACGAATTCCGAAGGCACGATGTAAGACATAGTGTTTTCCTCTGACTTCTATCAAGTGGCCAGACTTTTTGATTGGCCATAAAAAAACGGCGTTACTCGCCGCCTGCAATCTGCAGGTACAAGTAGACGCCGTCGTCTGAATAAATCTGTCGCTGTGAACAGAACCGACATTGGTTCCGTTAAGTCCGGATCTGCAGAGACTGTGCCAGTTTGGATCGATTCAAAAAAATCAGAATTAAATCAGCTTGGTATGTAATTTCAGGTGGAAGTGCCTGAGTTCGTGCCAGGCACGAAGCCTGTTGTCACGCACTCGATCGGTGCGTGACCTCTGCGGATTGCTGCAAGCTGGCGCAGCGGTAGCCCGGTTCAGCGGAGGCGAAATCGTACGGGCAGTGCGTAACGGAATTTCTTTCCTGATATCTCATCAGGCACGGCCGGAAGAGGCTCTGCCTGCTCCAACATGGCCAGAGCCGACTCGTCCAGAAGCTGATATCCGGAGCTGGTTCTCAGGCTGTGGGCCACCAGGGATCCATCCCTCCGAAACTCGAACACGATCACGGGGGTGCCTTCCTGGCCGAGCCGTCTTGCCCGGCGGGGATATTCATAATACCCGGCAAGGTGGCGGCTGAGCCTGGACAGGTAATTATCCACCTCTGATCTGACGCCAGCGTTCTGAAGCGGAACGGTCGCCTGGGATTGCTCCAGAGTCTCCGTTTCCACGGGATCGCCAACCGGCGTCTCTGCTTCTGTAACCTGCTCGGTGACCTCAGGTTCGGGCGTCGGCTGCGTTACCGGTTCTGGCTCAGGTTCCGGCTCCGGCTCCGGCTCAGGTTCGGGGTCAGGCTCAGGCTCTGGCTCAGGTTCCGGCTTCGGCTTCGGCTTCGGCTTCGGCTGTGGCTTCGGTTCCGGTGCAGTCACAGGCTCGAGCGTGGGAGCGGGCTCGCCAGCCAGCTTTATGCGAATGGCAGGCGCGGTGTTGACCGCGGATTCGCCCAGAGTATTGAGCTCCACCGTCTTTTCGGGAGTTGCGAAGACCAGGGCAACAAAGGTGATCACAAATGCCAGCAGCAAAAGTCCCCATCGGGAGCGCGGTTGTTGCGGCATCATTAGGCTGGCTCCGTCAACAACAGGACATCCTGATACCCGGCCTTTTCCAACAAGCGGAAGAGTGCCTCCAGTTCCGCCATGCTGATTCCTTCGGAAGCGGCAATTTTCAGGGGTTGCTCTTCGTCAGGCGTTGGCAGTCTGGCAACCAGAGACTCCCTGTCGAGCAGCTCGCCATCCACTCTCCACTCGCCTTCTGCGCTGACAATCATGTCCGCATGGGGCGACTGCTGATCTTCAGCCTGCTGCGTGGCGGGCAATTCCGGAAGTGGGTCGTCGGTCAACTGGCCGGCAACGATGAAAAACATGAGAAGCAGAAATACCAGATTGATCAACGGCAGAAGTGCATCTTCCACGCGTTCCATCAAGGTTTTGCCGGAGGTGAAGGGAGGTGGAACCAGATCGCTCATGGTGTCTGTGGTTTCGCCCGCTTCCAGTGGGTGTCTATATTCTGCGCAGTCAAGCCGCTGAGGACCCTGGTGAAGGCTCCCAGAGGCGTATCACCCGTCGTCGCGAGGTTTACTTCGGTGATACCGGCGTCTCCAAGCTTGCTCACAAGCTGATCGGGGGCCATGGATTGCCCCTGCCATTGCACCTTTCCATCGGCAGTCACGGTCAGCTCAGGCAGAGGATCGCCAGTGACCGGGCTGCGGCTCGATGTGTTATTTGCAAGTTCCAGGTAGTCGACTGGCAACAGACGGGTGGTCAGCATAAAGAACACCAGGAGGATGAAGACGACGTCGATCAGGGGCGTGATCCGTATCGGGATCGGGCGACTAGGCCTTGGTTCAACCAGTTGCATGGGCGAATCGCTGACCCCGGGCAGTTGTATAGCGGTCGGGCTCGTCCCCGGCTGCCTCGCTGTGAAGCTGCTGTTCAGGAACCTGGTAGTCTGCTTCATCAGCGTCCAGGGTCTGTTCCGGCACAATATGCAGAATCGAAACCAGGGTACTGTTGATGGTCTTGTGGATGCGTCGCAGCCGGAACTCGATCCATGCAGCCAGTGCAGCAAACGGTATGGCCACGACCAGGCCCGCGGCGGTGGTGGTCAGGGCCTCGTAAATACCGCCACTGAGCTGGGTGGCATTGGCACGGCCTTCGGTAGCCGCCATGGCGCTGAAGGCCTCCATCATGCCCAGCACGGTTCCCAGCAGGCCGAGAAGAGGAGCCAGCGCGGCAATGACTTCGATGATCTTCAGGGGCGCTTCGAACGGCTCCAATGAATGCTGCGCATCCCGGGCGGCCGTTTCCCGGATCTTGCGGTCGTCCTCGCCGTTGTGTATCGCCTCAATCGTATCGGCGACAAGGCGCTGAAGCGGATTTAACCGGCCTAATCGGCCTGCCTGATATCGTATTTCGGAAGGCCGCACCGAAGCCGGATTGCTCTGCCAGTCCATTACGGTTTTTTTAAGACGGCCCGACATTCGCGGCGCATAGAGGGCGCCAAGAAGCATCAGATAGACAAAAGTGACGAGCCCGATGACGGCAAGTGCCACGAGCACAACCATTACAGGCCCTCCCATATCAACAAGTTGGGTGAGCGGGCCAGTGTTCAGGGGCAGGGTGAGGTCCGTCATTGGAAAAGGTGCTCGTTGTGCAAAATTGGATCTAAATAATAACGATTACTATTAAATGTGCAAGTGCGTAACCTGACATTGAATGCCTCTCTGGTAGACTTGGACCACGGGTCACCAGAACAGAAAGCCTGAGATTGGAGGTAAGGTCATTACGGGTCGTCGAAACCGTCCGGGAGCGTGGATGCTGTGCTGATCAAACAATGGTTCGGCAGTCTGGTGAATCGGGCCGTTGCCCTCGTGGTGGTGGCGATCATCCTTTCGGCATTGCTGGTAACCGTGGCCGGGTCTCTGCTGAGCCGGTCGGAGCTGGAACAGCAGGCCCGTGACCAGGTGGAAACGATTGCCACCCTGATTGCGGGAGAGCTGGACGACAAGCTGGCCCTGAGGCTCGGTGCACTCAACCATGTGGCCCAGAACCTCACCATGTCTCGCGATGTGCTTAATGCGCGGGCTCAGATTCTGATCCGGCGGCAAACGGCCCTGGAGCATCTTTTTGATGCTGTGTACCTGATGGATGAGGACGGCCTGGTGGTCGCCGAGCATCCGGAGGATTACCGGCAGTCGGGACTGGATGTCAGCAATCGGGAATATTTCCGCCGCGTCGCGTCCACTCTCACGCCGGTGATCAGCGAGCCCTATCTGTCCAACTATCAAGAAAAGCCGGCCATCATGGTCGCTGCGCCGATCTTCGACCACCGCCAACGGTTCATCGGCGTCATTGGCGGTGCCATCGCCCTGGATGGCAACAACTTCCTTGATCAGTTTATCAATATCCGGATTGGCACCACCGGCTATCTGGGTGTTGCCACCCGAAGTGGGTTCGTGGTGGTCAATCAGCGGGATGAAAGGGCCATGTCACCGGTTCGTGTTGCCAATCCGGTGCTCCGGGATGCCATGGAGGGCTTCGAGGGCACCGTGGACACCCGCAACAGCAGTGGTGAAAAGACCATCATGTCGGTGCAGCAGCTGACCCAGGTTCCCTGGTTTGTGTCGGCGTCCTGGCCGGCTCGTGAAGCCCTGGCCCCGATGACCCGGACGTTGGATGCGTTCGTGTGGATTCTGCTGGCGGTGATCCTGTTGATCGCGCCTCTTGCGCTCTGGCGTTTCCGGCGATTGATGGCGCCGCTAAAAACCCTGGGCGAGCAGATTCGCGAGCGCCATCTGGGTATGCGCTCGGACCCGGTGGACGTCGCCGGAGGCAAGGAGATCCGCCAGGTTGCAGAGATTTTTAACACCGTAACCGATGAACGGGACGAGGTTCTGGTATCTCTCGCTGAAAGAGAGGCGTTTTTCCGTTCCCTAACCCAAAGTGCGCCCATCGGCATCGTGCAGACCGACGTTCTGGGCCGAATTGAGTTTGCCAACCCGGCTTTTGAGGCCATCGTTGGCCATCCGGCGGAGCAACTCACCTACAGTTATCTGGCCAATCGTGTGCATGAGAGCGATCGACCGGAGGCGATTGCCGGCTGGAAGACGGCGATCAGGAACCAGAGCGTTTTCCGGGGACGGTTGAGGCTGACATCGCCCGCACCGGACCGGGTGATCTGGGGTGATGTGATGACGGCTGCAATACAGACGCCTGAAAAGGCGCTCGGCACCATCACTGTCGTTCGCGATATCTCCCACGAGCTGGAGGTGGAAGAGGCCCTCAGGGCAGAGCAGCAGCGCGCAGAGACGATACTTGGGGTGCTCCAGGAAGGGGTTCTGATGGTAGACGTCGAGGGTGTTATCCGTTTTGCCAACGATGCCGCATGTCGTCTTCTGGGAACGGAGGGTGAATGCGTGCTCAGGAACTTCTTCCAGCTGGTCACCATTGAAACGGAAGAACGCGAAATGACGGCGGAGCAGTTCCTGACCGGTGATGACCTGGACAGCCTCTATGTGACGCTCCGCAATTCCCTGGGTGTTCCCTTCCCCATAGATCTGACCATGCTGCACATTCGTCAGGGCCGTGAGGATGAACGCCTGGTGTTTGTGCTGCGGGACGACAGCGACCGGCGCCGGCAGGAGGAGCGGCTGTCCTGGGAGGCGACCCACGACAGCCTCACCCAGTTGCTGAACCGGCGCGCGTTCAACGCTTCGCTGGTTCGCAGCCTGGGTGAGGCCGGTCGACAGGACGCCCGTTCGGTACTGATGCTGATTGATCTCGACTATTTCAAACCGGTGAACGATGAAGGCGGCCACCTGCTTGGTGACGATCTGCTCAAACGGCTGGCGGATCTGTTCAAGGACGCCGTTCGCCAGTCCGACACCGTGGCCAGACTGGGCGGAGATGAGTTCGGCATCATTTTGCCTGCCTGCGGCATGACCCGGGCCGAGGCGCTGGCGGAACGGATCCGCGCCGACGTGGAGGCGCTTCGCATTGAGCATGACGGCCGCTCATTCGGCGTAACCACCAGCATCGGCCTGACGGAACTGACGGCGGAAGACAGCGGCCCCAGAGAGGTTATGGCCCGGGCGGATGAGGGTAGCTACATCGCCAAATCCCGGGGGCGTAACAGGGTTGTGGTGGTGCCTTCACCACCAGCCGGCTGAGAGGTTGGCCTGCCAGAGCAGGCGAATCGCCAGCGCTGTCAGCACGATATTGAAGATCAACGTGAACTTGCTGTTGCTCAGGGAACGAAGCACATGCAGCCCAAGCCAGGTACCGGCAAAGCCGCAGGCAATCATGGCGAGAATGAAGGGCAGCCACTCGAAGAACATGAAGCCCGCCGCCCCGAACACCAGCGCCTTGGGCGCATGCTGCAGTGTCATGGCAGTGGCAAACGTGGCCACGGTTCTGAACCGGTCGGTATGAATCTGCTTGATGAACGCTGCAACGAGTGGCCCGGTGGCGCCCACGAACAGACTGACGAAACTGGTCAGCGCCGACGCCAGGAATACCCCAGGGGCACCAAATGCACCCTTGGGTAGCGCCGGCCCCCAGCAGAGATAGAGCACGAACAGGGCGATGGTCAACTGCCAGATGTGGGCGGGAAGATTTACCAGTAGCCAGGCGCCCAGCGCAGCCCCTACGATCACGCCGGGCAGAAACGCGGCAATCACCCGCCAGTCTATGTTCCGCCACGTCAAAGCCGCCCGGCCAACGTTCGAGCCCAACTGAATCATGCCGTGCACCGGGATTATGGCCGCCGGTGGCATCCAGCTGGCCATCAGTACCAGCAGTAAAACCCCGCCACCGGCGCCGAGGCTGGCGGTGATCATCGAGGTGATGGTTGAGCTGGCAAGCAGGAAAACGGCGACAGGAAGGCTCAGGCTTTCAGGTATCAGTTGGTTGAGTACTTCCATTCACAGAATTCCGTTGATTTCAGTTTGGCCGTGCGACAGAGGGCCTCGGTTGCCAGCTGAACGTCGGCCACATAGTAGAGCGAGGCGAGCCCCAGGCGGTCTCGCCCCAGGTTGTGAAAAATCAGGCCGAAGGCAATATCACCGGCGGTGAAGCGTTCATGGTTGGCGGCAAAATACTCTGCTGGCTGCGCCAGTACCGGATCGTCCAGCAGCGCCTGCACCCGTCCGGCGCCGCCATGATACGCCTGAACAAGGAGTAGGGTGAATAATCGCTCCCTTTTGGCTTCCGGCAGATGGCCGAAGCGTTGCTGGAAAACCGGTGCCAGATTGCGGGCGTTCTGGTTCATCAGCCGCAGGGCACAGTCAATCTGCGCCAGTCGGTGCCAGAAATTGTCCGGGGCAATCTCGCAGTCCGACAGGGCGGCTGGCGACAGCTGAAGGATTCCCCTGGCGTTGGCACGGGAGTGGGCTCTCGCCTGGGCTCCGCTTTCGATCAGGATCTGGCCGGCCAGGTATCGGGGCAAGGCTTGCGGCAGGGTCAGCCTATTCTGGTTGCTGCGGTGATTGAAGACATACATGAGCGCGTCATGCAGGCTTTCAGGCGCACCACTGGTGGCAAAGATGAGGTCGTCCCAGGCGCCCCAGATCCGGTCCGCAGGCAGGGTGCCAAGATAGCGGGCAACGGCTTCATCCACGTTCACATGAGGTTGATCGCAGGAAAGGGCAAACGGATAGCCGGTCTGGCCCGTCTCGCCAGGCACCCAGTCTTCCACCTTGTTATTCTCATACAGTGATTGCCGCGTGGCATTCAGCAGGCGCTGGGTTGCCTCACGGTCATCACCGTCACTGATCCAGGCCAGAAACCGGCCGCGCATGTCATAGAGAACATGTCGATCAGCACTGGAGCAATAGCCGGATTCTTTGAGCACCCAGCGCCTGATGGTGAGAATGTTCTCGAACACCCCCTGACTGACCCAGTAGGGTGACGTCCGGACAACACGGGTCCACTCGCTGCTCTCGCCGGAGTCCGGCGGGGCCTCCTGAGCGCTCGTAGCGACCGATGCCGTCAGGATGAAAATCACGGCAAGCTGGCGTAAGCTCTTGAGAAATCTGATCATAGACGTTATACCCGTGACCTTCCTCGAACCAGAATAACAAATGGAACCTGCCATGAAGCAATCCGAGTACCTCCGTTACGATGCAACCGCTCTCGCTGATCTTATCCGCCGCGGCGAAGTCACTTCCGGTGAAGTATGCGAGGCCGCGGTGGAGCGGGCAACCCGCGTAAACGGCAAGCTCAATGCGATCTGTTATCCCCAGTTCTCCGAAGCGCCAGCCCAGCCCTTTCCCGAGCAGGGTGTTTTTGCGGGCGTCCCCTTGCTGCTCAAGGACCTTGCCCAGGAACAGGCAGACCATCCGTGTACCTACGGAAGCCGCGGTATGACCAAGAATATAGCCCCTCGGGACTCGGAGTTTGTTCGCCGGGCCCGGAATGGCGGCCTGGTATTCCTGGGGCGCACCGCCACGCCCGAGTTTGGTCTGAAAGCGGTCACCGAGTCCGAGCTCTGGGGACCTACCCGTAACCCCTGGAACACCCAGCTCACCCCCGGCGGCTCCAGTGGTGGCTCTGGCGCGGCGGCGGCAGCGGGCATCGTGCCAATGGCGGGCGCCAACGATGGTGGCGGCTCTATCCGTATTCCTGCCGCCTACAACGGGTTGTTCGGACTGAAACCCTCCCGTGGACGGATTTCTTCGGGGCCATTCATGGGCGAAGCCTGGACAGGCGCCTCGACCGATCATGTGGTCAGCCGAACGGTCAGAGACAGTGCCGCGATGTTGGATGTGCTCAGTGGCCCGGCACCGGGCGATCCCTTTGTGATTCCACAGCCGCCGGCGCCTTACGCTGAACTGGTACAGCGGTCCCCCGGCAGTCTGAAAATCGGTGTCTTTACCTCGTCGCCCTATAACACGGAGGTGGCCCCCGAGTGCGTTGCTGCCGTCGAGGAAACCGCCCGGGTTCTCGAGAGTCTCGGTCACAGGGTTGAATACGCGGCGCCGGAGTTCGATGGCATGGCCCTGGCCCGATGTTATCTGGGACTTTACTTTGGCGAAGTGTCTGCCCTGATGGCGAAGGCGAAAGAGCAGTTCGGTGCCGCCGACAGTGATTTCGAGCTGGATACCCGGTTAATTGGCATGCTGGGCAACACCATGCCGCTCTCCGATTACGTTCGCCGCCGCCAGCAGTGGAACGAGTTTGCCCGGGCCCTTGGCGTGTTCTTCGGCCGTTATGATCTTTACCTGAGCCCCACTACCGGGCAGTTGCCTGCGGCCATCGGCGAGCTGGAAACACCAGCCCATCTCAAGTTCGCCGCCCGCCTGATGCTGAAACTCAATGCCGGTAAACTGGTGCATCGAACCGGTCAGGTGGACCAGATGGCGCTGGAAAGCCTGGCGCGAACGCCCTTCACCCAACTGGCCAATCTCACCGGAACGCCGGCCATGTCCGTGCCCATGCACTGGACCGCCGAAGGTTTGCCGGTGGGTGTGCAATTGGGCGGTCCCCACGGCGCCGAGGCGACCCTGCTGCAGCTGGCGGGGCAGTTGGAAGAGGCGAACCCCTGGTTCGGCAACTACGAAAGGCTTGAGGATGCGTTCTGATTAATGCGGGGGTTGTGATCCGGCAGGTTAAACTCCACGTTTATCTTTGTAGCCGGAACAGGCTATGCTGTTAGTCAGGAAGACCCCTTCTTCCTGATAGATCCTGATGGCATCGAGGAGGCGAGCGTATTATGAACCAACCGATGGCAATCGATGAACTGGTATCAGTAGCACAAGCCGAGGCCATGGGGGAGCTAGACGCCCCGATGATGGCCATCGTCCTGTCCAGTGAACAAAGCTACGACTTGCCCATCAATTCCCTTGAAACCGATGCCGACAAGGCCCGCTGGGGTTTGATCCTCCGCGCTGCCCGCGAGCATGTGGAAGCGGATGCCGTGGCAGTGCTCTATCCGGCCTGGACCACCATCCGTCACAAGAAACCAGAGGTGGAGGCCGAAGCGGCTCCCGAAACTCTTGCGGAGGAATCTGAAGGCTCTGATGATTCAGACGGACCTATAGACACCCTGTTTGTGCAGCTGCACACCAGGGACCACGTTTACTGGCGGGGTTTTGAACAGATTCGGGATCCCAAGCACCAGCGCATTATCGGCTTCCGCCGGATCAAGGCGCTGTCCACCGATTACAAGCGAGACGAAGCGCCTTCCGTCGCCTCCTGGCTGAGCACCCTGTTCGAGCCGCTGCCGGAAGAAGGTGAAGAGACCACGGTAGACCGCGAACTGGCCGACCTGCTGGAAGAGCCGGAAGTCAGTGCAGCGCTCTATCCGCGTCAGATGCGGGCCCTGCACTAAGGTCATCCGGCGCGCGCTCAGAACAAGGGCGCGCGCTGGACAACCCAGAACAGGCTGATCGCACCAATGCCTGCCAGCATCACTGGCACGGCGCCCTTTTGGTACATCCGATTTTTGCCCAGATAAACCAGTACCGGGAACCCCACCACCAACAAGGCCAGCTGACCGAGTTCCACTCCGAGGTTGAAACCTGCCAGCGCCACCGCCAAGCCGGATATGCCACTGGTGAGATCGCCCAGAACACTGGCGAAGCCAAAACCGTGTACCAGACCGAATCCGAACGCGAGCTTCCAGGTTTTGCGTCCAAAAATAGGCCAGGCCACATTCAATGCTGCCAATCCGATGGACAGCGCAATAACCGTTTCCACCCATGCAATGGGCAGTGAAACGATATCAAGGGCGGCCAGCGCCAGAGTGATGGAGTGCGCCACGGTAAAGGCCGTGATTATGCCGGCCAGTCCGAGGAGTCGCCCTCGTAGGCCTGTCGACTGGTCGCTGGGCCCCTGGGTTTTGGCCGTGGACAGCGTTGCCGGAATAATCAGAACCAGCAGGAAAAGCATGTGGTCCAGGCCGATCAGCAGGTGGACGATACCTTCATAGACAAACGTTTTGAAGACACTGAAATAACCTGGTGTGTCGGTACCTGCCAGATCCAGAGTCCGGGAGTCAGGCCCTAATACGGCCAGACGCGTCTGCCCGTTATAGTCCAGGCTCACCAGACCCCGATGCAATGCATCCTGCTTAAACAGTAAGTTATACTCTAGCGCTTCGGGCGGCTCACCGTCGGGGCAACGAATGGCGTAACGGGCGGCAGAATAGACGCCGTCACTGTGCTCGCTGATACCCCATTTCTTGCCGGCCAGATTGCAGTTGCCACTGCTGTTCGAAAAGGTGAGCGCGGATTCCACGGTTCGCGTGATTTCTGGTCTCGACTGGCGCAGTTCCCGACCGGATACTTCGTTATCGCCGTTGCTATCAATGCTCATCAGCAGCGCGAGGTCCCGCAGCGCAACATCCATTCGAAGCTCGGTCGGACCGCTGTCGAGGTACAGAAAACTGTCGCTTGCCTTGTGTGCCGCTGTCATCCCACTGAATGTTGCCAGCGCTACTGTGATCAAGGCGAGCCATATTCTTCTTGTGATCGTCATTGTTTGAACTCCGGAAAGCGGGCATCGCTTTGACCCTGCTGACTGAGCCATTCGCTCACTCTTTGATACTGGGGCCTGTCACCTGAAGTCTGCGCGGATCTCAGTAAAAGCCGGGTGTCCAGGGGTTCCCTCTGACTCTCCCAGTTTTCGATGGCCTGTCTCAGGGCATCGTGCGGCTGGTTTTCTACATCCAGCTGGAAACGGGCAACATCCCTGGCGTGCAGTAAAGTGCCTCGCCAGCGAGCCTCTTCAAATCGTTGCCTTAAACGACGGTTCAGTTCGTCACTGCCAGGGTGGCCCATGCGTTTCATGGCGATGGCCCGAATCACGGCAAGTGTGTCAACGGCCTCGAATCCGTGAGTGAGTGTCAAAACGCGCTCGAGCTGGTCCTGCTCAAGGAGCCAGTCGGCAAGTTGGGCTCGGGTATACAGGTCGCTCGGAGATGCCTGCAAAACCCTTCGCCAATGCAGTTCGGCTTCGGACAGCCCTGCCTGGGCCGCGATATCGCCGAGGGTGCCCTCGGTCCAGAGTCGACTGGTGGAATCAGCCTGCTGGCGGCCTGTCGACTTGGCGAGTTGTTGAGCAAGATTCCGGTAGGCTTTTTGAGGGTCGGATGTCCTCGCCTGCACGGAAGCCAGGCAACTCTTCGCTATCAGGCCGGGATAGGCCGACTGAAGTGCCTGACAATGCCGCCCGGCCTCGGTGTAACGACCTTGAACCAGCTCGAGATTGGCAAGGGTCAGACGAGCCTGGATACGTTGTTGATTGTCCGAAGAGCTTGAAATTACCTGTTCAAGATCGGCGCGGGCGGAATCAAATTGATGCAGGCTCTGGCGCAGAGTCGCCCGGAGGACCCTCAGCCGGTGGGTCAGCTGCTCTTCCGGCCAGCGATTAATCAATGTCTGGGCGTACCCCAGATATCTCGGATCACCACTGGCCCTGGCCTGTGTGATCAGCATTTGCAGACGGTCCCCAGCCTCTTTGGGTGAGTCCGTCTCCCGGAATATTTCGGTAGCGGTGTTGGGTAACCTGGTCAGTATTTCATCGTCCCTGAACTCCGTGATGATGGCATCCGGGGCGGCTTGGATCTGGAAGGGCGCGAAAATCGCAATCAACCAAAAAGTCCTGCCCCGAAGGGCAGGCAAAGAAAAGACCGGCCCGAGAAAGCGGGAAAACCGGCCATGTGGAGTTTTATTGAAGGAGGTCATCGAAAGCCTGTGGATTGTTCTGGTCATTGAAACTCAGGTCGACTCCGTTGACGTTCTCCGGCTGGGCCTCGTCGGTAGTCCGGTCGAACTGGGTCTTAACAAACTCCGTGAAATCAATGGTCGGAGCCGGCGCCTCCGCCCGGCTGTTCGACCCATCGAAGCAGCCGGCCATGAATAGCGACATCGCGCAGATCGCCGTGAGCTTTGTGAGTAATTTCATAGCCATCTCCCGGTTATTCGTTAGGTGAACCGGCGATAGGTGTCGCCAGGTAAGGGAACGACTCGTAGTCCGCAGACAGGCTGGCAGGATCTGCTGCCAACTGGACGCCGTCGGTGTACTCGAGGCTGCCATCGGGCGCATCGGCGGGGTCTGCCAGTACACCCATGGCGACGCGAAGCGCAATGTCGACGGTGTCATCGTAGGGCCGGCGGCCATTCGGGAAGCCGGCGTTGTCACCCGCCAGAACACCAAGATCGCTCTGGCTGTCCAGCGGCGTTGGCGCAACGGCGGGCGTCAGTCGCAACATTTCGGAGGCAGTTACGCCCTCGGGCATGTTGACTCCCGGTACGCCAGTGAGGAATGCCGTGACAAGATCGTTGCGCGGAAAGTTGTTCGGTGCAGTCACGGGGAACAGCACTTCCAGCAGCTCCGGCAGTGTCGGGTGTGTCACATAGGCGGCGAACTGACCATCATCCTTGGGTTCGCTGGCGTTGAAACGGTCTTTGTCCTTGAGTCCGATAACTACCTCATTTACCAGCGGCATGCCCAGGCGGGAAACCTGGGTGTAGGCTCCGCCTTCAACGGTTGCACCACGGCTTTCACTGCTGGGGGCAGGGTTGATGATGCGTGCCTGACGAACGCTCGCCGTTGTCCAGGCACCGATGACCGGCTGGCCGTTGGAGTTCATGGCGGTGCCGGTCAGGCACTCTGTAGGTACCTCCAGGGCAAAGGAGGTCACGTTCTTGTCGGCCAGATCACCGGGACCTTCTCCATCCCGGGCGCCCAGGGGGTTGGTGTTCACCAGGTCAAAAATTTCACCCAGGTTCACTGCAAACGCCTCCTGGCGCTGGCCGACAAATACCCGGCCGTTGGTGCCGCAGCCGGGAATGGCGATATCAAACACGTGTTGGCTGGCGTAGCCGGCGTAATCACCAAAGGACTTCGCACCAATGTTATCCAGGGGTTTGTCAAAGACTTCAGTACCGGTGCTTACGTTGGTGGCGGCTTGCACGGCCCCCGTGCGGCGATCGCCGGAAATGACATCCACTGTGTAGGTTTGCCGCAACTGGACGTTGGTGTCGTCACTTGCATCGCCAATGTTCTTGAGGGGAACGGACACCATCCGCTGGTCGCCATCCGGCCCGACCGGCAACTGAAGGTCGTTCAGGTTGTCTTCCAGTTGGAAGCGGAACGTCAGGTCCTCAATGGCATCGCCGTCATTGTCGACGTGAATTTCATAGATGGCATCGTCATCCAGATCAAAATAGTTGGGACCGCCATAGGCGTCCTGCAGTGGCAGGTAATTGGCAATCAGGGTCACGAAATCGCTTCGGCCACTCTCGTAGCTCCGGAACATATAGAAGTCCGTTCCGTCGACTTTAGGAATTTCGGTGATGAAGGGTGCTTCACGGTGACTTGAAGCCTGGACCAGGCCAGTGGCGAGGCAGGTTCCGGCCACGGCGATAGCGAGGCTGGACCGTTTCAGAATTGTTTTCATGTCGCTTTCCTCTTTGTGTTTTGTGCGTCGGAGGAAGGAACGAGCGGGCCCGTTGAAAAGTTGCAGTCGCTGGGAAAATTCTTTTCGGCATAAGCGCAACTTCCGCTTCCGTGCGCCCGTACCTGGGGCATAAACCATAACAACGAGGGTGTTTATGGCTTCTGTCGAGGTAAATCAGGATGAGTTGATGCGACTGCTGCGTTCCGTAGCCAGGAAGGATCGACAAGCGTTCCAACAACTCTACAGTCAGGTGGCGGCGAGAATGTTTGGCCTGTGCGTCAAGCTCGCGAACCATCGTGAATTGGCGGAAGAAGCGATGCAGGAGAGCTTCATCCAGATCTGGCATCACGCGGGCGAATACCACCGGGATCGGGGCGCGCCTCTGGCCTGGATGATGACCATTGCCCGCTACCGAACTCTTGATCTGATGCGCGCCCGGAAAGTACGGCAGACGGCCGGCGATGAGCACCTTGAACAGGTTGAGGACAAGCGGGGTGGGCCTATGGATGATTCGTTGCGCACCTCCGGCGAGGCACAGCTGACCGGCTGCCTGGAAGAACTCAGCGATGTTCAGCGGGATAGCATCCTGCTCGCCTATTACCGGGGCTTTACTCACGATGAGTTGTCGGAAACTTTCAATTCTCCGGTAGGCACCGTTAAGAGCTGGATTCGAAGGGGGCTTATGGCGCTTAAGAGGTGTCTTGAACGATGAGAAAATCACCTGAGCGCGTAGAGATTCTCGCAGCGGAATATGTTCTGGGATCCCTCAAAGGCCCCGCCCGTCTCCGCTTTGAAGGATGGATGATGGAGTCAGGCCGGGTACGCCAGGAAGTGTGGTTCTGGGAACAGCAGTTGGGCGCGTTATCGACGGCCGCACCGCAGGAAACCCCGCCGCCCCGAGTATGGTCAGACATTCAAAAGCGCTTGTGGCCGGAACAGGCCACAACGACAGCCGAGTCCCCGGCAAAAACCGGTTGGTTCTGGCCAGGCTGGGGCTTGATGGCAACGGCTGCGGCGGTTCTTTTCGCAGTACTGTTGCTGCAGCAGCCGACCCCGGGTGTGGAGCGACCCTTGTTGGCCGGGGCAATTATCAAGGCCGATATGGGCGATCCGCTGTGGCTATTGAGTGAAACCGGTAGTGGTAACCTGCTGAAGTTGCGCTCTGTTGCCGCAGGCACCGCCGAGTCAGGCAAAGATTATGAGCTCTGGGTTGTTCCGGAGGATGGTGAGCCACTTTCTCTCGGGGTCCTCCCGGCGGGTGACACTCATGAGGTGGCGCTGTCGGATGAAGCCCAAAGCTCCTTGACCCGCAGCCGGACCCTGGCAATCAGTCTTGAACCCGAAGGCGGTTCACCGACCGGATCGCCAACCGGGCCGGTTTTGCACGTCACCAGGCTCTACGAGCTCTGAGTCAATGCTAATGGGTAGAGAGTAAGGTCAGGCACAGCTGCGCGTTCTGGATGAAGTGGCCGAACGCTGATAGCTGCTCTTTTGAGGGCAGGTAAGCACCGGCTGCATTGTCGGCATAGAACAGACCGACCAGCCTTCCATTTGCCTTGATCGGGCCAATCAACGCCGGCACTTTGCCCAGCCAGCGATCATACGCCACGCCTTCGGCGTTTGGTTTTGGTTCGTAGATGCTGCAGTGGGCATGAGGCAGAAGCGGGCCCAGTGGCCCGGTGCCGTCCTTGGGAATCACGAAGTGTTCACGCCATTCCTCGGTGCCGCGGCCGCCGAGTTTTCTGGGCACCAGTTCGTTGCCGGTGCGGTCACTCATCAACAGGGCGACTCGCTGCATACCAATAGCCCGGTGTATGCCTTCAATTACCAGCTGACAGACTTCGTTGATATCCGGTTTCTCGGCGAGGCAATGGCTTAATTCGCGCAGGATTTCCAGCTGCAGCTCCGCATCCATGTCCGGCGCCCTTGCGCCGGTGTCGCCTGATTTGCCCTCGGCGCCCGGCATCATGGCAGTGACTTGCGGAATGCCCAGGGAAACGGCCACGCGGGTAGCCTCCGATGCGTTCACCTTGAGCTGGTCGCGAACCACCGCCGGGGGCTCACCAATATCCCTGCCCAGGCGTTCCAGTACCTTGTCCATGTCCGGACCGCTCCAGCCCTGTTCTGACAGTCGGGCCATTTCCACGGAATTCCGCACCAGGCTCGAAGCCATGGAATTGGCCTGACCCGGAGACACAACATCCCTGATAAATGGCCCGAGGGACCAGGCCTCCACAAGACCGCGGGTGATTTCGGTAAACGTTGAGTGCAGAACGGCTTTCTGGGCCTCAACCGGCGGTTCCTCAAGCCGCAGTCGTTCCTCGAGTTCCGTCGCCTGTTCTGTCTCGCAGGACCAGAACGCCAGCTCGCCGATGTTCATCAGCAAGGCCCCGATAAAAACCTCCTCCAGGGCCGTTTCATTCCGTTTGGGCATCAGACACCGGGCCTGAACCGCGGCGTGAATGGCTCGTGCCAGGCAGCGCAAGAGGTGCGGGCGGTCGTTGCGTTTCAGGAGCGCGTCGACGATCAGCGAGGAAATGGCCATGGATTTCACGGCATCGAAGCCGATCAGGGTAATGGCCCGACTGACCGTGCTGACCTGCGTCCGCGTCTGGTTGTAGAACACGGTGTTGGACAGTCTCAGCACCTGGGAGGTGAGCTGGGCATCGTTGAGGATGACGTTGGCCAGTTCGTTGACCGTGCTGTTTCGGCTGTCCGTCAACTCGTTGATACGCTTGAGAGTATTGGCCAGAACCGGCAGCTCGACCTTGCTGAGATAAGTGACCCATGCCTGGGTAGAGTTCATCCGTGAGGGCGTTGGCTGTTTTTCAATGGTCACGTTTTGGCATCTCTGGGTGGCGCGGCTCTCGAAACGGAGGGAAATTAAGGTTCTTGTGACATCCAAGTTTAGTTCAGGGCTGTGGCGGATGTCAGGTAACCGTTTGTGTAGGGATATCTACCCACACTGAGAATCATTCCGGAATTCGGGTTTGCCAACCGAATGGGCTATAATCGCCGGTTTTTAACGCTGCACCCACAAGGCGCTGATCGTGATTGTATTTGACCAGGTACAGAAGTCGTATCAGGTAGGCGGCCGGGCGATCCCCGCGCTTCATCCCACCGATATGACCATTGAAACCGGCGAGGTATTCGGCATCGTTGGCCATTCCGGCGCCGGTAAATCGACGCTGGTGCGTCTGATCAACCTGCTGGAACCACCCACCGGCGGTCGTATTCTGATCGACGACGAGAACATCACCGACTACGACGCTGCCGAACTCCGTGCCTTTCGCCGCAAGGTGGGAATGATCTTCCAGCACTTCAACCTGCTGTCGTCGAAAACCGTGGCGGACAACATTGCCTTCCCCATGAAGCTGGCGGGCATCTACTCGAAGACCGAGATCCGTGACCGGGTTGAGGAACTGCTGGCCCGGGTGAGCCTTACCGATCACGCCAACAAATACCCGTCGCAGCTCTCCGGCGGGCAGAAACAGCGAGTGGGCATTGCCCGCGCCCTGGCCTGCCGGCCCACGATCCTGCTGTGCGACGAAGCGACCAGCGCCCTCGACCCGCAAACGACCCAGTCGGTGCTGAAGCTACTTGCCGACATCAACCGTGAGCTGGGCCTGACCATCGTACTGATCACCCATGAAATGGACGTGGTGCGCCGGGTCTGCGATCGCGTGGCAGTGATGGACGCTGGTGAAGTGGTCGAAATGGGACCGGTCAGCGAGGTGTTCCTGCACCCGAAGCACCCGACCACACGAGACTTTGTCTTCGAGAGCGAAAGCATTGACCGGGACGAACTCCAGGAAGACCTGAGCAAGGCCAGCGGCCGGATCCTCCGCCTGACCTTCAAGGGCGAATCCACCTATAAACCGCTGCTGGGCAGCGTTGCCCGGGAATCCGGCGTGGATTTCAGCATTCTTTCCGGCCGAATCGACCACATCAAGGACACACCCTACGGCCAGCTGACCCTGTCACTGGTGGGCGGTGATCTTGAGGTGGCCATGCAGGCGCTCAAGGCTGCCGACGTTCACGTGGAGGTGCTGCGCTGATGGAAGACCTGTTAAGCAATGTAGACTGGACCGAAATCGGCTGGGCCAGCTGGGATACCCTGGTCATGGTGGGTATGTCCCTGCTGTTCAGCGTCCTGATCGGCCTGCCCATCGGCGTTCTTCTGTTCCTGTTCGGCAAACGCCAGCTGCTGGAACAGCCGGTGGCCTATGCGGTGCTGTCGTTCGTGGTGAACGTGCTCCGTTCGGTGCCATTCATCATCCTGCTGATCGTTATGATCCCCTTCACCGTAATGCTGATCGGCACGTCCCTGGGCGTGGCCGGAGCAATCCCGCCGCTGGTGGCTGGCGGTGCGCCGTTCTTTGCACGGTTGGTGGAAACTTCCCTGCGAGAAGTGGACCGCGGCATCATCGAGGCCACCCAGGCCATGGGCGCCAGCGTTAAACAGATCATCTTCGGTGCTCTGTTACCAGAAGCGCTGCCAGGCATCATTGCCGGTATCACCGTTACTGCGATCACTCTGGTTTCCTACGCGGCCATGTCCGGCGTTATTGGTGGCGGTGGCTTGGGCGACCTCGCCATCCGCTTCGGCTATCAACGATTCCAGACCGACGTAATGGTCATTACAGTCGCGCTACTGGTTATTTTCGTACAGGTGCTGCAGATGGTCGGCGACCGTCTGGTTCTGTACTTCAGCAGAAAGTAGAAAAGCTGGATATAGGCCGGTGGGCGGTCGGAGTACCCTTCCGAAAACGTGGAGCGCCAGGGATGGCGCGACCGAGCCCTACACGGACGTATTCACGGGCGTTTTTCGGAAGGGTACTCCGACCGACCGCCGGCCGTACTCCGAACCCGAACTCATTTGTTCAAGATGCTCAACAGGAGAATCGATCTATGAATCTGAAGAAAACACTCGCAGCACTGGCTGCCGCAGCCACGTTCTCCGGCGCCGTTGCTGCCGAAGAACTCTCCGTAGCTGCCACCCCGGTTCCCCATGCCGAGATCCTGGAATTCGTGAAGCCTCAGCTGGCCGAGCAGGGCGTGGAACTGGACGTGAAGGTATTCACCGATTACATCCAGCCGAATATCCAGGTGGACCAGAAGCGGATGGACGCCAATTTCTTCCAGCACCAGCCGTACCTGGATGAATTCAACGAAGGCCGTGGTACGAACCTGGTAACCGTGACCGGCGTTCACGTTGAGCCGTTTGGCGCCTACTCCAGCAAGATTGAGTCGCTGGACGAGCTGAAAGAAGGTGCCGTGGTTGCCATTCCGAACGACCCGACCAACGGTGGCCGTGCGCTGCTGCTCCTGCAGAAGGCCGGCGTGATCACCCTGAAAGACGAGAGCAAGATCACTGCAACACCCCGTGATATCGCCGATAACCCGAAAGATCTCGACTTCAAGGAACTGGAAGCTGCCACCCTGCCCCGTATCCTGAACCAGGTCGACCTTGCGCTGATCAATACCAACTATGCGCTGGAAGCCGGTCTGAACCCGTCTGAAGACGCGCTGGTGATCGAGGGCTCCGAGTCACCTTATGTGAACATCCTGGTCGCCCGTCCGGACAACAAGGACAGCGAGGCTATGCAGAAACTGGCCGCGGCCCTGAAGTCTGATGCGGTTCGCGACTTCATCATGGAAAAGTATGAGGGTGCAGTGGTTCCGGCATTCTGATTGCCTGATCCACGACCATGAAAAAGGCCGGACAGCGAATGCTGCCCGGCCTTTTTTATAGGCTTAAGAGGCTAGTGATCAGTCACCGCTCCAGTTGGCTTTCGGGTCTGGTGTCATCCGCAGGTAGGATTTGACAGCCTTGTAGCCTTTCGGGAAGCGTTGCTTGATTTCTTCCTCGTCCTGAAGGGACGGAACGATAACCACATCTCCACCACGCTCCCAGTTGCCCGGGGTCGCGACCTTGTGTTCGTCGGTCAGCTGCAGCGAATCGATCACCCGCAGAACTTCGTTGAAGTTACGACCGGTGCTGGCCGGGTAGGTAATCATCAAGCGAACCTTCTTGTTCGGGTCGATCACGAACAGCGAGCGCACGGTAAGGCTGCTGTCGGCATTCGGGTGAATCATGTCGTACAGCTGGGACACCTTGCGATCATGGTCTGCAATGATCGGGAAGTTTACCGCGCAGCCCTGGGTTTCATTGATGTCCTTGATCCACTCGTGGTGGGAATCGACCGGATCAACGCTCAGTGCGATGGCCTTGACGCCGCGCTTGGCGAACTCGTCCTTCAGTTTGGCGGTCAGGCCCAGCTCGGTCGTGCAGACCGGGGTGAAATCCGCCGGGTGCGAGAACAGCACGCCCCAGCTGTCGCCCAGCCAGTCGTAAAACGAAACCTTCCCTTCACTGGAGTCCTGTTCAAAATCAGGGGCGGTATCTCCGAGACGTAAAGTCATGTGTACTCTCCTTTGATCATGTTAGTGACAATTTCGTTTGTTATTCCGGCCCTGAAACGGCCGGGTTGTGTTCTGAGTGTATACGACAAACCTTGGTGCCAGATGAAGCAATTACAAGGGGCTCAGACCCCCAGCGCTTTCTCCTTCTCAAAATGCTCACGGGTGAGCTTGAACACAATGGGGCTTAGCATCAGCAGGGCAATCAGGTTCGGCAACGCCATCATGGCATTCAGGGTGTCTGCCACCAGCCAGACAAAGCCCAGATTCAGGGTGGCACCCACCGGGATAGCCAGAATCCATGCAATGCGGTACGGCACGATGGCCTTTACGCCGAACAGGAACTCAATGCAGCGCTCACCATAGAACGACCAGCCCAGAATGGTTGTGAACGCAAAAACCGCGAGGGCAATGGCTACAAGATAGTTGCCAACGCCGGGCAGCGCCTCCTGGAATGCCATGGAGGTCAGTGCCGCCCCGGATTCCCCGGAGGTCCAGGTGCCGGAGGTGATAATCACCAGTCCGGTAATCGTGCAGATGATAATGGTATCGATGAAGGTGCCGAGCATGGCCACCATGCCCTGATTGATCGGGTTTCGGGTTTGTGCGGCGGCATGGGCAATGGGCGCGGAGCCCAGGCCGGCTTCATTGGAGAAGATGCCACGGGCCACCCCGAAGCGGATGGCTGCCCAGACTGCCGCACCGGCAAACCCACCCTCGGCGGCGATGGGGCTGAAGGCATGTTTGATCACCAGGGCAAAAGCGGCAGGAATATCAGCGGCATTGATAGCCAACACCACAAGCCCGGCGAGCAGATAGGAAACTGCCATCAACGGCACCAGGGCGCTGGCGACATGGCCAATCCTGCGGATACCGCCGATCAGGACCATACCCACCAGAACCATTAGAACGAGGCCGGTCACCCAGTGCGGCAGCCCAAAGTTGGTCTCCATGACATCGGCAACCGAATTTGCCTGCACAGTATTCCCGATGCCGAAACCGGCGATGGCGGCAAAGACGGCAAACAGGACGCCAAGCCAGGCCCACTTGCGACCCAGGCCGTTGCGGATGTAATACATCGGGCCGCCCACGTGGGCACCGCGTTCGTCGACTTCGCGGAAACGCACCGCCAGGACCGCCTCGGAGTACTTGGTGGCCATGCCCACAAGGGCCGTAAGCCACATCCAGAAAAGCGCGCCGGGGCCCCCAAGGAACACGGCTGTGGCAACCCCGGCAATGTTGCCTGTGCCAACGGTGGCTGAGAGCGCTGTCATCAACGCCTGGAACGGCGGGATTTCACCCTCGGATTCAGATCCCGCGGCGGAGCGGCCTTTCCACATCAACCGGAAACCGGCGCCCAGCTTCAGCACCGGCATCAGCTTCAGGCCTAGGCTGAGGAATAGCCCGACGCCCAGAATCAGAACCAGCATGGGTGGGCCCCAGACCAGCCCGTTTATCTGCCCTACGAATTCAGAAATAGCTTCCATGGGATCTCCCTCTGTCTGCCATGGATTGGTTTGGATTTTTGACCCGGATTGGGTATAACCGGCTGAGTTTAGTCAGAAATTTTCCCATGTAAACCGATGGCCCGGTAAAAGTGGTGGATTCAGGGGTGATTGCCTATGCTCATTACAATGGCGACCATCCACCGAGGAGAGAGATTCTGCCCATGCGTTCACTCAAAGTTTCAGATGTCATGTGGAACCACATCGAGCCGGTCCGTTGCGGCACGCAGCTCACCAAAGTGGTGAAGACGCTGCTCCACAACCACGTAACTGGTCTGCCGGTCGTTGATGACCAGCGCCATGTGATCGGTTTTATCTCCGAGCAGGATTGCATCCATGCACTGCTGGTCAGCGGCTATCATCGAGAGGGCGACCCGCTTGTTGACGATGTCATGTTCCGGAAACCGGTCACGATTTCGGCAGAGATGTCGGTGGTCGATCTCGCCCAGAACCTCGGTGCCGGCAAGCCAAAGGTGTACCCTGTTGTGGATCACGGCAAACTGATCGGTATTGTCACGCGTACTGCTATCCTGGCCGAGCTGGCTCGCACCGGCTTTGGTCTGGAGCCGCCGAAGCACGCCAGTGCCGAATACTGAAACACACTTTTCCCAAAATTGAGGACACTATGGAACTCCTATCCACGAACGTCAGTTTCGAAGGCGAGCACCGCCGCTACCGGCATACCTCCGCTACCCTCGAATGCGACATGGAATTTGCGGTGTATCTGCCGCCCGTGGCTGTGGGCTCCAACCCGAAGAAGGTGCCAGTCCTCTACTGGCTGTCGGGGCTGACCTGCACCGACCAGAATTTCATGCAGAAAGCCGGAGCCCAGAAACGGGCCGCTCAGCTGGGGATGGCGATCGTCTGTCCTGACACCAGCCCCCGTGGAGTGAACCTGCCGGGCGAGGATGACAGTTATGACTTTGGCTCCGGCGCCGGCTTCTACATCAACGCCACAGAGCAACCCTGGGCACCCCATTACCGGATGTACGACTATGTGGTGAAGGAATTGCCGCAGTTGATCGAGAATGCATTGCCGGTAACAGACAAGCGCTCCGTCAGCGGCCACTCCATGGGCGGCCACGGCGCTCTGATCTGCGCCCTGAAGAATCCGGGCCGCTACGCCTCGGTGTCGGCGTTTGCGCCCATCGCCAACCCAACCGAGTGCCCCTGGGGCCAGAAAGCCTTCAAGGGCTATCTTGGAGACGATCCGCGAAGTTGGGAAGAATGGGATGCCACATTGCTCATTCCCACCGCTCGGGAGCGGTTGCCGCTACTGGTGGACCAGGGCACGGCGGACGAGTTTCTGGACAGCCAGCTGAACCCGGATGCGCTGGCGGACGCATGTGAGAAGTTCCACCATCACATCAACCTGCGCATGCACCGGGGCTATGATCACAGCTATTTCTTCATTGCCTCATTCATTGATGATCACCTTGATCATCATGCAAAAGCACTGGGTTTATAGCATGGTGACGTTGGTCAGGAGCGGAAGCCCCAGACCAGGCTGAAGTCCATGGAAGGCATGACTTCCGGCTCTTCCAGGGACTGGATGCCGAAATCCGGCTCGCTGGTGTCCCGCTCGAAGGTGCCGGTGTAACGGTTGCCACGGGGACCGAAAATGGCTTTGACGAAAGGTCCCCGGGCTCGCACCGGCCGGCGGGTAACCACGCCCACTTCGTTGTTTTCCAGACGAACCAGAATGCCGGGCGGATATTCCCCGAGAATCTGCAGCAGGGCCTTGGGGATGGCCGGTCGGAACTTGCCGTCGGCCAGGTTGGCAATCAGCTTCCGGGCGTCGGCCACATTCATGCGCTGCCGGTAGGCCCGTTTGGTGATCATGGCCACGTAACGCTCTGCCAGCGCCAGGATCTCCGCTTCCGGCCGTATTTCGGTGCCACTCAGACCTTTCGGATAGCCGCTTCCGTCGGCCTGCTCGTGGTGTTGCGCAATGATGGTCAGCAGCAGCTTGTTGTCGATACCGGCGGCCTGCAGGGCCTGGATGCTGCGCTCGGGGTGTTTGCGAATGACGCCGCGCTGTTCATCGTTCAGCACTGTATTGGACGCATTCAGCTTGTCGGCGATGGGCACGAGGGCAAGATTGGCGGTAAGAGCAGCGGTAGTCAGTACAGCTACTCGTTTCTCCTCCAGGCCGAATTGCCGGCCAATGAACTGGCAAAGAATGGCGTAAAACAGGATCTGTTCGTATATGACCGGACCGATCGAGTAGAGGTGAACCAGTGCCAGGGTTGCATCGGGTGATTCCGTGCAGGTGCGCTCAATCATTCGGGCGAGACCGAGGAGCCGTTTTTGGGCCGAAGGATCAGAATCGGTAATGGCTTTCAGGGTTGCTTCGAGGGAATGGAGCAGGTCCGGGTAATCGGCAAACGGGTTCCTGTCCCGGGTATCCTCGAACACTTCTTCCTGAGGGCGTTCGATCTTGCGAGGTTTGAATCGGCCGCGCTCGAACAATTGTTCCAGCTGGGAATCTGTCTGAATCACATAGCCCTGGCGCAGAAGTATATTACCGTCTGCATCGTAGACGTCCCAGGGCAGGGGCCGGCCGATGGTCAGCGCCCCGGGCGCAATTCGGACAAGTTCGGTCAAATCAGGTGTCTCTGGTACAGGTTAATTGTGTCGCCAGTGTAACCCCGAATGCGGCTGGGGCTCCACTGGCGCAGGCTGGCTCTGGCCAGGAAGCAGTGTGGTTTTACCTGATTTTACCGCTGCCCCTGTTTTGGGAGGAAGAAAAAATGAGCAAGCGTTCACACTTTGTCTTTTTTGATAGAGAATATGTAAAGAATCGTTGTCCTTTAACGATCATTCAAATTGGTTGAGCTATTCTGGAATTCTGGATAGTACTTTTGTCGGACGAAAACGCTAAATGCTCCATCGCCTCAAGACCGATTTCCGATTATCGATCATCACCCTGCTGGGGGTGAGCGCGTTTCTGGGGATTACTCCATTTGCCGTGATGCGCTACCTGCAGGGCAATCTGCTGGCCGGACTGGTGGATACAACGATTCTTCTCGGTATCTGCTCTGCGCTGGTCTATGCATGGGTAACCGGGGACACGCGACGAAGTGGCGTGGTTGTCGCCAGTGTTGCTTGTGGCGGCGCGGTCGTCGTGGGCATTGTGGTAGGCGAGCCGGGACTGTTCTGGTTATACCCGTGTCTTGTCACTACCTTCTTTCTTGTTAATCCCAGGATTGCGGTAGCCCTGAACATTGTCTCGGTCATTGCTCTGATGGTTCATGGTGGGGCTTTCCGCTCTGATGTCCAGATGTGGTCGTTTGCTTCAACGGCCTTTGTGGTCAGTGCCTGCGCCTACGTCTTTGCCCACAGGAACCACGATCAGCGGGAGCGTCTGGAGCATCTGGCAACGATCGATCCGCTGACCGGCATCAAGAACCGGCGCTCAATGGATCAGGAGCTGGATCTGGCGGCAGCGAATGCCGAGCGTACCGGTTTGCCCTATGCCCTGGTCATGCTGGATATCGATCATTTCAAGAAGATCAACGATGAGCATGGCCATGGCGTGGGCGATGGTGTCTTGACCGATCTGGTGGCGCTGCTGAAACAGAACACCCGCAAGTCAGACCAGCTGTTCCGGTACGGTGGCGAAGAATTCGTACTGCTCCTGCCGGGTGTCGATGGCATTGGCCTCAAGGCCGTGATGAACAACCTGCAACAGGTGCTGCGCAAATACATGAAGCACCCCGGCGGTTCGGTGACGGCGTCGTTCGGCGTGGCACTGCTCGAGCATGGCGAGAGCGTTGATAGCTGGCTGGCCCGGGCGGATGCGGCACTCTATGAGGCCAAGGAAGCTGGCCGGGATTGTGTCGTATTTGCCGATGCTCAGCGCACGCCGGAGCTTGCAGCCGAAACGGCCTGACCGCTATTGGGAGCAAACAGAAAGAGTCTGCACCCCAGCAGAATGCTGGCAGAGGCTAGGCCCCCTGTGAGGCCTACCCAGAAGCCGGCTGCGCCCATGGCCGGCACCAGCCAGTCCATGAACGTCAGTACATACCCCAGTGGCATGCCGACGCCCCAGAATGAAAACAGCATGATAAACATCGGAATCCGGGTGTCCTTGTAACCCCGCAAGGCGCTGATGCAGGTTACCTGGATAACATCGGCAATCTGGAACAGGGCCGCAAACATCAGAAGCCTCACGGTGACCGCCTGTACCTCGGTATCACTGGTATAGAGCGCAGCGATCTCCCGGGAGAACACAAACAGTAGTATTGCAAAAACCAGCGCTGTAGCAGCCGCCAGAATCAGTGAACTTCGGGAGATGAGGCGTGCGGTGGCGGGCGCCCGGGCACCGATAAGGAAGCTGACCCGGAGAGTCAGCGCCATACCGATGCTCAACGGCAGCATGAACAGTAGAGATACCACGTTCAGGGCAATCTGGTGCCCGGCCACCACCACCGGGCCAAGGGGTGCCAGAAACAGAGCAATGACCGAGAACAGGCTGGCCTCGACAAAGATGGTGAAGCCGATGGGCACGCCGATGCCGAGGATGTAGCGCATGCCTGCCAGGTCCGGCTTCACCCAATCGGCAATCAGGTGAAACTGACGGTAAACCCGGCTTCGGTTCAGATACACGAGCAGTGCCGCTGCCGCGACACCGTTGGAAATGGATGTGGCCCAGCCACAACCGACACCGCCCATCGCAGGTAGCCCCAACTTGCCGTAGATGAAGATGTAGTTCATCGGCAGATTGATCAGTGTGCTGAGTACAGAGAATGCCATGATCACGCGGGTGTGCCCGAGGCCATCGGTCAGGCCCCGTAGTGCCGTCATTAACAGCAGCGCCGGGATGCCCCAGGCGAAGGCGTTGAGGTAGCCCTGGGTGATACGTGCGGTATTGGCCTCCAGGTTCAGAAGCGCCAGCACCGGGTGCACGTGGGTCAGCAGCAGGATCATGATCACGGATCCGGCGGCGGCCAGGTAGAGCCCCTGCCAGGTTGCAGGCATGATTTTCCCCACCTCCCGGGCACCGTTGTAGCCGGAAATAATGGGCTGCAGTGCCCCCAGCATGCCCATGAAAAACAGGAACAGGGGCATCCACAGGCTGCTACCAATACCCACTGCCGCAAGATCCTCGGCACTCGCGTGGCCGGCCATGATGGTATCGATCACGCCGTTGGCCATCTGGGCCAGTTGGGCGATCAGGATCGGCCCGCCCAGAATGGCGAGGGTTCGCCACTCTGTCAGTGTTCTGGTGACCAGCGGCTGGCGGGGTTCCGGTAATGGCTGGTGGATCTCATCCATGGGGTTTTATCCCGTGTTTCTGCACTGCAAGTTTCTCCGAAAACCGTTAAAGTACGCGCCTTGATCACAACAGATGGCAGTGGCGATGGGACTTCTGGTTTTTGTTACCGTTCTGTGGGCGTTTTCATTCAGTCTGATCGGCGAATTTCTGGCCGGCCAGGTGGACAGCGATTTTGCGGTGCTCAGCCGTGTGCTGCTCGGTGCCCTGGTCTTTCTGCCGTTCACCCGTTGGCGGGGCGTGGCTTCCGGACAGAAGCTGGGTATTCTGGTTACCGGCATGCTACAGTTCGGGATTACCTACCTCTGTCTGTACCGGTCCTTTAGCTACCTGACCGTCCCGGAAGTCCTGCTGTTCACGATTTTCACTCCGCTGTATGTGACCCTGCTTGATGACGCCCTGTTTCGCCGGTTTTCACCGGTGGCGCTCCTGGCTGCAGCCATCGCAACTGTCGGGGCGGGTATCATACGCTACGACGGGCTCAGTGAGGACTTCATTACCGGCTTCCTTTTGCTGCAGGTGGCGAATTTTACCTTTGCAGCCGGCCAGGTAGGTTACAAGCACGTGATGCAACACTACCAGAGTGATCTGCCGGGCTACCGAACCTTCGGCTATTTCTTCTTTGGCGCCCTGATTATTGCGTTGCCGTCCTTCCTGATATTCGGCAATGCCGAGAAGCTGCCGACCACACCGGTACAGTGGGGCATCCTGGCATGGCTGGGGCTTGCTGCCTCCGGCCTGGGTCTGTTCCTGTGGAATCGCGGTGCCTGTGTGGTTGACGCCGGCACCCTGGCTATCATGAACAATGCGTTGGTGCCTGCAGGCCTGATCGTCAACCTGCTGATCTGGAATCGCGATGCCGATTTGCTGAGGCTGGCGATTGGCGGTGGCGTGATTGCCTTCTCCCTCTGGGTAAACGCCCGCTTCCATCCCCGGGCCCGGCTGGCGGTTACGACATAAGTAACTGCACGCACTAAGGTTCCGCGAACCTCTGCCGTTACACTCCACATACGCAAGGTAACCTTTGATGAATATCAATGATATTCATCGGGGCTTACCCTTGTTTGCCCATGTTTATCCCCGTGGTCAGCCCCGAGTCAGAAGGTCCGTTTATGCGCAAGAATCTCCCGGTAACCCAGCGTGAAGTAAAAATGCGGAAAGGCGGTCGGTTGATTACCACCACGGACCTGAGAGGGGTGATCACCTACTGCAACGAAGAGTTTGTGGAAATCAGCGGTTTCTCCCGGGAAGAACTGGTTGGCCAGGCTCACAACATAATCCGCCATCCGGACATGCCCCAGGCCGTATTCAAGGATATGTGGGATTACCTGAAGGCCGGCAAGGCCTGGATGGGTGTGGTGAAGAACCGGGCGAAGAGCGGCGACCATTACTGGGTCAGTGCTTACGTTACGCCGATCCGTGAGAACGGCCAGATGGTGGGCTTCGAGTCGGTTCGGGTCGAGCCGACCCGCGAGCAGATCGCCAGGGCCGAACGGCTGTATTCCAAGATCTCTGCCGGGAAGATGACCTCATCCTTCAGCAATCGTGCCTTGTCGATGCTCCGTTCCGGCTGGCCATTCCTGGTGTCGCTGGTACTCAGCCTTGGTGCCCTCAAGATCAACCAACCCTGGTTGGCAGCAGGCCTGATTGTTATGGGTCACGCGCTAGGGTTCGGCCTCGTGTTCAACTCCCTGGCCGCTCGCTTGCGCAAGCTGCTGGACCTTCGCCCAGATGCCTTCCGGGATCCCATTGTTGCCCGTACCTACAGCGACGAACGCGGACTGTTCTCGCAGCTGTCGCTGTTGCTGGTCAGTGAAGAGGCCCGGGTTCGTACGGCCCTGGCGCGGATTGATGACCAGGCAGAACTGCTCTACGAGCAGGCGCGGGCTTCTCACGGCTATATCAGCGATGGCGCGGCGGCAATCGCCCGGCAGCGGGCGGAAACCGACCAGACGGCCTCGGCCATCAATGAAATGACCGCCTCAATCCAGGAAGTGGCCGAGTCGGTGACCAGTAACGCCCGTGAAGCCGAGGAGGCCAATCGTCTTGCGGGTGTGGGCAGCGACCGGAGCGCCGAAGCGCTGGTTGCGATTGAAGAGCTGGTAACCCGCGTAAATGGTATTGGTTCGACGATCAGCAAGCTGGGTGAGTCCACCAACAGCATCGGTGAAGCCGCCAACCTGATTTCCGAGATTGCCGAGCAAACCAACCTTCTGGCATTGAACGCGGCTATCGAAGCGGCGCGTGCCGGTGAGCAGGGCCGGGGTTTTGCGGTGGTAGCGGATGAGGTGCGCTCACTGGCCCGCCGGACCCGGGAATCCACCGTGCGAATCCAGAACGTGATCGATGATTTCCGTCAGCAGGTGGACTCGGCGGTCCAGGCAACCCGGGACGGTGAGGCTGTTGCCGGTCAGGGCCTTGAAAAGGTGCGGGAGGCCGAGAACTCGCTGCGCGATATCGTGACCTCGATCCAGACCATTTCCGACAGCTTTATCAGTATGTCTGCGGCCTTTGAGGAGCAGAGCCAGGTGTCCGACGAGATCAATCGCCAGATCACCAATATTGCCGAGCTGGCCGATCACAGTGATGCCCAGGCCGACTCCGCCAAGCAGAGCAGTGACCGCCTCAGCGCCATGTCCCGCGGCCTGAAAGACCTGATAGCCAGGTTTATCAGCAAAAACGGCTAGTTAGCTTTAGCTTCCTTTTCCTCCCGCCGGACCAATCCGGACCGGGAGGGCGCCAGCACTGGCATCGACGCGCCAGTGCTGGCAGAATCCCGCCCCAATTGCCCCGGCAACGCCGTGGCTATCCCTTTTTGAAGACATTCCTCAGCCAAAAGCACAGGAACACAACATGACTCAGTCCAACTCGGTTTCGGGCAACGGTTCAGTGGCCGCTCGTGGTCTCTGGTCTTCCCGGTTGGCGTTTATTCTGGCGGCAACCGGTTCGGCCGTCGGTCTCGGTAATATCTGGAAGTTCCCCTACGTTACCGGCGAAAACGGTGGTGGCGCCTTCGTGCTGGTTTATCTGCTGTGTATCGCAGTGATCGGTATCCCCATCATGATGGCGGAAGTGTTTATCGGCCGGAATGGCCGACATAACCCCATCACCAGCATGCGCCTGGTGGCAGAGCGCAACCTCAGCGCGCCGGGCTGGCGGATCTCGGCCATCATCGGGATGATCGCGGCCTTTGTGATCCTCTCTTTCTACTCGGTGATCGGCGGCTGGGCGGCGTCCTATGTGGGACATGCCGCCATGGGCGACTTTACGGGTGGCACCGCAGACTCCATCGGTGAGTTGTTCGGCGGCCTGCTGGCCAGCCCCGGGCAGCTGCTGCTCTGGCACACGATCTTCATGGCGCTGGTTATTCTGGTGGTGTCCCAGGGACTGAAAGGAGGCCTGGAACGGGCCGTTACCATCCTGATGCCGGCCCTGTTTCTGTTGCTTCTGGTGGCGGTAGGTTATGCCACCACGACAGGCCATTTTGGTGAGGCCGTCAGCTTCCTGTTTACGCCGGATTTTGGTGCCCTGACCATCAACGGGGTTCTGATCGCCCTTGGCCACGCCTTCTTTACCTTGAGCCTCGGTATGGCCATCATGATGGCTTACGGTTCCTATCTGGGGCGGGATGTGTCCATTGGCCGCACCGCTGTCAGCGTGGCCATCATGGATACCGTTGTCGCGCTCCTGGCCGGCCTGGCCATTTTCCCGGTGGTGTTTGCCAACGGCCTGGAAGCCGGTGCCGGCCCCGGACTGATTTTCCAGACCCTGCCGCTGGCATTTGGCAATATGCCCATGGGCGGCCTGTTTGGCACCCTGTTCTTTATCCTGCTGTTGTTCGCCGCCTGGACCTCCGGTATTTCCCTGCTGGAGCCGGTAGTTGAGTGGGTTGAGGAAAAAACCAGCCTGGCCCGTACAGGCAGTTCCATCCTTGTCGGTGTGCTCTGCTGGGCGCTGGGCATTGCTTCGATTCTGTCGCTGAATGTCTGGGCCGACGTCGCGCCGCTCGCTATGTTTGAGCGCTTCGAAGGCAAGACCATCTTTGACCTGCTGGACTTCTTCACAGCCAACGTACTGCTGCCGCTCTCCGGTTTGCTGACGGCAGTATTTGTCGGCTGGTTCGTGGCCAAAGAGTCGCTGAAATCCGATCTGGCACTTCAGGGAGGAGCCTTTACCCTCTGGTACAACCTGATCCGGTTCGTGACTCCTATCGCAGTTGCCATCGTCTTTTTCTACAACCTGATGTCCTGAGCAAAGGTATCCACATCACGGTTGAATGAAACCTGGCAATGAAAAAGCCCGGCAAGTGATCTTGCCGGGCTTTCTGTTTTCCGGTGGCTGCTTCCTACTCCTCGCCTAGCTGTCTCAGCGCCTCTACGTGGGGACGCACCGCCTCGATATCTGCCGCCGGAGCGTTGCTCGCGCTTTGCATGGCGCCCATCGCACCCTCCATCATGGCCCGCATCTGGGCTTTCTGTTCGGCCGTCATGTGAGGGCTGTTTTCCATCTCGGCGAGCGCGGCTTCCATCTCCTGCCTGGCGGCCGGCTTCTGCTCTGCCATTTCGATGGCCATCCAGGCCTGGAACACCCGGTCTCCGGTGGCACCCCAGGATTCCAGGCTGTCGAAGCCGTGATCCTGCACCACGTCTTCGAGGCGGCCATAGGCTTCATGGCCCTTCATCTGCTCCAGGGATTCCGACACGATCCGGGAGAAATCCGGCATGGTGCTTTCGTTCTGGTTGTCCATCTGACGCTCCAGCTCCTCGAATTCCGGTGCCAGTGTTTGTGCAGCCCGAACGCTTTCGATAAACGAGGCCACTCGCTGATCGGAAAGGGTGTCGGCCTGGCTTTGGGCAGGGAGTAGAGGAAGCAGGAAGAAAAAGACTGTGAGGATGACGCTGTTCAATGCCAGCATCGGCTCTCGTTGCGGGTTATGCATGGCTGTTCTCCTTGTGTGGGCTTCCGGTTCCTTTGTCCGGAAGTCCCACGAGATTAGCGCTTACCCGCTTTGGCTGGCAACTTTGCTTTCAGGTCATGTTCAGAACAACAGGTCCGGCAGCCAGGTGGCAATCTCCGGAAACACCATGATCAGAATGATGCCGACAATCTCCACAATCACGAAGGGGATGATCGACTTGTAGATGTCCTTCATGGTGATTGACGGTGGCACGATGCCCTTCAGATAGAACAGGTTGAAGCCGAAGGGTGGCGTCATATAGCCGATTTCCATGTTGATCACGAACAGGATGCCGAACCAGATCGGATCGAAGCCCAGGGACTCCACAATCGGCATGAACACCGGCAGGGTGATCAGCATGATGCCTACCGGATCCAGCACCATGGCCAGCAGGAACACGATCACCATCATGGCGATGATGATGCCCCAGGGGCCACCGGGGACCATGTTCATCAGGCCTTCGATCAGTTCCTGGGCGCCCATGCTCTGGTAGGCGGCGCTGAAGGCATGGGCGGCAAACAGGATCCACATGATCATGCCGGTAAGCTTGAACGTGCGGATGGCAGCTTCCTTCAGGATGCTCCACTTGAACTGCCGGTACACCGCCGCCGATATCAGGGCGCCCAGAACACCCATGGCAGCGGCTTCCGTCGGGGTAGTGATACCGCCGATAATGGAGCCCAGAACCATCACGACGACGCCGATTGGCAGCAACACCGCGCGCAGGGCACGGAATTTTTCCGGCCAGGTGCCCCGGTCTTCTTTTGGCAGCGCCGGGGCCAGTTCCGGCTGCAGGTGGCAGCGCACAATGATGTAGATAGCGGTCAGCACCATCAGAAGCACGCCCGGCATGATACCGGCGGCGAACATCTTGCCAACGGAAACACCAGTGATCAGGGCGTAGAGAATCATAAGGATGCTGGGAGGAATCAGGATGCCCCAGCCACCGCCGGTATTGATAACGCCCAGAGCCATGCTCTTGTCATAGCCCCGCTCAAGCATCGACGGCAGTGCGATGGTGCCCATGGCAACCACAGCCGCACCGCTAATGCCCACCATGGCAGCAAACACCGCGCAGATTCCAAGGGTGCCGAGGGCCAGGCCGCCTCTCAGTCCGCCACACCAGAGATGCATCATGCGGTACAGGTCCCGGGCTACGCCTGTGCGCTCCAGGATCATGGCCATGAAGACGAACAGTGGAATGGCGACCAGCGTAAAGCTGCCCATGGTGCCCCAGATCTGGGAGGCGACCATGTAGAAGGAGTCGAAGCCCCAGGTGAAATACAGGAACACCACCGAAACACCGCCCAGGACGAACGCCAGCGGCAGGCCCAGCAGCAGGAAAAACAGCAGCGAACCGAAGAACAGGAGCGTCAGGGCTTCAATGCTCACAGCTGCTCTCCTTCTGACTCGGACTCTTCGGGCGTGTAGTAATCCAGGTTGAACGCCACGGCTATGTCTTCAAGCAGTTTCACCAGCCCCTGCAGAACCAGCAGTGCGGTGCCGATGGGGATGGCCAGTTTTACTGGCCAGATGGGCGGGTTCCAGGCCGAATAGGAGGTTTCCCAGCTGGACATGGATTCCTGGGCCATGTCGATTCCGAACCACAGCAGGGCCAGCGTGAAAATAAAGAACACCAGGGAGGTCACAATATCCAGGACTGCGCGCTTGCGTGGTCTCAGGTGTGAATGCAGCAGGTCCACGTTGACGTGGCCCCGGTGGGCCATGATGTAGCCGCCCGACATCACGGCATATATGCCGAAGAGCATCTGGGTCAGTTCATTGGTCCAGACCGTCGGGGAATTGAACAGGTAACGGAACCCCACTTCCAGCAGCAGGAACGCGAACATCGCGAAGATCAGAAGGGCGACCCACCGGCCGATAAAATCATTGAGACGGGTAACCCCTCTCATGAATGCGGCGATCATCACACTCACGGCAATCTCCCACGGGATACTGGTTTGGTTCCGGGACAGAAAGGCCGGGGTCAAGAACCCCGGCCTTGGTCAGAGCAACGGCTGATCAGAGGTAGCCGAGGTCGGCCAGGTAGCCTTTCAGCATGTCCAATGCCTTCTTGGCGTTTTCGCTACGTTTGCCTTCCTCGTCCCACATCGCCTGGGCCGTGGCAACCAGCTTGTCCTGGACTTCGTCCGGCAGCACATTGAGCTGCACACCCTGTTCTTCGATGGCCTTGGCCAGGGTAATGCGCTCCTTGTACTGGTACTCGTTGGTGCGGATCCAGAACTGCTCATTGAGGGCATCCTTGACGATGTCCTGCATGTCTTCGGGCAGCTTGTCCAGAGCCTTCTGGCTAACGATGATCACGTCAGTGCCGGCAATGTTCAGGGCAGGCTGCACATGGTATTTGGCAACTTCATACAGGCCCATGCTGTAGGCACCCTGCGCCGCACCCCAGTGCGCCCCGTCCACAATGCCGGAGTCCAGAGCCGAGTAAAGTTCGCTGCCCGGAATGTAAGAGGCGGCTGCGCCTGCTTCGGTCAGGAAGGTTTGCAAAGCGCCGGAGGAGCGGATCTTGAGGCTGGTGAAGTCCTCCCAGCTCTCGATCGGCTTCTTGACCACCATTTCCGTCGGATACACCTTGTCGGTGGCCCAGTAAACGCCATGCTCTGCGGCCTCGTCACGGAGCATCTGCTCGAAACCCATGTTCTGGTGGAAGTAGGCGGCTTCCCAGACATTGCGGAAGGCAAATGGCAGACCGGAGGCAATGCCTGCGAGGGAAACCTTGTCCTGGGCGTAGGATGGCGAAATCGTGCCCATTTCCAGGATGCCTCGGCTGACGGCGTTGAAGGTTTCCTTGGCCTTGAACAGGGCGCCCGCCTCGTAAAGCTGTAGTTTCAGGCGGCCATCAGTACGCTCTTCCAGAACACGTTTGATGCGGCCAAGGCTGTCTGTGTAGGAGCTGCTGGAGCCGGGCCAGTGGGACTGGACCTTCCAGGTAAAGGTGTCCTGGGCGGCAGCGGGTGCTGCTGATAGCGCGGCGCTAATACCGAGGGTAAGTGCTGACGCATACACCGTCAGAGTCTTGCGAGCAGTAGCAAAGAGTTTCATGAGCTTGCCTCGTTCATTGTTGTAGTGGCTTTGCTTTTTGTTTCACTGTGCAGAACTCATAACTGCAGGGTGAATTTTATTCTCTGAATCTATCACAACATCGGGGCTTTGCAATAGGATGTTTGTCGTTCGAATTTGCAGTGGCCCGTGGTTCAAGGGTAGTTCACAAGACCGGTTTCCACCGCCGCCAGGAGCTGCGTTATCAGTGCCTGACGTCTGCTCACGGGGGGTGGTGAGCGGCGTTGGTAGCGAGAAAGTTCGGCCCGCTACTCGTTGTCTTTTTCATTTTTCGTCGATCTTCATCCATCCTGTTTTACTAGATGAAACAACCTTTCAAATATATTGACTCAAAACCGTAAGGCGTGACAAATTACGAAAACAACAGTACTACAAAGACCACATGAGCCGCCTGGCCCACCTGGAATGAATGTCTGATGAGTGAGGAAAACCGCCATATTATCCACGGGCAGGATCTGCCCGGCTTCCACAGCCTGCTTGGCTACCGCCAGGCCTCCTGGGAAGAAAACGAAGCGGTCATCGAGCTTGAGCTTCTGCCCGGGCATCTGAATCTTGGCGGTGTTATTCATGGTGGTGTGTTGACGTCTCTGTTGGACATCACCATGGCGCAGGCAGGTACCTACTGTCCCTTTCCGGGCCGGATGCGCAAGGCAGTCACCCTTTCGCTTTCCACCACGTTTACCGGCCAGTGTTCCGAGGGCGTGATTCGGGTAACCGGCCGAAAACGCGCCGGAGGGCGCCGGATCTTTAACAGTACCGGTGAGGTGCATGACGACAAGGGCAACCTTCTGGCAATTGCCGAGGCCACGTTCCGCATTCGCTCCGGCAGCGAAGGGCCGGAAGGCGTCCCGATCTGAACGGGTGATTGCCGGTTTGATGGCGGTCACGAACCACAACAACAAGAGGAAACGGCAATGTTCGAGCTGTCTGACAGGGCAAAACAGCTGCAGTCTGAGCTAAACGAATTCATGGCTGCCCACATCTACCCGAACGAAGAGGCCCACCATCGACAGATCGAAGATGCCGAGGACCGGTGGGCGCCGGTCCCCATTATTGAAGAACTGAAGCAGAAGGCCAAAGCCGCCGGCCTGTGGAACCTGTTTCTGCCTGACAGCGAATTCGGTGCAGGCCTCAGCAATTTCGAATACGCCCACCTCTGCGAAATCATGGGCCGTTCGGCCATGGCCCCCGAGGTCTTCAATTGCTCGGCGCCCGATACCGGCAACATGGAGACGATTGCCCGCTACGGCAATGCGGAGCAGCAGGAACAATGGCTGAAGCCGCTCCTTGATGGCGAAATCCGCTCCTGCTTCTCCATGACCGAGCCGGACGTGGCATCTTCAGACGCCACCAACATCGCCTGCGAAATCCGCCGCGAGGGTAACGAGTACGTGGTCAACGGTCGTAAATGGTGGTCTTCCGGCGCCATGACCCGGGATTCGAAAATTGCCATTGTCATGGGCAAAACCGATCCTGATGCCGAGAAGCACAAGCAGCAGTCCATGATTCTTGTGCCCCTGGATGCGCCCGGTGTGAAGATGATCCGCCCGCTGCATGTGTTTGGCTACGATCATGCGCCACACGGCCACGCGGAAATTCACTACGACAACGTGCGGGTGCCGGCCAGCAACATGCTGCTGGGCGAAGGCCGTGGTTTCGAGATTGCCCAGGGCCGGCTCGGGCCGGGCCGTATTCATCACTGCATGCGAACCATCGGCGTTGCGGAACGTGCCCTGGAGCTCATGTGCAAACGCGCCAACGCCCGTGAGGCCTTTGGCCGGAAGCTCTCGGAGTTCGACTCCATCCGCAAGGACATCGCCCGCAGCCGTATGGAGATCGAACAGGCCCGCCTGATGACCCTGAAAGCCGCGCACATGATGGACACCGTCGGCAACAAGGTGGCCCGTCAGGAAATCGCCATGATCAAGGTGATTGCACCGAGCATGGCCTTGAAGGTCATCGATCGGGCCATTCAGGTGCACGGTGGTGCAGGGGTTTCCCAGGACACCTTCCTGGCCGAGGCCTGGGCCAAGGTTCGGACGCTTCGGCTGGCGGACGGGCCGGACGAAGTGCACATGGATTCCATCGCCAAGATGGAGCTTCGGCAGTATCGCTGAATCGATCACCTCTGAGACAGTGCGCGAGGACCCGACGATGAACAATCCATTGTTTGATATGACCGGCAAAGTCGCGGTGATTACCGGTTCCACCAAAGGAATCGGCCGCGCCATCGCCGGGGAAATGGCCGTGTGTGGCGCGAAAGTGGTTATCTCCAGCCGAAAGGCCGAGGCCTGTGAGCAGATGGCGGAGGAACTCAAGGCGCAGGGCTTCGAGGCCATGGCCATTCCCTGTCACGTGGGCAGGAAAGAAGACCTGCAGAACCTGGTAAAGAAGACCAACGAAGCCTGGGGCAGCATCGATGTACTGGTGTGCAACGCCGCCACCAACCCGGTCTACGGACCCACGGCAGAAATGACCGACGACGCCTGGGACAAGATCATGGACACCAACGTCAAAAGCACCTTCTGGCTGACCAACATGGTGCTGCCCCAGATGGCGGAAAAAGGCGAGGGTGCGGTCGTTCTGCTCTCCAGCATTGCAGGCCTCCGAGGCAACACGGTGATTGGCACCTACGGTGTATCCAAGGCCGCCGAAGCGGCTCTGGCCCGTAATCTGGCGGTGGAGTGGGGACCAAAGGGAATTCGCATCAACAGCATCGCGCCGGGTCTGATCAAAACGGACTTCGCCAGAGCACTCTGGGAAGACCCGGAACGCGCAAAACAAGCGGAAGATAGAACCCCACTACGCAGAATTGGTGATCCGGTGGATATCGCCGGCCTGGCCGTGTTTTTGTCTACTAAAGCCAGTGCCTACATCACCGGACAGGTAATCGTCGCTGATGGCGGAGAAACCATTTGTTAGGGCAAGCCCAACGAAGGTATGCCGAGGCCGGTGGGTTGGGGTGGTCTTTCTGCAGGAAAAAAGATGTCTGAGCGAAGCGAGTTGCTTTTTTCCGGAAGAAAGATCACCCCTGCCCGCCGGCCGCTGCCCCAAAAACGAAGGCCATTGATGTTATGACAACAAGACCAGAGCTGGTAGATGTTCTCCCGGCCCACAAGTTCGACGAGCCCCGGCTCTTGGCCTGGCTACAGAAGTCGCTGCCGGAATTTGGTAGTCGAATGGAGGTCAGGCAATTCCAGGGTGGCCAGTCCAACCCCACGTTCCTGCTGAAAACCGACAGCGGACGCTATGTACTGCGCAAAAAGCCGCCGGGGAAAACCTTGCCGTCAGCTCACATGGTCGAGCGGGAATACAAGGTCATGCACGCTCTGGGCGAACACACAGACATGCCGGTGCCCAACGTTCGGGTGCTGTGTGAAGACACCGAGGTGATCGGCACACCGTTTTACGTGATGGACTATCTGGACGGGCGCATCATCACCCATTCAGCGTTGCGGGATCTGAACCATCGCGATCGGCTGCCGGCGTATTACTCTGCCATCGATACCCTGGCGGTGCTGCATTCAGTGGACGTGACCGCCGTTGGCCTGGGTGACTACGGAAGGCCGGAAGGCTACGTGGCGCGTCAGGTAGCGCGCTGGAGCAAACAGTACCTGGCCTCGAAAACCGATGACCTGCCCGCCATGGACAAACTGATGGCGTGGTTGCCGGAACACCTCCCGGCGAAGGATGAAACTGCCATCGCCCACGGAGATTACCGCTTCGGCAACCTGATGCTGGCACCAGACCGACCGGCGGTGATCGCCATTCTGGACTGGGAGCTGTCCACCCTGGGTCATCCTCTGGCCGATCTGGCCTATTTTTGCCTGCCCTTTTACCTGCCCGCCGACATGGAGGGTATGCGCGGATTACAGGGTGAAAACCTTGAGGCGCTGGGCCTTCCGGACGAGCAGGCCATTATCCGCCGCTACTGCGAGAAGACGGGACGAGAAGGCATTGAAGACTGGCATGTGTATCTGGCGTTTTCGTTGTTCCGCCTCGCGGCGATTTTGCAGGGCGTCTACAAGCGGGCGCTGGATGGCAATGCCGCAAACGCCAACGCCCTGGAAGTTGGCAAGCGGGCGAGCCTGCTGGCGGACACCGGGTGGAAGATTGCCTGCGAAGGTGCGACGTCCTGAGATATCAGATTTACCCTGGAGAATAACAAGATGTTTGATCGTCACTACAAGGTCTGGCCCAAAGAACTGCCGAAAACCATGACGCTTCCGAAAACCAGTGTTTACACCAACCTGGAGATTTCGGCGCGGCGCTACCCGGACCATACCGCCATTATTTTCTACGACGCGCCGATCACCTACCGGCGTCTCAATGAGGAAGTCGAGACGTTGGCGGGTTACCTGCAGGAGCAGGGCGTGAAGAAAGGGGACCGGGTGCTGCTGTACATGCAGAACTCTCCCCAGTATGTGATCTCCTACTACGCCATCCTGCGGGCCGATGCCGTGGTGATACCGGTGAATCCGATGAACCGCTCGGCGGAACTCGAGCACTTTATTGCCGATACCGGAGCCACGGTTTGTTTGGCGGGGCAGGAATTGGCTGGCTTTATTGCGCCCATGATCGGCGACAGCAATCTTGACCAGGTGGTGGTGGCTTCCTACAGCACCTACATTGATCCCGAGACAGATCTGGACCTTCCTGCGGAAGTGGCGGCGCCGGTCTGGTCTCGGGACCTGCCTGGCGTTGTTACCTGGGAAGTGGCCATGGCGGCCGGATACGCACCGGGCCCTCACACGGCCACGCCGGATGACCTGGCGGTGATTCCCTACAGTTCCGGCACAACCGGTGCGCCGAAAGGGTGTATGCACACCCACCGGTCGGTGATGGCCACGGCTATCCACCGGATATTCTGGAACCTGACCACACCGGACAGCGTTCAGCTCGCCACCCTGCCGTTTTTCCACGTTACCGGCATGACGGGTTCGATGAATGGCCCCATAGCCGCGGGCGCGGCCTCCGTGATCATGACGCGCTGGGACCGAACCACCGCATCACGGCTGATCGAACGCTACAAAGTGACCGGCTGGACCAACATCGTCACCATGGCGGTGGATTTTCTCTCAAACCCCGATATTGGCCAATACGATCTGAGCAGCCTCAACATGATTGGCGGCGGCGGGGCCACAATGCCTTCTGCCGTGGCCGAAAAGCTCAAGCGGATGACCGGGCTGGACTACATCGAGGGCTACGGCCTCTCGGAAACCATGGCAGCCACGCATATTAATCCCAATGCCCACCCCAAATCCCAGTGCCTGGGCATTCCCGTTTTCGATGTCGATAGCCGGATTATTGATGTCGATACGCTGGAGGAGAAAGGTCCGGGCGAGACCGGGGAGATTGTTTCCTGTGGGCCCCAGGTAACCAGGGGGTACTGGAACCGGCCGTCGGAAACCGAGGCGGCGTTTGTGGAAATCGACGGCAAGCAATTCTTCCGGACCGGCGATCTGGGCTATTACGACGAAGACGGCTATTTCTTCATGGTTGATCGCGTCAAGCGGATGATCAACGCCTCGGGCTACAAGGTATGGCCATCAGAAGTTGAAGGGATGATGTACCGGCATCCGGCGATACACGAGGTCTGTATCATTTCCGCGCCGGACCCCAAGCGGGGTGAGACGGTGAAGGCTTGCATTGTTCTGACGCCGGAAGCCGAGGGCCAGACCTCGGCTGGGGACATCATTGCCTGGTGCAAGGAACAGATGGCGACCTACAAGGTGCCGACCATGATCGACTTTGTAGACCAGTTGCCGAAGTCACCGACGGGCAAGCTGATGTGGCGGGCCTTGCAGGAGGAGGAATGGAAGGAAAAGAGCTGACTGTTCTGGTTGTAACTCACTCAGCCTGAGGGTTGTTCCTCGTCACTTTCCGTTGCATTGGAGCGGGCACTATCGGCCGGTAACGGGTCCCGGTTAACATACACCGAGCCCATAGGCTGAGAAGCCCGGCGCTGGAGCAGTTGCGCAAACTCCAGCAGCAGCTGTCTATCCTGTTCGAGCAGCGAAATGAACGTTGCGTTCAGGGCGACCTGCTCGGAATCCAGTTGCTTCTTCTCGGCAACCGAGAAAATGTCGGTGAGTGACAGGCTTAACGCTTGGGCGAGGCGGTAGAGCAGCTCAAGGCTTGGCCTTGCCTGGTCCCGTTCAATGCGGGAAAGGTTACCGACATGAGAGTCGCAACGCTCTGCCAGATCCGCAAGCGTCATTCCCCGCTCTTTTCTCAAACGCCTGATTGCCTGACCTAAACTCATCGTGTGCCTCGGTTTCCAAGACAATGATATTACAGAGAAAATTCCCAACAGACAAAGTTTCTAAATGCACATAAAATCGCTTATAAATAAGCTTTCAAGGCATTAATTCGGTCTGCTCGGTCTCAATGAGTGGTCAGTTATTATCCTATTCCTATCGCTTCAGGTTGTAACCTGTTTTCCTCGTCTCTCAAGAATAGGGGGCAGGAGGATCAGCCTCCCGCCGTTTACTGTCTGTTCAACGGGGGAGGCAGATCGGTTTGAGGGGTCCGGATCTCCGCTTCGTGGCGGTATCCGCTTTACTTTAACAACGCTGCATAACGCTCAAGATGGAAGTCGTCGTCGCCGAGCTGATGATTGATCATCACCAGGCGCTTGGCATAGTGGGCGAAGTTGTACTCCCAGGTCATGCCGATACCGCCATGGGACTGGATGCCCTGTTCAGAGATGAACTGGCCGCTGCGGCCGATCACGTTCTTGGCGGCAGCGAGAATCCGGCGCCGTTCGTCGCTCTGGGGCTCGTCGGCAACACTCGCGGCCAGGATGGCCATGGAGCGGGCCTGTTCCAGCTCGGACATCATGTCGACCATCCGGTGCTGTAGCACCTGAAATTTGCCGATGGGCACGCCAAATTGCTTCCGCTGCTTGAGATACTCCAGAGTGAGGTCGCAGGCCACTTCCATGGCGCCCACGGCTTCGCCGCACAGCGCGGAAATAGCGCGCCCACTCTGGTATTCGATGACTTCGGCCGCCTTGCCTTCGTCTCCGAGCAGGGCGTCGGTGCCCAGTTGGACATTGTTCAGGAACAGGTCACAGCCTTTGGAGCCATCAATCGTCGGGTAGGTCCGGCGCTCCACGCCTTCCGCGTCAGCCGGAATCAGGAACAGGCTGATGCCTTCGGCATCGCGGCTGTCGCCGGAGGTTCGGGCCGACACCACCAGCACGTCGGCACAATGCCCGCCAATCACCACCGCCTTGCGGCCATTCAGCACGTAACCGTCATCAGACTTCTCGGCCCGGGTGTCGACGTCGTTCAGGTTGTAGAAGCTCTGAGGCTCTTGCAGCCCGACAGCCGCTCGAATCTCGCCGCTGGCAATGCCACCAAGCCACTGTTCCTGCTGGGCGCTGTTGCCGGCCTGGCTGATAAGCCCGCCACCCAGAACGACCGATTGCAGGTAGGGCTCTACGCAAAGGCCGCGTCCCAGTTCGGTCATCACGCTCTGCACTTCAACGCCAGTTCCGCCAAAGCCCCCGAGTTCTTCCGGGAATGGCACGGCCGTCAGTCCCAGCTCACCCAGCTGTTTCCAGAAATCCGCGCTGAAGCCCAGCCCGGATTCACTGTACTCCAGGCGCTTTTCAAAACTGTACTCACCGCGCACCAGGCGGGCCACGGTGTCCTGCAGCATCTGCTGCTCTTCGTTCAGTCGGAAATCCATGGTCGCCTCCTTAAAGCCCGAGTATCATTTTCGACACGATGTTCTTCTGGATCTCGTTGGACCCGCCGAAAATCGACAATTTGCGGTTATTAAAGTACTGGGGCGCTACCGGAGCGGCGTTCTCGTCCGACAGGAAGTCGCCGTCATAGTCCAGATCCAGTTCTTCTTCCACGAAGGGGATGGCGTAGGGGCCAATTGCCCGGCGGGCCAGATCATTGATGGTCTGTCGGATTTCGGTGCCGCGGACCTTCAGCATGGAGCTTTCCGCTCCCGGCATGCCGCCGCCCTCCACGGATGCGATGATGCGCAGATTGCTGATTGCCGCGGCCATCAGATCAATCTCGACCTGGGCAATACGCTGGCCAAACGACGCATCCTCAATCAGTGGACGACCGTTCTTCACCCGCCGGGTGGCCAGTTCCTTCAGGTGCTGCAGTGCAGCCTTGGAAATGCCAATGCCTGCCAGACCGGTGCGTTCGTAGGTCAGCAGATATTTGGCGTAGGTCCAGCCCTTGTCTTCCTCGCCCACCAGGTTCTCTGCTGGCACTTTCACGTCTTCGAAGAACACCTCATTCACTTCGTGCTCACCATCCAGGGTAATGATGGGACGCACGGTAATGCCCGGGGTGTCCATGTCGATCAGCAGGAACGAGATGCCTTCCTGGGCCTTCACTTCGGTGTTGGTGCGCACGAGGCAGAAAATCATGTTGGCGTGCTGGCCCAGGGTGGTCCAGGTTTTCTGGCCATTCACAATATAATGATCGCCGTCGCGGACGGCCCGGGTCTTGAGCGAGGCCAGGTCTGAACCGGCCCCCGGCTCGGAATAGCCCTGGCACCACCAGTCTTCTCCGCTCAGGATTCTTGGCAGGTATCTCTGCTTCTGCTCTTCGGTGCCAAACTTGATAATGACCGGCGCCACCATGTTGACGCCGAAAGGCACGGAACGCGGCGCGCCATAGCGAGAGGATTCTTCATCCCAGATGTGTTTCTGGACCGGGCTCCAGTTCACTCCGCCGTATTCTTCCGGCCAGTGGGTGGCGTACCAGCCCTGTTCGCTGAGAATCTTCTGCCAGCGCTGGTGGTCTTCCTTTGAAAGCCGGCGGAACCCCTTGACCTTGGCGGCAATATCCCCGGGCAGCTTTTTATCCAGGAACGCGCGGACCTCATCACGGAAGGCGAGCTCCTCGGTGGTGTAATTCAAGTTCATGAATAGCCTCTCTTGCTGGAAAGCGAAAACATATACCGCATGGCAGAATATCCCCATATTCGAAGAAAAGGCGGGTATATGTCAATAAAAATGCAAAAGCGTGTACCGCTAGGCGAAACCAAAAAGCTTGAAAGTGGAGGAACGTTCGAACGTTGCCGAAGGAGTTTCTCCCGGAACCCGGCATTACATTGCGTAGTTTTAACCCGGTTTGGAGCTTGCATTGGGCACAAAAGCCTATATGTTTGTAAAAGGCGAGTCGTTCAGCTAACAACAGCAGACACCGAATATGCCGAGTTATTCCATTAACAGAAGCACCCTGCAATTCAGCCTCATGGCAGTGCTGATCACAGGCCTGTTTGTGGTGTTTCTCAATGGCTCGTCCCACCCGGCACTGGATCCTCAACTAGACGATCACCTGACGCCCACGCTGATCTCGGTTGACGGGACCGGCGACCCCTCGTCGCCGGATGCATCTGTTTCGATCACCTCACCCCTTCTGTTCCCAGGGGGGGATTTCCGGGCTGTCTTCTCGGCCAGCCTCGATTTCATTCAGCCACCGCTCCGGCTGCTTAGCTACCCGGTGCTGCCCCAGGGCCCGCCCAGCCTCGTTTAACTCTGACCATTACGGATTTGTCCCTGTGTACACAGGGAACTCCAACCTGAATTCAGATTCACGAGGTTTACCATGAACAGTGTATTCAACGCATTGCCAGTACAGGATCTGGGACGCACCGGCGCGTTACCCACCGCCAAACCCCTGTCTCATATAGGAAGCGAGGATTCGGCAGTCCACTTGCTGACAGACTTCTCCGAGCAGCGCCTGTCCGTTTTGAGTTCCGATATGTCCGTTTCGGAGGCGAGGTTGTGGATGAGACTTGCCGATACGTCTTTCAAGGTGGTGGAAAACCAGGCGGGGGATTGTCTGGGCATTCTGGCCATCGAAGATGTGAACGGCGAGAAGGCCATGAGTGTCGCCCATCGACAGGGAGTGCCCCTCAAGGACGTTCGGGTTCGCGATATCATGCGCCCGATAAGTGAGCTGCCGGCTATCCATTATCAGGATTTGCGGGCGGCAACCGTGGGCGACCTGGTCAGCACATTCCGTGAGGTTCATGAAGGGTATCTGCTTGTGCTGGATGACGACCGGCATCAGCCTTCCCGTTCCTATCTCCGGGGACTGGTCTGTGCCGAAGAGCTTCTGCAGCGGCTGGACCTGGCGATCGATCTGGAGCATCGGGCAACCAAGTTCTATGAGATCGTCCACGTGGTGAAAGGCGGCTTCTAGTCTGGCAGCTGCCATCGGCGCTCCCCGGGGCGCCGATGATTCCCATGGAACCGGGAAAGCATCGAAAAAAACGATGTTTATTACCCAGAAAACCGTATTGAACCGATGCCGTAATCACGTGACACTCTCTACGACTTTAGTCACATCAAAGGACGCCCATGCAGGACGCCCAACAAAAATGCCGGACGCAGGTGTTAAGCCTCTTCATAATTCTGGCATTGGGCCTGGTTTCATTGCCTACCCATTCTTCGGACACTGCGCCAGCCCCCCTGTCCTGTGATGCGGCTTTCTGCCCGTTATTGTCGGATGTGACAAGCGACGGTGGTCAGGAGGGAGGGCTTTCCCATGGCAACCGCATGCGGGATTTCAGTCTTCACCCGGCCGGAGTCCTTCCGGGCATCAGGGGCTATTCGGGCGTGGTGCATTGCGCCAGCTTTCCGGTCCTGCCGCAGGCGCCACCTGGCATCTGAGCTTTTGCTGACTGAAGGGCGTGCCTGCCCTTCGAACCAACCTTTCGATTTAAACGACTTCCATCACCTGGAGGATTTTCCATGGCTATTCGGAAGCTGCTGATCGCCAATCGCGGAGAGATTGCGGTCAGGATTGCCCGGGCCTGCAGCGAACTGGGCATCCGCTCGGTCGCTATTCATTCGGAGGCTGACGAGTACTCCCTGCACGTCAAAAAAGCCGACGAAGCTTATCAGATCAGCAAGGACCCCCTGTCGGGATACCTGAACCCCCACCATATTGTGAATATGGCGGTGGAAACCGGCTGCGATGCACTGCATCCCGGCTATGGTTTCCTGTCGGAGAATGCGGAACTGGCTGCGATTTGTGAGCAGCGAGGTATTACGTTCGTGGGACCGTCGGCGAATGCTATTTCATCCATGGGCGACAAAACCCAGGCCCGCCAGACGGCCCTTGCCGCGGGTGTCCCGGTAACGCCGGGTTCTGAAGGCAACCTGGCCGATGTCGAGGATGCCGTCGTCCAGGCCGCCGATATCGGCTATCCGGTGATGCTGAAGGCCACCTCCGGTGGGGGTGGGCGAGGCATTCGCCGGTGCGATAATGAAAAAGAGCTTCGCCAGAACTTCGAGCGGGTAATCTCCGAGGCCACCAAAGCCTTTGGCAGTGCCGAGGTGTTCCTTGAGAAGTGCATCATCGAGCCCCGTCACATCGAGGTCCAGATTCTTGCCGATACCCATGGCAATGTTGTCCACCTCTACGAGCGGGATTGCTCGATCCAGCGCCGCAACCAGAAGCTGATTGAGCTGGCGCCGTCGCCGCAGCTTGAGGAAAGTCAGCGCGAATACATCGGCGATCTGGCCAAACGGGTGGCGAAGCAGTGTGGTTACGTAAATGCCGGCACCGTCGAGTTCCTGCTGGACCACGATGGCAGCTTTTACTTCATGGAAATGAATACCCGGGTTCAGGTTGAGCACACAATCACCGAGGAAATCACCGGGGTGGATATCATCAAGGCGCAGATACGGATCGCTGCCGGCGAACCACTGGGCCTCAAGCAGGAAGACATCTCCTATCGGGGCTTTGCTGCCCAGTTCCGCATCAACGCCGAAGATCCGAAGAACGGCTTTCTGCCGAGTTTCGGCCGCATCAGCCGCTACTATTCCGCCGGCGGTCCGGGCGTGCGCACCGATGCCAATATGTATACCGGTTACGAGATTCCCCCGTATTACGACTCCATGTGCGCCAAGCTGATTGTCTGGGCCATGGACTGGGACGAGCTGATTGCCCGCTCCCGCCGTGCTCTCGGCGATATGGGCATTTACGGCGTCCAGACCACCATCCCCTATTACAAGCAGATTCTCGAGCACCCGGATTTCCAGGCCGCTGACTTCAATACCGGCTTTGTGGAACGTAACCCCCAATTGCTTGAGTACAGCAGCAAAACCCGCCCGGAATCCATCGCCACAGCCATTGCCGCAGCCATTGCGGCGCAGGCGGGCCTGTAAAAGAACATCGGAGAGATCCCAATGACCAAGCGCAAGATTCATATTACCGACGTTATTCTCAGGGACGCCCACCAGTCTCTGATCGCCACCCGGATGCGCACGGAAGACATGCTTCCGGCCTGCGAGTGGCTAGACCAGGCCGGCTACTGGTCCCTGGAGTGCTGGGGGGGTGCCACGTTTGACGCCTGTGTGCGTTTCCTGAAGGAAGATCCCTGGGAGCGCCTGCGGACCCTGAGAAAGGCCCTGCCCAATACCCGCCTGCAGATGTTGCTGCGCGGCCAGAACCTGCTGGGCTATCGCCATTATGGCGATGACGTGGTTGAGGCATTCGTGGCCAAGGCTGCCGAAAATGGCATGGATGTGTTCCGCATTTTTGATGCCCTGAACGATGTGCGCAATCTCGAAACCAGCATCAAGGCGGTCAAGAAGGCTGGCAAGCATGCACAGGGCACCATCTGCTACACCGTGAGTCCGGTACATGGCACTGATGCCTACCTGGAGCAGGCCAAGGCCATGGCTGACATGGGTGCGGACAGTATCGCGATCAAGGACATGGCAGGGCTGCTCACGCCGGCGGTAACTGCTGAGCTGGTCGGTAAGTTGAAGCAGACCCTCAATCTGCCCGTTTTCCTGCACTCCCACGCCACCTCGGGCATGGCGCCCATGTGTCAGTGGGCGGCCATGGAAGCAGGCGTTGACCATATTGATACCGCGCTGTCGGCCTTTGCCGGCGGCACCAGCCATCCGCCCACGGAATCACTGGTGGCGGCGCTGCACGATGCCGGTCTGGAGACCGGGCTGAACCTGGAGCTGCTGGACAAGGCCACACGCCATTTCCGGGAAGTGCGCAAGAAGTATCACCAGTTCGAGAGCGCCTATAACGGTGTTGATACCTCGGTGCTCCTGTCCCAGGTGCCCGGTGGCATGATGTCCAATCTCGCCAACCAATTGAAGGAACAGGGCGCGCTGGATCGCATCCAGGACGTATTCGAGGAAATTCCGCGGGTTCGAAAGGATCTTGGTTACCCGCCGCTGGTAACACCCACCTCCCAGATCGTGGGTACCCAGGCGGTGATCAACGTGCTTGCCGGCAAGCGCTACGAGTCCATCACGAACGAGGTGAAGAAGTACCTCCAGGGCTGGTACGGCAAGGCGCCGGCTGCGGTTGATAAATCGCTTCAGCAGCGCGCCGTCGGCAAGGAGGATCTGATTGAAGAACGCCCCGCTAACCTGATCCCCCGTGAACTCGACGAGTTGCGCAAACAGGTGGGCGAACTGGCCACCAGCGAAGAGGATGTGCTCACGTACGCCATGTTCCCGGATCAGGCCAAAGCGTATCTTGAGCAGCGGCGTGACGGTACGCTGCAGCCGGAGCCCCTGGAGCCGATTCCCACCGGTTCGTCGGGCGGCTCGGTCTCCAGCAAATTCAAGATCACGGTTCATGGTGAGAGCTACGATATTCACGTCACCGGCGCCAATCCCTCCGGTGAGAATGAGCGTCGTTTCTACATGACCGTCGATGGGGTGCCGGAGGAAATCCACCTGGCTTCGCTGGGAGAAGACGGCGAGGGCGCGCGGTCCAGTGGTGGCCGGGCCACCGCCACCAAGGAAGGTCATGTAACCACAAGCATGCCCGGCAACATCGTGGATGTGCTGGTGAAGGAAGGTGACGAGGTTCAGGCCGGCGATCCGGTGCTGATCATCGAGGCCATGAAGATGGAAACCGAAGTAAAGGCGACCACGGCCGGAAAGGTTTCCGGCGTGTTTATTGCCAAGGGTGATCGTGTGGTGCCCGGAGAAGTTCTGGTCGAGATCGATTAGGTTCGCCAGAGCGTGATGCAGAACGGCCCCTCATCTTGAGGGGCCGTTTTCGTTTGGGGGTTAACCGGGCGAGATCAACTGAAAGCCTGAATGCCTGTCTGGCCTCGGCCCAGAATCAGGGCGTGGACATCGTGGGTGCCTTCATAGGTGTTCACGGCCTCCAGATTCATCACGTGACGGATCACATGGTACTCGTCGGCGATGCCGTTGCCACCGTGCATGTCCCGGGCAACCCGGGCGATATCCAGTGCCTTGCCACAGTTGTTGCGCTTGAGCAACGAGATGGCATCCGGCGTTACGGTGCCGGCATCCATCATGCGGCCCAGTTGCAGAACAGCCTGCAGGCCGATGGTGATCTCGGTCTGCATATCCACCAGCTTTTTCTGGATCAGCTGGTTGGCGGCCAGGGGCTTGCCAAACTGCTTGCGCTCCAGGGTGTAGTTGCGGGCCGCGTGCCAGCAGAATTCAGCGGCGCCCAGAGACCCCCAACTGATGCCGAAGCGGGCCTTGTTGAGGCAGCTGAACGGACCTTTCAGCCCTTCCACCTCAAGATGATTTTCGTCCGGAACGAACACCTCGTCCATAAAGATGGAGCCGGTTTCCGAGGCCCGCAGGGAAAACTTGCCCTGGATCTTCGGCGTTTCCAGGCCCGTGGCACCCTCACGCTCAATCACAAAACCGTTCACCTTGCCGTCCAGTTTGGCCCAGACCACGCAGACATCTGCAATCGGAGAGTTGGTGATCCAGGTTTTTGAACCGCTCAGCAGGTACCCGCCGTCGACCTTTTTGGCTCGGGTTTCCATGCCGCTGGGGTCGGACCCGTGATTGGGTTCGGTCAGACCAAAGCAGCCAACGTACTCGCCGGAGGCCAGCTTGGGCAGGATGCGTTTTTTCATCGCTTCCTTGCCGTAGGAATAGATCGGGTACATGACCAGGGAAGACTGAACGCTCAGGGCCGAGCGGTAGGCCGAGTCCACTCTCTCCACTTCCCGGGCAATCAGGCCGTAGCAGACATGGTTCAGCCCGGGCCCACCGTATTCTTCCGGTAGGGTCGCGCCCAGCATGCCGAGTTCACCCATCTGGTTGAAGATAGAGCGATCGAACTTTTCGTGCCGGTTGGCCTCGGTGATTCCGGGCATCAGTTGCTCGTCACAGAAGCTGCGGATGCTGTCTCGTACCTGACGCTCGGTTTCGTCCAGTTGGGCGTCGAAACCCAGCAGATCATTCCAGGGTGCGGAAGCCATTGTGTACTCTCCTGAAAGCGAATATCGAAGGCCCGACGCTAGGGGCGAGAGGCCAATCTGTGCTATCTTTGTGTCAACGGTGTTTCATTCAGCGAAACACAGTTTTGTAATTTGCTTCCGAAAGACTAATCCGGGTGTTATGGAAATGCAAGCAGTGTTCAAGGCTGACCAGGTGCCCCCGTGTTGAGTGGCATGCTCCAGTGGTTGGTGTCCCTGGCGGTGGTTACCGAGCTGGTGGCCATTTGCCTGGAGAGCCGCGAGCTCAGTGCTGTGGCGGGCGTTATGTTTGTCTCTGCCTTTCTGGCAGGGGCCGGTCGTCTGCAGGGGTACGCCCGGATGCTGCTGGTAATCGCCCTGCTGGTCCTCGGCGGTTTTGCATGGCGCGGATCTCTCGACGCCGGGCAGTTGCTGAAAGCGGCGTCTGACGCGGCCTTCTACTCTGCGTTTCTGGGTAGCCTGGGCATGATGCAGTGCCTTGTTCGCCGGTTCGAGGTATTGCGCCGGATTCACGATGTACTACTGGGTGGAAAGCCTATACTGCTTTATCCCAAGTACGCCCTGGTCAGTTGTGGCGTAGCCACGGTTCTGAGCTTTGGCATGATGAACCTGTTGTGCGGAAGCCTCTCTGAAACACTGCGTGAGCGCGGTATCAGCGGCGAGTCGCGCCTGCAGTGGTTACGGAGCGTTCTGATCAGTGCCCTCAGGGGCTTTGCCCTGGTGCCGCTGGTGGCGCCCACCAGTGTGGCGGTGGCGATTCTTACCCGCGAACTGCCGCAACTCAGCTGGTCACAGCTGCTGCCATTCGGTCTGGTTGCGGCGCTTCTGATGGTGCTGATTGGCTGGGTGCTGGAACAGCGGCGCTTCCGCAAGGTCAGCAGTGAGCGCATCGCCGTTGAAGGCTGGTTGCCGGGCACCGGGCGCCTGCTTGCGCTGATCCTGGTGGTATTCACGGTGATGGCGGGCCTGGTGGCGACGACCGGTTTCAAGGTGTCGGTGGCGGCCATGTTGTCGGTGCCCACCGTAACGCTGCTGTACATGCTCTCGCAGGAGCGGGCGCTAATGCCGGTTTTGAAGGAGGGTGCGGGCCAGGTATGGGCCATGCAGAATGAAATGGCCATTTTTGCCGCCTCTGCCATCCTGGGAGTTGCCCTGTCTGCGGTCATTCCGGCGGATGCGCTTGCTGGCCTTGTCGCCACTGGTGGCGGCGTGTTCCTGGTCGCCGTTGTGGGCATGCTGATGCTGCCCATGTTCTCCATGATCGGCATCATTCCCATCACGGTTCTGAGTGTCCAGGCGGGCTTGCTGCCCCAGCTGGTAGCGGAGGGGATGGATTTGCTGCCAGTCGCCGTGGCTCTGGTCATCGGCTTTTCCCTGGCCATGATGCTCTCGCCCTTTGGCCCCTCCGTCATGCTGCTGTCCCGGTTCGGGCAGATCTCCCGGTGGGTTGTGGCGTTTCGGTGGAACGGCCTGTTTGCGCTGATCGCGTTGCCTGTACTGCTGGTTCTTACGGCGCTGGTGGCCTGGCTGGCGCCGGCCCTGACCTGACCGACGCTGCACATGGCGTGGATCAGTAGCCCCGTTCGGTGTCCACGATTCCCGTAATGGCAAGGCCCTGGGCATGATCGCGTATCTTGCCGGTGATCTGCTCGATGGTGGCATCCCGCAGGGTTCGCGCAGAGATGTGCGGGGTAATGGTGATTTCTTTCCGCTGCCAGAACGGGTGTCCCTCCGGAAGGGGCTCTTTCCGGAATACATCCAGGGATGCGCGCAGCAAGGTACCGTCGTCCAGGGCCCGAAGCAGGTCGTCCTCGACCAGGTGTTCACCCCGGCCTACGTTGATTAGCACGGCGCCGGGTTGAAGCTGACTCAGTAGTTCATAGTCGATGATGTTCCGGGTGTTGTCGGTCAGGGGCAGGGTGTTGACCAGAACCCGGGTGGCTTTCAGAAAGTCACCGAGCTCGTCCGGACCGGCATAGGTGCTAACCCCTTCCAGGCTATGCTCTCCGCGGGCCCAGCCGCTCACCCGATAGTCCAGATTGGCCAGCGTGCTAGCAACCCGCTTGCCGATATGGCCCAGTCCCATGACACCCACCGGCCACTCGCTGCGTTTGATAGGCCGATGGATTTTCCAGACCCCCTGACGCTGTTGCTCACGGTAGGTTTCCATCTCGCGGCTGGCTTCCAGCAGTTGATGCAGCACGTATTCTGCCATCTGCACAGACATGCCCGCGTCTTCCAGACGCACAACCGTCAGTGCCTCAGGCAGGTTGGCAACCTTGAGCAGTCCGTCAATGCCCGCCCCCAGATTGAATACGGCCTTCAGATGCTTTTCCCGCTCGAACAGGGCCTCGGGTGGCTGCCACACGATGGCGTAATCCGCATCAACAGCGGGCCCTTCCGGATCCCAGACGTAAACCTTGGCTTCCGGCAGCAGTTCCTTGATGGGCACTGTCCAGCGCTCGGGTTTCGGGTCGCCTGCCACAAAAAGAATCTTCATTTTGCCTCCGGGGGTCGTCACAGGGTTCGATGGCTGCTAGTTTGTTTTGCAATGCAGAACAGTAAATCGGATAAATTCGGAAAAGTCGGTACACAATACCGCCTTGCGATTCCAAATTTGAAACATAAGTAATAAGTGTTTCATATTTGGTACGGATTTTGAAAAGACTTTCTGGTACTTGATTTCTGCAGCGATTAAAATGATGAATTCTTGATTATTCACCATATTAATACACCGGTTACCGGAGCGGGCGACGCGGTTGGAGGACGTCCCATTATGGCAGGAAAAAAGCAGATCTCACCCGAACTGAAAGTGGCATCCACTGACGGTGAGCCCGTGAAGCCGGAGAAAGACCGCAAGTTCGTCGAGGCCCTGTCCCGCGGCCTGGACGTGCTCCGCGCCTTCAGCCAGGGGCCTGTCATCCTGGGAAATCAGGACATCGCCCGCATCACCGGGCTGCCGAAGCCGACCGTGTCGCGCATGACCTACACCCTTACCAAGCTGGGTTACCTCAGCTACAACACCCAGCTGGAAAAGTATCAGTTGAGTTCCGGGGTGCTTGCACTGGGTTATGCCTACGTGTCCAACCTCAAGGTTCGCCAACTGGCCAAGCCCTACATGGACGAGTTTGCTCGCCAGACCAACATGTCGGTCGGCCTTACCTGCCGTGACAGGTTGCACATGATCTATGTGGAAAACCGCCTGCCACCGGAAGCCTCCCTGCTGCGCATGGACATCGGCCTGAAGCTCCCCATGGCCACCACCTCTGCCGGCCGCGCCTACTACTGTGCCATCAGCGACAAGGCCCGCCTGGTGATCGACGACGCCATGGCCGCCAAATTCGGAGATGACTGGCCCGAGAAAAAGGCCGGCCTGGACCAGGCCATGAAGGATTACAAGGAACACGGCTTCTGCCTGTCCATCGGCGAGTGGGACCGCAATATCAACTCCGCCGGCGTGCCCATACACCTGCAGGACGGCACCATCATGGCCCTGACCTGTGCCGCGCCGTCCTACCTGGTGCCGGCCGAAAAGCTTCGCGGTTCCATTGCCCACCAGCTGGCCATGCTGGCAGGCGATATAGAATCTTTGGGTGTTTGATAACAGCCGTGAAGTAACGAAGGGAGGTGGCGAGTAGGCCCTACAGAAACCGTGCGGAGCCATGGATGGCGGAGCCGAGCGTACAAGGATGTATTCACAGCGTGTTTCTGTAGGGCCTACTCGCCACCTCCCGACAAACTCCAAACCAAGAAACCGCAGAAGAACCCCTGCGGTTTTTTTGTGCCTGTAGTTTAATGGGTGGTTGAAACCACAAACGAACTTGTATTAAATCGTACGCATGTTTCGCTAGTTAAAACCATATTTCAGAACGAATGCGAGGAGAAATCATGTCTGAGGTCGTTAGCTATAACCGGGAAGGCAACATCGGCGTTATTACCGTGAACTACCCGCCGGTAAACGCCCTCGGCCAGGCTGTTCGTTCCGGTCTGCTCGCGGCCCTGGAGCAGGGCCAGAAAGATACAGAGGCCAGGGCGCTCCTGCTGGTTTGTGAAGGACGCACCTTTATTGCCGGTGCCGACATCCGTGAATTCGGTAAACCCATGCAGGAGCCCACGCTGCCGACACTGGTCAACACTTTTGAAAACAGCGACAAGCCGCTGGTTGCCGCGATCCATGGCACCGCCTTGGGTGGTGGCCTGGAAACCGCTTTGAGCTGTCACTACCGGGTTGCGATCAGCAGCGCCAAGGTAGGCCTGCCTGAAGTGAAGTTAGGCCTTCTGCCGGGTGCTGGCGGCACCCAGCGGCTGCCGCGCCTGACCGGCGCCCGCAAAGCCCTGGAAATGATCACCACCGGTGAATTTGTCGGCGCCAAGGATGCCCTGGCACTGGGCATTCTCGATGCCGTCGAAGAAGGCGACGATATCCGCGCAGTGGGCATGGCCTATGCGCAGAAAGTAGTCGACGAAGGCAAGCCGGTACGTCGTGTTCGGGATATCACCGACAAAATCGAGGCGGACAAGGGCAGCGATGTCTTTGACCAGTTCCGTGACGAGCTGAAGAAACGGGCCCGGGGTCTTTTCTCCCCGTTCAAGTGTGTCGACGCTGTGGAAGCGGCGTTCAATCTGCCTTTTGACGAAGGCATGAAGCGCGAGCGGGAACTGTTCATGGAATGCATGGAATCGCCCCAGCGCGCCGGTCTGATCCATTCGTTCTTTGGGGAGCGTGAAGTCTCCAAGGTCAAGGGACTGTCCAAGGATACGCCGGTTCGTGACGTGAAGAGCGTTGGCATAATTGGTGCCGGCACCATGGGTGGCGGTATTGCCATGAACTTCGTCAACGTGGGTATTCCGGTCACCATCGTCGAGGTCAAACAGGAGGCCCTCGACAAGGGCCTGGCTATCATTCGTCGCAACTATGAGAACTCCGCGAAGAAGGGCAAATTGACCCAGGAGCAGGTGGAACAGCGGATGGCGCTGATCACCCCGAGCCTGACCTACGACGATTTCCGGGACGTTGACCTGGTCATCGAGGCGGTGTTCGAGAACATGGCCATCAAGAAAGAAATCTTTGCCAAGCTCGATGAGGTCTGCAAGCCGGGTGCGATTCTGGCGTCCAATACCTCAACCCTGGATATCGACGAGATTGCGTCTGCCACCAAGCGACCGGAAGACGTGGTGGGCATGCACTTCTTCAGCCCGGCCAATGTGATGAAGCTTCTGGAGAACGTGCGTGGCAGCAAGACCTCCGACGAGGTCAAAGCCACGGTGATGGCGGTTGCCAAGAAGATCAAGAAAGTCGGTGTCATGGTTGGCAACTGCTACGGCTTTGTCGGCAACCGGATGCTCCACAAGCGCGGCACCGAGGCTATGTCCCTGGTGGACGAGGGCGCCACCCCGCAGCAGGTCGACAAGGTGCTGACCGATCTCGGTTTCCCCATGGGCCAGTTCGCGATGTCCGATCTGGCCGGGATTGATGTGGGTTACCGGATTCGCGAAGAGCGCCGCAAGGCTGGCGAAGACATTCCCGCCAGCTGGATGGATAAGCTTGCCGAACAGGGCCGCCTTGGTCAGAAGACCCAGGCAGGTGTATACAAGTATGAGGAAGGCAGCCGCAAGCCGATTCCCGACCCGGAAGTGGAGCAGCTGATCGAGCAGTTCCGCAAGGAACAGGGGATTACGCCCCGGGAGATTACCAATCAGGAAATCCTCGAGCGCTGCGTGTATGTGATGATCAATGAGGGCGCGAAGATCCTGGAGGAAGGCATCGCCGATCGTCCTCTGGATATCGACATTGTCTGGATCTACGGCTATGGCTTCCCGGCCTATCGCGGTGGCCCCATGTTCTGGGCCGATCAGGAAGGTCTGGATACGATTCTTTCAGCGGTTAAGAAGTACCAGGATACCGTTGGTGGCGAGCAGTGGGAGCCGGCGGCTCTGCTCGAGAAGCTGGTTGCTGAAGGCCGTAAGTTCGCTGACCTGTAACTTGGCGGGCGGGTCGCAGGGCGGGGTGTCTTTTCCTTTGGGAAAAGCAACTCGCTTTGCTCAGACATCTTTTCCCGGCGGAAAAGACACCCCGCCCCACGACCGGCTTAGCTGAGTGTTTAGGCCAACCCGACCTACATGTTTCAAAAATTGAGGGCATTGTTATGTCTGATGCAGTAATCGTCTCCACCGCGCGCACCGGCCTTGCGAAATCCTACCGGGGCTCTTTGAACAACACGCACAGCGTGGATATGGCAGGTCACGTTATCAAGCATGCTGTTGAGCGCGCAGGTATTGATCCGTCTATTGTTGAGGATGTGATCATGGGCGCGGCCTACCAGGAGGGCGCCCAGGGCCGGAATATTGCCCGTCTGGCGGCCATCCGCGCCGGTCTTCCGGTGACCACTGCCGGGTTCTCCATCAACCGGTTCTGCAGCTCGGGGTTGCAGTCCATTGCCCTGGCGGCACAGCGGGTGGTGTCCGAGAAAGTACCCGCCATGGTGGCCGGGGGCGTTGAGTCCATTTCCCTGGTGCAGAACGAGAAGATCAACAGCTTCCACGCCACCAACGAGTGGCTGATGAAGAACAAGCCCGAGCTGTACCTTTCGATGATTGAGACGGCGGATATTGTCGCCAAGCGCTACAACGTCAGCCGTGAAGCCCAGGATGAGTATTCGCTGATTTCCCAGCAGCGCACGGCGGCGGCCCAGCAGGCTGGCAAGTTTGACGATGAGATCGTGCCGTTCGATGCCACCATGCTGGTCAAGGACAAGGAAACCGGTGAGGTCAGTGAAAAGCAGGTGACCCTGAAAGGTGACGAGTGTAATCGCCCGAATACGACCCTTGAGGGCCTGGCGGGTCTGGAGCCGGTGCGTGGTCCGGAGCAGTTCATCACGGCGGGCAACGCCAGCCAGCTGTCGGACGGCGCCTCCGTGTGCACGGTGATGAACAGTACCTATGCCGAGAAGCACAACATTGAACCCATGGGTATTTTCCGTGGCTTCGCTGTGGCGGGTTGTGAGCCGGATGAGATGGGCATCGGCCCGGTGTATGCGATTCCGCGCTTGCTTGAGCGCAATGGTCTGACCATGGATGACATTGATCTGTGGGAACTGAACGAAGCCTTCGCGTCGCAGGTGATTTACTGTCGTGACCGCCTGGGCATTCCCATGGAGAAGCTGAATGTAAACGGCGGCTCAATTTCCATCGGCCACCCCTTTGGTGTTACCGGCGCCCGCCAGACAGGCCACGCCCTGATCGAAGGCAAGCGCCGTGGGGCGAAATACGTGGTGATCACCATGTGCATCGGCGGTGGCCAGGGTGCTGCTGGCCTGTTCGAGGTGGCTTGAAGCCGGCCTGTATGAGATCGGGGTCAGAAGAATGCTTTCTTCTGACCCCTTGTTGACCAAAAGGGGAAATGCATGGACAGACAAGCAAAAGCCGTCGTCTGCCGGGAATGGGGGCAGCCTGTTCAGGTGGAAACCATCACGGTAGAAGGCCCCAAGCGGGATGAAATCACCATCAAGATCGCGGCCTGCGGTGTTTGCCACAGCGATCTGTCCGCCACCACGGGTAAGATTCCCTACCCGCCTCCCCTTGTATTGGGGCACGAAGCCGCCGGCGTGGTTGTCGAAGTCGGTGAGGGCGTCACGGCCTTCAAGGAAGGCGACCATGTGGTGAGTACCTTCATATCCATGTGCGGCAAATGCAGCCAGTGTGTTCGTGGCCGCCCGGTGCTCTGTGAGAACGCCCGCAAGGCCATGTTCAACCTGCCGGATGGCACGGTCAGAACCAAAGGCGCGGACGGCGAGCCCCTGAACGTCTTCGGCGCCTGCGGCGTGATGGCCGAGTTCGCCACCATGCACGTCGACAACTGCGTAAAAGTGGATGAAACCGTGCCGATGCAGAACGCCGCCCTGGTGGGTTGCGCTGTGATGACCGGTGTCGGCGCTGTCTTCAATACGGCAAAGCTGGAGCCCGGCTCCCGAGCCGCCGTGTTTGGCATCGGTGGCGTTGGCCTCAACGCCATCCAGGGCTGTGTGACCGCCGGCGCCGAGATGGTCGTGGCGGTGGACAGCAACCCCGCCAAGCTGGCGATGGCGAAAGAGTTTGGTGCCACCCACACCGTGAATATCAACGAGGTAGAGGACGCCGCCAAGGCTGTGAAGAAAATGACCGGCGGCGTTGACTACGCCTTCGAATGCGTCGGTGCCGGGCCGGTGGTGGAACAGGCCTACAAGAGTCTGGGCCGTGGCGGTACCGCCGTGGTCGTGGGTGTGGCAGACCCGAAGGACAAGACCTCGCTGACCACCCTCACCCTGCCGGCGGACGAGCGAACCTTGAAAGGCAGCTGGCTGGGTTCGGCAAGGCCGCAGCATGATTTCCCCAGGATCCTGGGTCTTTACAAGGCTGGTAAACTCAAGCTGGATGAACTGGTTACCCGGACCTACCCCATAGAAGAAGCCGCACAGGCGTTCGATGATATGGTGGCAGGCAAGAACGCCCGTGGCGTTATCGTATTTGAATGAAGGGGGAAGCATGAACGAGCTGAACAGGAACTACATCAACGGCCAATGGGTTAGCTGGGCCGGTGACATGATCGACGTTCACGAAGCTGGCACCGGTGACGTGATTGCCCGCGTTCCCGCCGCCGGCGCGGATGAGATGGAACAGGCCATTGCTGCCGCCGATGCGGCGTTTGAAAGCTGGTCGGAAAGCACCCTGGAAGAACGGATCAAGGTGCTGGAACAGCTGCACGCGGGCCTGAAAGAGCGCGCGCCGGAAATCGCCGAGACCGTCTGCCGGGAAGTGGGCATGCCCATCAAACTGGCCACGCCGATCCAGGCTGGTATGCCGGCAGCCGTGACCAAGAGCTACCTGAAACTGCTGCCCGACTTCCCGTTCACCGAACAGTCCGGCAACTCCGAGGTGCAATATGCGCCGGTCGGTGTGGTTGGTTGCATTACCCCCTGGAACTACCCGCTGCACCAGGTGATCCTGAAAATCGTTCCGGCGATTGCGGCCGGTTGCACCGTGGTGCTCAAGCCTTCGGAGATCGCTCCCCAGACGGCGTTTATCCTTGCCGAGATCCTCGATGGCACCGACCTGCCCAAGGGCGTGTTCAACATGGTGTGCGGCTATGGTCATACCGTGGGTGATACCCTGATCAAGCATCCGGATGTGCGCATGGTGTCCTTCACCGGCTCCACCCGCACCGGCAACCTGATTGCCCACGCCGCAGCCGATGACTTCAAACGCTTCGCCCTGGAGATGGGCGGCAAATCCGCCTCCGTGATCCTCCCGGACGCCGACCTGGCGGCTGCCGTTAAAGGTACCATCAACAACTGCCTGCTGAACTCCGGCCAGACCTGCACCGCGCTCACCCGCATGTTGGTTCCGGCCGACAAGCACGACGAGGCCTGTGAACTGGCCGCCGCTGCCGTGGCTAAAATGACCCCGGGTAATCCGCTGGAAGAAACCACACGGTTGGGCCCGCTGTCGTCTGCCCAGCAGCGTGACAAGGTGATCGACTACATCAAACTGGGTGTCCAGGAAGGCGCCAAGCTCATCGCCGGTGGGCCGGAAGCGCCCGAGGGATGCGAGAAAGGTTACTTCGTCAAGGCGACCGTCTTCGGCAACGTAAAACCGGACAGCCGCATCGCCCAGGAGGAAATTTTCGGGCCGGTGCTGTGCGTGATCCCATACAACGACGAAGCCGAAGCGGTGAAAATCGCCAACGGCACCCAGTACGGGCTATCCGGTGCAGTCTGGTCCGGCGACGACGCCAAGGCCAAGAAAATTGCCAGCAAGCTGCGCACTGGCCAGGTATTCGTGAACGGTGGTGCGTTTAACCCGATGGCACCGTTTGGCGGCTTCGGCCATTCCGGTATCGGCCGCGAATTTGGCAAGTGGGGACTGGAGGAGTTTCTGGAAGTTCGCTCGCTTCAGCTGTAAACGCTAATTGCCTGGCCTGCTGAGATGCGGGCTGGGCCCGAGGTGGGGTACCTTTTCTTCTGGGAAAAACAACTCGCTGCGCTCAGACATTTTTTCCCGCCAGAAAAGGTACCCCACCCCGGACCTGAGCGAGTTCTGAGTGATCCGCTCTACGCTTTTCCTCCCAGCAAAATCCGCACGGCCGTACAGGCATCCTCCAATTCTGCCTCCCTGGGTTCCCGCCCGGCGATGATGTCGCTGTAAAGGCAGGACTCTGCCAGTCGGATCATGAAGTAAGACAGGCTGAAGATGTTCATTGGTGGCTTGATATGCCCGGCCGCAACCTGGTCTTTCAGCATCCGCGTGTTGGTTTCCACCGTGCGGGTGTGGAGAATGGATTGCGACGAGGTGAGGATTTTCAGGGCATATTCCGGATCCTGGTTGATGAATCGCCGCAGCGGCTCGAAGTGCAGGATCGCGGAGTTGGTGCGGCGGTACACGCCGACAATGTAGTCCACGCCAGTGCCGGGCGTTTCGGCCATGGCCTGTCGCCAGAGGGGTTCGTACAGGGACCAGAGAATCTCGCCGATCAGTAGATCCTTGTTGCCGACCCAGCGAAACAGGGTGGCGCGGCCAATTCCAAGCTCATCAGCCAGCGGCGCCAGGTGAATGCGCTCACCCTTGAGCCACATGCGACGTGCTCGCTTGAACGCCTCGGCCGGTGTTGCCCTGGTTACGGTTTTGTCTGCCACTGAAACCTCATGCCCGAATTTGGATTCATTTTAACGGCTAAACCCGGAGCCGGCTATGCGCGCGGTTCTGAGGGCTTGTGATGGTTTTGTGAACTTTTCCGCCTACACTCTGCCATGAAAGCATCGAAAGCCACCGGCAAATTCAGCGAAGCCCATCACCATGACGCGAACGGTACTGATTATTGAAGACAACCCCGGCATCGGTGAGCTGGTCCGTATGCAGGTTTCAGATCTGGGAATGAAGCCTGTGCTCGTGGACCGGGGGGATACCGGCCTGGAACGGTTCCGTGAGGGCGGCGTCGACCTGGTTATTCTGGATCTGATGTTGCCTGGCCTGGATGGTTTGGCGGTGTGCCGCGAGATTCGTGCCTGTCCGGGCTACGTACCAGTTCTGATGTTGACGGCAAAGAGCACAGAGCTGGATCGGGTCCTGGGCCTGGAGATGGGCGCGGACGATTACCTGACGAAGCCGTTCAGCGTGGCGGAGCTGGCAGCCCGCATCAAAGCGCTTTTCCGACGGGTAGACGCACTCTCTCAGGCAGCGCCTGCCGGCGATCAGGCTGATGAGATTGAGGTGGACGGGCTTCGGATTGATCCGGTTCGCCGGCGAGTGTTTGTGGATGATCGGGAAGTGGACCTGACCGCCCGCGAGTTCGACCTGCTCTGGCACTTTGCCTCCCATCGGGGCCGGGTGTTCAGCCGGGCGCAATTGCTCGATTCTGTGTGGGGTTACAACCATGAGGGCTACGAGCATACCGTGAACACCCACATCAACCGACTGCGCAACAAGATTGAAGCCGATCCCGCCGACCCACGATACGTCCAGACGGTCTGGGGTGTTGGCTATCGGTTCATGGATTAGCGATGGCCCTGTCTGTCTTCCGCACCCTTTATGCCCGGCTGGCGATCGGTCTGTTCCTGCTGCTGCTTGTGGTGGGTGGGCTCTTTACCTTTCTGAGTCTGGCTTCGGTGAGGGAATACTCGGCTGCGGTCAACCAGCAGCTGAACCGCGACCTCGCCCGTAACCTGGTGTCTGACCGCAACCTCGTAACCGATGGCAAGCTCAACCGCGATGCCCTGAAGCAGCTCTTCGAGCTGTACATGACCATCAACCCCAGTATCGAAATCTACCTGCTGGATACCGAAGGTAATATCCTTTCCTACTCCGCCGACCCGAACAAGATCAAGCGCAACCGGGTATCCCTGGAACCGGTACGCACGCTGCTTGAAAACCCGGGCGCTTACCCGCTGCCCGGCGATGATCCGCGCAGTCATGACCGGCGGAAGGTGTTCTCGGTAACGCCGGTGCCTTCGGCTGCGGATCCAACGGGTTATCTGTACGTGGTTCTGCGCGGCGAGGAGTACGACCTGGCCGAGAGCATGGTGCACAGTAACCGGCTCCTCCAGTTAGGCGCGGGCGCGCTGGCGGTGAGCCTGTTCGTGGGCCTGCTGGCCGGGCTGGTGTTCTTCCGATTGCTGACGCGTCGGCTGTCGCGGCTGACCGAGCGGGTGGAATCCTTCGAGCGCGGCATGTCGCCGGAGCGCGCCGCCGCGGTGGCGGGCAAAGGCGATGACATTGATTACCTGGCCGCCCGGTTCGATCAGATGGCCCAGCGAATTGTTGCCCAGCTGGACCTTCTGAAACACAAGGATGCCCAGCGCCGGCAGCTGGTTGCCCAGGTCTCCCACGATCTGAGAACGCCACTGGCATCCATCCAGGGTTATATCGAAGCCTTGCGCATGAAACAGGACACGCTCGCCGCCGAGGAGCGGGCACGTTTCCTGGATGTGGCCCTGACCGAAAGCCACCGGCTTGGTCGCCTTGTGGAGGAACTGTTTGAACTTGCCGCACTGGATGCCCGGGAGAAACAGCCGAAGACGGAACCGTTTGTGGTTGCCGAACTGCTGCATGACGTGGTGCAGAAGCACCAACCCGAGGCGGAGCGCGCAGGCGTTGCCCTGTCGATTGTTTCCGTCGCTCCGGTCCAGGTGCTGGCGGATATCGCCATGACCGAGCGGGTATTGGATAACCTGATCAGCAACGCCATCAGCCATTCGCCGAAAGATACGGAGATCACACTGGGCGTTGTCGAACAGGCCGGGGGTGCGCAAATTACCGTCGCCGACGCTGGCCCCGGTATCGATGATGAGGACCTGGAGCACGTCTTCGAACCCTTTTATCAGGCCGCAGGTGCGTCCAGGACGGGCCATGCCGGTCTGGGGCTCGCGATTGCCCAGCGAATGGTGACGCTGCAGCAGGGAAAACTCTCGGTACGCAATGCCGATGGCGCCGTTTTCAGTGTCTGGCTGCCCCTGGCCCGCGACAGCTCGGTCGCGGGCGGCGAAAAATCCACAGCGTTATGAATTCGTAATACCTGGTGAACGTTTTCGTGAATCCACCGCCCTACGCTGTAGGTATGGAATCACGTGAAGGAGATATCTGATGAAACGCAAGATTATGGGTCTGTTTTCCGCAGTGGCATTTGTCTCTGCAGTTGGTCTGTTCACCACCTACGCGGTTGCCGAAAAGTCGGAGTCGCAGATGAGCAAATACGCACCGGATCAACCGGGTCTGGCCGTGGCGACCTTTGCTGGCGGTTGTTTCTGGTGTGTTGAGGCCGGGTACGAAAAGCGGGTGCCGGGCGTGGTGGAAGTAGTCTCGGGCTATTCTGGTGGGAAAGAGGCAAGCCCCTCCTACAAGCAGGTTGCCTCGGGGCAGACTGGCCATACCGAAGCGGTACAGGTCTATTACGACCCCAACGAAATGACATACGAGGGCTTGTTGCAGGCGCTCTGGCGGATGATGGACCCGACCGATAATCAGGGTCAGTTTGTGGACCGCGGCCAGCAGTATCGTCCTGCTATTTTCTACCATAACGCTGAGCAGAAGCGCCTGGCCGAGGCGGCCGTTGCAGAATTGGAGGCATCCGGAGTTTACGAGAAACCCGTGGTGATCGAAATCGTGCCGTTTGAGAAATTTTACCCGGCGGAGGAATACCACCAGGATTATTACGACAAAAACCCCGTGCGCTACAACTTCTACACCTTCAACTCTGGACGCTATCAGTTTATCGAGAAGGTGTATGGCGAAGATTACGAGCTCGATTACACCCGGTTCCAGGAGAATGCCACAGTGGACGCCAGTGACGATCTGGTGGGCGATGAAAGCGCCAGCACAGAGCCCGGCCAGATGGGCGTTGGCTTCGATCCGGCAAGCTTTGAAAAGCCGGCCCAGGATGTCCTGAAGCAGCGCCTGACGGATATGCAGTACGAGGTGACCCAGGAAGACGGCACCGAGCCGGCGTTTAACAACAAATACTGGGACAACAAGAAGCCAGGACTCTACGTGGATATTGTCTCCGGCGAGCCGCTGTTTTCTTCACGGGACAAGTACAAATCCGGTACCGGCTGGCCCAGCTTTACCCGGCCGATCACACCAGACGCGGTGGTGGAACGTGAGGACAACTCGTTCTTCATGACCCGTACGGAAATCCGCAGCAGCCACGCGGATTCCCACCTTGGCCATGTCTTCAACGATGGCCCTGCGCCAACCGGACTACGCTACTGCATGAACTCCGCGTCTATGGACTTTATCCCGCTGGAGAAGATGGAAGAGGCCGGTTATGGCAAATGGGTTGATGACGTCAGATCAGAGAGCGACGCCTGACTCACAACCACAAATCCGCCACCCGGGTGTCCCGGCTGAAATGGTGCAACACCTGGGCCTGCAGGAGTTCAGCCGTGGCAACCGCATCAATCAGGGCGTTGTGGGCGGCATAGTGAGGCAGCCCATAACGCAGCCGGCTATCAGCCAAGCGAATCGACACGGGCTTCTTCCCCAGCAGTTGTTGCCAGCGTGACGGGTTTCGGTCCGGGTGCAGGTGAGCCTCAATGGCCATGGTATCGATCAACGGAAACCGGATTCCTTCCCCCAGGCGCCATTGCAGGGCAACGTCGAAGAACGATCTCTCGATGTTGCGGTAGTGAACCACGGGGATACGCCCGTTCAGGCAGGCAAACAGATCCTTCAGGATATCGTTCAAATCCGGGGCCTGGTCGATATCACTGTGGGTAATGCCGTGGATAGTAATCGAGGTCTGGTGTAGCGGGAGCTTGGGCCGCACGATCCAGTGGCGGGCTTTGCCCAGCTGGATGCCGTCGAGCGTAAACGGCACCAGACCGATACTGACAATCGAATGTTGATTGGCGTCCAACCCGGTGGTCTCGAAATCGAGCGCGACAAAGGGCACCTCGGATAAGGGCGTCTCCGGCGACACACACCCACTCTCGTAATAGGCTTTAAGAATCGGGGACTTGCTCTGCTCCGCCAGGGCCTTGAATTGCTCGGGCCATGGCAGGCGTGTAACAGAATTCTCGGCCTGCTCCTCACTAGACATTACGGGCCACCCCGGCGTGATACCGGAATTTCAGGAACTTCTGGGCACCGCTGACTACCTGGAACGCATCCTTGAGATGGCTGCGCTCAAACGGTGAAAGGTCTTCGGGCCGTACGTTGTTGTCCGGCTGCCGGTCAGCCTCGATTGCCAGGGCCTGGTGTCGGATACGAACGATGGAGATAAACTCAAGCGCATCCCTCAGGTTGCCCAGATCGTCGTCCAGCAGGAGCTTGGTGTTGCCAATGGCTTTCAGTCGTTCGAACGAGTTCTGTGCACGGGAGCCGCAGGCCAGGGCGTGCACCCGGATCAGATCCGACAGGGGCGCTGTTCCGCGACGTTTCAGGTTGAAGGTCTTCTGGTGCTTGCCATCCTCTTCCAGCACGAAGGTCCGGAAAAAGCCGATCGGCGGCGTGCGGTTCAGGGCGTTGCGCGCCAGCATTGCCAGGAACCGCTGGCTGTTGCTGGCTTTGTCCGCCACCAGTGTCTTTAGCTGTTCGGCAAAGTCGGTCTCGCCGTAGATGCCATCCAGATCAAAGAAAATATTGCTGTTTAACAGAGCCTCGGCTTTCGGATTATCAATCCAGTCGGTGAAGTAGTCCTTCCAGACGCGTAGTGGCTGCCGCCATTTCTGGTTGGTGGCCATGATGTCGCCGGTGCAGTAGGTATAGCCGCACTCCGCAAGGCCATCGCTGACGAATTTCGCCAGCGCCAGGAAGTATTCGTCGTGTTCTTCGGGCACAAAGCTGTCGTCCAGGATCATGGCGTTATCCTGGTCCGTGACCACCAGTTGCTCGTCCCGCGCCATGGAGCCAAGGGCCATAAAGCAGTAGGGCACGGGTGGGGGGCCGAGTTTCTCTTCGCCCAGTGTCAGCAGGCGCTGTGTAAAGCTGCGCCCGATACCGGCCATGGCACTGCCAATCATGTGGGAGTTGGCATCTTCGTTCACCATGCGAACAAAGCTGTCCCGCACATCCAGGCTGATCTTCTTCAGCCCTTTTACATCCTGCTGATGGTAGATGTTGCTGACCAGGTATAGGCTGCTCTGACTCTCGTACTTTACGATGTCAGACAGCGCAATCACGCCGCGAACCTCATCCCGATCCATCACCGGAAGATGGTGCACATTGTTGTGCAGCATGGTGAGCATGGCCTCGAATATGAACATGTTCGAGCGGATGGTGATCAGATCCTCCGACATGATCTCGCTGATCGGAGTTTCCGAGGCCAGGGCTTCGCTAAGGGCCCGGGTGCGCAGGTCCCGGTCGGTAATGATGCCCTTGAGCAGGGGCTTTTCACCTTCCTCGTCCATCAGTAGCAGTGCGGAGACGCCGTTTTCGGTCATGATCCGCGCCGCTTCCTGCAGGCGAACGGTGTGGGGCGCTGATACCGGCTCCCGGGCAATCAACCGGGTAACCTTGGACGTCATCAGCTGGTTGGACTTTTCGCGACGGGAAACGGCGGATCGCAGGCGGCTTCGGTCTTCAATTTCAACGAAATCGGCGAAGTTGTCGTCATTTTCCCAGAGGTACTGGAACGTATCGTAAGGAATCTTGTAAAGCAGGACGTCTTCCAGGGCTTTGGCTGGGAAGCGCACTTTCCGATTCATCAGCAGGCCAAACTGGCCGAAGACTTCGCCCTCGCTGATGCGGTTGTACAGCTCCCCGGTGCGCCGATAGATCTCGACGGCGCCACTGCGCACGTAATACAGCCAGCTGCTCGGGTCACCCAGTTCGAGGATCTGGCTCCCGGCCTTGAAGTACACAATCTCGATGTCGCCAACCACTCTGTCGAGCAGCTCCTCGGCCATCTCGTCAAACGGCGGGTATTGAGCCATGTGATTGCGGATGTCGACCAGCTCGGCCTGCATAAAACTCCCTGTTCTGGCGAAGAATAAGTGATTGTCAGTCATGGAATATAGCAGTGGCAGAGGTCTGCGGCCATGTCGACCTTTGATGGATTTCATTGACCGCTTACCCGGGTGTTGCTAGCCTTGCCACACTTTTTTCAGGTGTCCGTCGCAAAGCGCGACGGGTGAAACGGGAAATCGGTGAGCCTGGTAATGCCAGTGCAAGGCCGATGCTGCCCCCGCAACGGTAAGCAGGACAACGGCAATCTGTGCGCCACTGTGTCGCCACGACATGGGAAGGTGATTGCCCGGGAACCCAGGGTTCCGCCTGCCAGCCCGGAGACCGGCCTGGAAAAACACCCGATGTTGCGGTGGGCAACCTGGGTGGGTGATATGCCGGTTCCGCTCTCCTGACACCTGTCTACCGCCTGCCCTCATTCCCTGTTCCGCAACAAAACCCAGATTCCCGTGCGGGTGCGCGCGGAGTGCGGAGCAAGTTTCATGTTCAGAATTCAAAGCCCTGTTTTACTGGCCGGCCTTTCCCTGGCTGCCTTGCCGTTGGCCGCTTCGGCCCAGTCTGCCCCAGAAACCGATGCCCTTGACCCGATCGTGGTTACCGCGACACTGGGGCCGAAGACCGTTGGAGAGAGTCTGTCTTCGGTTACCGTCATCGACAAAGAGGATATTGATCGGCAACAGCCCGCGGAATTCCGCGACCTGCTGCGCGCGCAGCCGGGGATCAACGTGGTGTCGGACGGCAGCTACGGCAAGACTACCAGCGTATTCCTGCGTGGCGCGGGGAGCTCTGGTACGGTGCTGCTTCTCGATGGTATCCGACTGCGCTCTGCCTCTGCGGGCATCCCTCCCTGGCAGTTTTTGCCTCCGGAATTGATGGAACGGGTTGAACTGGTGCGGGGCGCGAAGAGCTCCCTCTACGGTGCCGATGCGGTGGGCGGTGTCATCCAGGCGTTCACTCTGGAACCGGAGGCCGGACGCCAGGGTTGGGGCGAGCTAAAAGGAGGCTCCCATGAAACCCGCGAGGTTAACGCTGGATTGGCTGGCCGGGAGGGCCGTTCCTCGTTCCTGGCCAGTGGCGTCTATTCGGACACCGATGGCACCAATCTGAGAGATGGCGGTGAAGACAAGGGCTTTCGGAACACCGGCGGCCTGGCGAAGCTGAGCCACAGTTTTGATCTGGGCGGTGGCGCAGGGCTGACCGTGTTCCAGTCTGAAGGCAACACCGAGTTTGAAGGCGGTGATACCGATTTCCTGATCCGTGCCATGGGTCTGCATCTGGAGGCTGTTGCCAGTGACTACTGGCGCACAAGGATCCAGTTCTCGGAAGCCCGCGATGAACAGGATACCTTCGGAGCCAATCCCAGTACTTTCGACACACTGTCTCGCTCAGCGCGCTGGGAAAACACCCTGACGGCCGGTGTTCATGAGCTGGTTCTGGGTACGGAGGTCATGATTGATGAAGTGGATGGCACCAGCAACTTTACAGAAGATAGCCGGACCAACAGCGCAGTCTTTGGGCAGGGCCGTCTGAACTTTGATGCCACCGATCTGATGCTCAGTCTGCGTCTTGATGACAACGAGGCCTACGGGAAAGAGGAGACTGGCGGCGTGGCCTTTGGTCATCAGCTGGACCGCGCCCATCGTTTTCGCCTCAGCTATGCGACCTCGTTCCGGGCGCCAACCTTTAACGATCTTTACCTGACGGTGCCGTTCTACACCGGTAATCCCGACCTCGACGCAGAAGAGGGGCAGATGGTCGAGGCCGGTTTCTCCGGACGATATGACCAATGGTACTGGGATGTTGCCCTCTATCAGAACGATGTGAAGGACCTGATTACCTATGTTTCTGACCCGGCGACGTTTGAGGGCACCATGGAAAATGTCGAAACGGCCAGAATCCGTGGCGTTGAGGTTTCGTCCGGTATTGAGACGGCTGACTGGAATCTGGCGGCAGCGGTAACCTACGCGGATACCGAGAATCGTGATACCGGCGCACGTCTACCACGCCGTGCGGAAAAGAATGTGCGTTTGGATGTCGATCGTCTGTTCTCTCAGTGGTCCGTGGGCGCCAGCTTTATCGCCGAGAGTGACCGCTATAACGATGCAGCGAATACCAGCCTGCTGCCAGGCTATGGCACTGTGGACTTGAGGGCGGCCTGGAACTTCCAGCCTGGCTGGTCGGCATCGTTCAAGGTGGATAACGTATTGGACCGTCGCTATGCCACAAGCATCGGATATGACAGTGCCACCTTCGCGCCTTTCGACTATCTGGCCGCAGGCCGAACCTTCATGGCCTCGGTGCGCTATGATTTCCAGCAGTAAATTCACCGATCTGAGAGGCTCACTCCGTCGATGAGGCGCCCCTGGCTCGCTGCATTGTTTGTGCTGTCTCTGCTTGTGCCCTCGCTGGCACAGGCGGAGAGGCCCTGCGTAAGCGACGCGCTGGACCAGCGTGTATGCCTGGCCGAGCCCGCGCAACGCGTTGTTTCCCTGTCGCCGGGTGCCACCGAGCTGCTGTTCTCCGCAGGGGCCGGTGACAGGCTCGTTGCCGTGAGTGCCTGGAGCGATTATCCCGCAGAAGCTGCGGACTTGCCGCAGGTGGGCGACAGCAATCGCCTGGACCTGGAAGCCATTGTCTCGCTGGCGCCAGACCTGGTGGTGGCCTGGGTGGATGGCAATTCCCGCAGCCAGCTGGAACGCCTGTCAGATCTTGGCATTCACGTTTTCTGGCTTGCTCCGCGGACGTTTGACGACATTGCCGCGGCGGTATCGGATCTGGCGTTGCTGACAGGATTACCGGATCTGGGCAATGAGCGGGCCGAAGCGTTTCGTGCAGATATGGCCGCGCTTGAATCTCAGTATGCCGATGCCAGACCAGTTAAGGTGTTCTACCAGATATGGGATCAGCCACTGATGACCGTGAACCGGGAAGAGCTGATCAGCAAGGCCATAAGCCTGTGCGGCGGCGTTAATGTGTTCGGCGAGTTGCCACGGCTGGTGCCCCGGATCAGTCGGGAGGCGGTTCTGGAAGCCAACCCCGAGGCCATTATTACCGCCGGATCGTCAGACGACAGGCAGTGGCTGGAGGCCTGGCGTGAGTTTCCGGGCCTGGCAGCGGTAGCCGCGGGCAACCTCTTCCTTGAACCACCTGACCTGCTGGCACGCCCGACGCTACGTATGGCAGAGGGTGCCATGCACCTGTGTCAGACCCTGGAGCAGGCCCGTGCCAATCTCTAGCCCTTCCAAGCCCCTCCTGATTCTGCTGCTGGCGGGCTTTCTGGCGGCACTGCTCTCCGTCAGCATTGGCAGTACGTCCATCGGTTTTGGTGACACTCTGAGGGTGATCACCGGCAGTGGCACCGAGTTGCAGCAAACGCTGATTCTGGAGCTGCGCCTGCCTCGCACCCTGAGCGCGTTCGCAACTGGCGGATTGCTGGCCGTGGCCGGAGCACTTATGCAGGTATTGTTGCGAAATCCCCTGGCCGATCCTTATGTGTTGGGGCTTTCTGGTGGCGCGGCAGTGGGTGCGTTATTGGCCATGCTGGCCGGCGCTGCCGGTTTTCTGATATCCGGCTCCGCGTTTGCAGGTGCCATGCTGGCCACCCTGCTGGTGTTTGGTTTGGCTCACGGCAGTGGCAGCTGGACCCCATCGCGGCTGTTGCTTACCGGTGTGGTGGTCGCCGCCGGCTGGGGCGCCATGATTACCCTGATCCTCTCGATGACCCCGGCCAGCCGATTGCCGGGCATGCTGTATTGGTTGATGGGCGATCTTTCCCACGCCGCCACTCCGTGGCCGGGACTGATCATTCTTGTGCTCGTATGCCTGATGGTGTTTCCTCTGGGCCGGGCCCTGAACGTGCTGGCACGGGGCTCCCTGCAGGCGGCGGCGCTGGGCGTTTCGGTGCGGCCACTGGAATGGTCGATCTACCTGATGGCCAGCCTGCTGACCGCAGCCGCCGTCACCATGGCCGGTTCGGTTGGTTTCGTTGGCCTGGTGATACCGCACATGTTGCGGCTGGTGCTGGGCAACGACCAGCGCCTGATTCTGCCGGCCTGCGCACTGGCGGGCGGTACGCTGCTGGTGCTGGCGGATACCCTGGCGCGGGTGGTGATTGCGCCGGAGCAGTTGCCGGTTGGGGTGATCACCGCGCTGATCGGCGTCCCGACCTTCCTGTACCTGCTGTATAGGAGCCGATGATGACACGCCTGGCAACCGAAGCGCTGATTATCGACATTCCGGGCCGCAGCTCAGGCGTTCCCCTGAATCTGGCCATCGAACCGGGACAGGTCTGGGGCGTGCTGGGCCCTAACGGTGTGGGTAAAACCACCTTGCTCCATACTCTCGCAGGATTGCGGGAGCCCAGAAGCGGAAAGCTGCTGCTTGATGGAACGCCGTTGGACGGCATCCGCCGCAAGACCGTATCGCAACGCATGGGCCTGGTATTTCAGGACCGGCAGGATGGATTCCCGGCAACGGCACTGGAAACCGCCCTGATCGGCCGCCACCCCTGGTTATCGCCTTGGCAGATGGAGAGTGGTGATGACCTCGCGATTGCTGAAAGGGCTCTAATAGAGCTGGACGTGATCCACCTGAAAGATCGCCTGGTAAACACCCTCTCCGGCGGTGAACGCCAGCGGGTAGCCATTGCTACCCTCATGACCCAAAGCCCCGAAATCTGGCTCCTGGACGAACCCACCAATCACCTGGATTTACAGCACCAGACCGCCGTTATGAAGCTGCTGCGCCAGCAGGCAGCGTGCGACCGGGGCGTGTTCATGTGCCTCCACGACCTCAACCTGGCTGCGCGATGGTGCGACCAGATCCTCCTTCTGTACCCCGACGGTCAGGCCTGCTGGGGACCGGCCCGCGACATGCTGGTGACTTCTGCACTCGAAAGCCTGTTTGGCCAGCGTTTGCTATCTGCCGAACTGGATGGTTTTCCGGTGTTTGTGCCGGGCTGAAGTGTGAGGCTTTATCCTCGAGCCCGTTATTGGTTATATAGTCACTCAAATCCCCAACAAGGCCATCACCATGACCATTGAACGTATTTCCACCAACAGCCGAATGAGCAAGATCGTAAAACACAACGGCACTGCTTACCTTTGCGGTCAGGTTGCCAAGGACCGTAACGCCGATATTCATACCCAGGTAACCGGGATGCTGGAGAAAGTGGACGAGCTGCTCGAGACCGCCGGCTCCAGCCGCGATCGAATCCTTTCGGCAACCATTTACCTGGCAGACATGGCCGATTTCAAAGCCCTGAACGAGGTGTGGGACAACTGGGTGCCTGAAGGTACGGCGCCGGCCCGGGCCTGTGTTCAGGCTCAGATGGCGTCGCCGGAGTTGCTGGTGGAAATCTCGGTGATTGCCGCAACGTCCTGACGGCAGCCGGGAAGGTCTGGCGATTTGTCGGCCTGAGAAGTCGGCCGTTTATTTCTGGTAGGAACAGGAGCACACCATGGCGTCCCCACTCGTAACCACCGACTGGTTGCAGGAAAACCTCGATAACGAACGGTTGGTTCTTATCGACGCGAGTATGGCCACGGTTATTGGCAAGGAGCCGATCGTTTATGATCACCCGGTGTGGATACCGGGGAGTTTCCAGATTGATCTGGAGGGAACGCTCTGCAATACGGAATCGTCCCAGCTCCATGCGTTTCCTACCGAGGAACAGTTCACTCAGGAAGTTCGCAGGCTGGGCATAACGCCTGAAAGACTGGTGGTGCTTTACGACAACCAGGGAATCTATTCCGCTCCCCGGGCCTGGTGGATTCTGCGGTCGATGGGCCTCGAACAGGTTTTCGTGCTCGATGGTGGCCTGCCACAGTGGTTGGCAGAGGGGCGTGAGACGGTGTCGGCCCCGATTAATAGTGCGGCTTCCGCCGGGAACATGGCGGGCCGTCTGGACCGCGGACGGGTTCGGGATTCCGCCTTCGTGCTACAGCATTTGGACGACGAGCGAGTTTCGGTGATTGATGCGAGATCCCGGGCGCGGTTCCTGGCTCAGGCCCCGGAACCCCGCCCGGGAGTGCGCGGCGGCCATATTCCGAACTCACTCAGTCTTCCGTTTACCGAGGTGCTGGATGGTTACCGGTTTAAGCCGGTCAGTGAGCTGGAGGCAAAGTTCAGGCATCTCGGTACGAACCTTCAGCCCGGAGACGGGCATCAACTGGTGTTTTCCTGCGGTTCCGGCATCACCGCCTGCATCATTCTGCTGGCGGCCGAGCTGGCCGGGTATGACCAGCTCTCTCTTTACGATGGTTCCTGGGCGGACTGGGGCAGCGACGATTCGCTGCCGGTGGCTTGAGCCCGAGGGTTTTCCTGTATCTTGGGCCGTCAGGCCATGCGCTTCATGATCCGGTCTCCCAGCAGGTACTGATGCGCCAGGGCAGCTGCTACGTGTACGCCAATCATGAGCCACAACACGTTGGCCAGCACTTCATGAACCTCTTCCCCGCTGTCTTCCAGCCACTCGATTTCCGGGCCGTAGCCAAAGACTGTCCAGCCGAAAAAGGTAACAGGATCGCCTTCACCGAGGGAGGATGCGAGCCCTGACAGCGGCATCAGGATCATCAGGGCATAGAGCGCAATGTGCCCGAGCTTGGCCATGGTCGCCCATTGAGCCGGTGGTGTTATACGTGCGCGGTTAAGCCAGCGCCAGAGACCGCGAAAGATAACCAGCCCGAAAATGGTCAGGCCCAGGGTCTGGTGCCAGGCCATAAGCGACGCATCAGAGAGTGTGTGCTCCAGGGCTTCAAACCAGACTTCGCTGGCAAGCATTACCAGCAACATAACCGCCATTATCCAGTGCACAGCCCGGGAAACGGCACCATAGCGGTTGTCAGCGTCCATCAGTGTCATCGCGATTCTCCTTGATCAAAGGCTTGCGGGGCACCTCTCGGGCCCCGCGCTGGCTGTTGGTAATCAGCTCCGGTGTCCGCCGCGAACCGGGGCACCGTACTGGTTGAACTCCTGCTCCCGGATCAGATTCTGCTCGGCATCTCGCAGTTGGACCCGGTATGTGCCATCCGACGTTTCCTCAACGGACACATCCACGCCCGGGCCGAAGCGTCTTAGCGCCTGGCCGTAAGCCATGATGCGCATTTCGTCGGTGCTGTATTGCTTCAGATCGGAACCCATGGATTTGCCGTGGTGGCGATTCTCGTAACGATCGTCACAGTCACCTCGCCCGTAGTCGTCATCGGCAGACGCAAGCAGTGGCGTGGCGCCGAGTATCGCGGCGATGGAGAGAGCAGCAATGGTGGTCGTTTTCTTCATGGTCGAACTCCTTGGTTGGTTAAACCCATGACGGAATGTCATTGTTGGTCGGGAGTTATTCCATCAAGGAAACGTCGCAGAATTGTCTCGGTGACCCACCGACTTTGTCGCAACTTGTCGCAAGGCAGGGATTTGCGACGGTTTTTGACAAGATCGCGCCCAAGCGGGAAGTCGACTCCCCTATAATCAGGGCAGACGGTAATCAACGGAGTAACGAGTGAGCGACTCTCCCACCATCCTGGTCGTCGATGACCACCGGGACATTCGAGATCTGGTCGGCCGCTATCTTCAGGAGCATGGCCTGCGCGTGCTGCTGGCAGATGGCGGCGATGCCATGAAGCGACAGTTGCGACAGCACTCCGTCGACCTGGTTGTGCTGGACATCATGATGCCCGGGGACGATGGCCTCACGCTCTGCCGTTACCTTCGTGAGCACACCGAGTTGCCTGTTATTCTGCTTACAGCCATGAGCGAGGAAACCGATCGCATTGTCGGCCTCGAAATGGGCGCCGACGATTACCTCACCAAACCCTTTAACCCCCGGGAGTTGTTGGCCCGCATAAAAGCAGTTCTGCGCCGTACCACAGCGCTGCCACCGCAACGCAGCCCCATGGCCGGGCAGTCCCTGACGTTCGAGGGCTGGACGCTGGACGTCGACCGCCATCAACTCATCGATCCGGAAGGTGTCGAGGTGTCGTTGAGTACCGCCGAGTACAAGCTTCTGCTCGCCTTCCTTGAGCACGCCGGCCGCGTGTTGTCCCGTGATCAGCTGATGGACCTGACCCTCGGCAGAGAGGCGGATGCTTTCGATCGCAGCATTGATAATCATGTCAGCCGCCTGCGCCGAAAGATCGACCCGGATGCCCGCAGCCCCAGGCTGATCAAGACAATCTGGGGCGGTGGCTACCAGTGGATTGCTGCGGTCGAAGGGGCTGAACAATGAGACTGTGGCCACGGCGCGCCGGTGGGCAGCTGGCGCTGTTATTGATTCTGGTGCTGCTGGTGGCCCAGGTTATCACCATCGTTATTCTGGCGGGTGAGCGCCAGGGAGCGTTGCGCAGTGCCAGTCTGGAACACGTCCTCCAGCGGGTGGCCGATGGCTATACCCTGGCCGATACTACCGATCCGGAACGGCAGGAGCGCATCCTCCGGGCACTCTCCAGCCCGACCCTGCGGCTTTCCATTGATCCCGCGCCCTATCTGACCGAGGATCAGTCCTCCGACATGAGGCGCAGGCTGGCCGAGGAGCTGGGTCTGCCCATGGCGCAGGTTCGAACGGCCATGGAGGCTGATGGAGACGACTGCCTGCGGGATCGCGATGATCATCGGGACCGTGAACGGCATGACGATGAGGATGATGAACACCACGAGTATGAAGAACACCGTGATGATGACGACCATCACGATGACCGGCACGAATGCCCGCCGGTGCTGGGTGTTTCCCTGGCGCTGTCTTCCGGCCAGTGGTTCAATGCCCGGGCCCGGCCACCGGCGCCCTCCTGGCTGTGGCTAAAGGCGACGCTCACCAGCGTTGGTATTACCGCAGTGCTGCTCACGCTGACCTTATTGCTGGCGGTCCGTCGAATACTGCGGCCAATGAACGAGTTGAGTCAGGCGGCCCACGCGTTCGGGCGGGGGGAGAAAGTCCGGATTCCTGAAAAGGGACCGGAGGATGTTCGTGAGGTTACCCGCGCCTTCAACCAGATGCAGGATCAGGTTGGCCGCGCCCAGGAAGACCGGGCAAGGCTGCTGGCGGCTCTCGCTCACGACCTCAGGACACCCATTACCTCCATGCGGCTCCGAGTGGAAATGCTGCCGGAAGGTGAGGACAGGGACCGTCTTCTCGATTCCCTCAGGGAAATGCAGCATCTTGCCGAAGCCACCCTCGATTTCATCCGGGGCACCACCACCGAACAGCACCGTCGCTATGATCTGGCGACCCTGCTGGACAGCCTGTGTGGTGATCTCCAGGAAATGGGCTTGGCGGTGCACTGCGATGACAGCCCGAGATGTGTACTCCAGGGGCAGCCCGAAGCCGTCAAACGTGCCCTGCGTAATTTGATTGAGAACGCGGTTAATTATGGCGAGCAGGCGGAAGTAACACTGGCAACCACAGACACAGAAGCGGTTGTCACGATTGTTGATCAGGGGCCGGGTATTCTGGAGGCGGACCGGGAACGGGTTTTTGAACCCTTCTATCGGCTGGAACACTCACGCAGCCGCGAAACCGGTGGCGCAGGCCTGGGCCTGGCTATTGCCCGTACCCTGATTCGGGGGATGGGTGGCGATATCCGGCTGGATGCTGGCCCGGGAGGTCAGGGCCTGCAGGTTTCTGTGACTTTGCCCAAAACCAGGTAAGGTCTGTCAGAACAGCACTTCGGCACGGGCAAATCCCAGAGCGTCGAGTGCCTCGACGGTCGCATCCAGGTTTGCGTAGCTGCAAACATGATCGTCGTCGGATATCAGGAAAAAGGTCTTTCCTTCAATATCCTTAAAAAGTATGACCCATTCGTGCGCATTCGAGGGGGATCGTACGATTTTCACGGAATCAACACGGTTTTCTTCCCGACGGGCTTTAATTTCATGCTTTTTCATCGTTTCTTCTTCTTCTCTTAATCCCTCGCCAGCTCAATCCTGCCAACTGCCGGGCTCAGGCGTGGTAAACCGTTTGACCTTGTCTGGTGGTGTGCAGCTGGGGTTCATTTGTTCATCAGTCAATAATAGGTAGCTGTCCCGGTGTGCCGTGCCCACGGGAATGGCACCCTCTTTGGTGAAGCAGGGTAGCTTAATCTGATCGGCGACGAGGAGATAGCTGTCCTCGGTTTCGCTCATCCACAACCAGGCATTGCGATTTTCCTGTTCCCGACCGGTAAAGAAGCTGAAATGGGTAAAGTCGCGTTTGGAAAACAGCAGGAACTGTTCCCGGAAGTCGATCATGCCGAGCTGCCCGCCGGGCGGGATATGCTGTTCTACGGCGGCCAGCACGTTGCGAGGAGTTCGAAGCGGCTCAAGAATTCGATAGCCCCAGGTGCCCAGCAGCAGCCAGGTGATCATCATGGCCAGGAACAGACGCCCCAGCGCACGGGAGCGCCAGAACCCGAACAGCGTGATCAGCCAGGCCAGTCCTATGACGAAGACGAACGTCCCCGCCTCGTGCAGTTTGGCCGGGTCGGTGCTGTAGTCGGCCACTTTTTCAACCAGCCTGGGGTGGTCGTTCCAGGCCAGGACGCCAACCGCCATCAACGCGATACCGAGCAGGAACTGCACACCTGTCAGGAGCGGCGGAAACCACCCCGCCGGTTTCTGGCTGCTGAGCAGCGGGGCGAGAATCAGGGCCAGCATGGGCAATGCTGGCAACAGGTAAACACCGCGCTTGCCGGGGCTGAGGCTGAAAAACACGATGACCAGGGCAATCCAGCCCAGAAGTACAGGAATAATCGGTCGGTAACGGGCGGTTTCAGACAGGGGCCGGATCAAGGCCAGGAGCAACAGCGGAAGAGGAAACCAGAGCGAGGGGATGACGCTGGTGAGGTAATAGTACCAGGGCTGGATATGGCCCCATGAGTCGGCATAGCGCTCGCCGGTCTGCTTGAACAGGATATTGTTCCTATAGGCCAGGGCCTCTTCGGTGCCGAGATTGTTAACGTAAAGCACCATGGGAATCAGCCAGGCGGCAACCACTGCCAGCATGGCCAGCGGGCCCAGTGCGCAGCGCCAGGTGAGCGTGCCACGGAACAATGCGCGATCGCGAAGCTTCATGACCACGATCGGAATGAGCATCAGCGCCGGCAGGAAGCCAACCCCTTTGGTGATGATCCCGAGCCCCATAAACGCCCAGCCGACGAAGTACCAGCCCCAGGCGGGCCCGGTGAAAAAGTGTCGGATCAGGCCGTAGCAGGCAACCGCAATCCAGCAGGCGACCATGGCGTCGATCTGGGCTTTCTGGGCCTGGATCACGAACTGGGGCGCAAGCATCAGCAACATGACCGCGATGGCACCGGTTCGCTGGTTCCACAGGCGGGTGCCCAGATCAAAGACCAGTCCCAGTGTCAGCAGGCTACACAGCGCATTGGGCAGCAGGAATGCAATCTTCAGGTTGCCGGTCAGCCAGTAAAAGAAGGCAATACTCCACATGAACACCGGTGGCTTGTCCGGGTAGAACTCACCACCCCGCATGGGGATCAGCCATTGCCCGGAGGCGACCATTTCGCGGGCCACTTCCGCGAACCTCGGTTCGTCGGCAGGCCAGGGGGAACGTAGTCCGATCCCGGTAAAAATCACGACTGCGGCAAAGGCCAGCAGTAACAGCAGGAGTTGATTGCGGGACAGGTTAAACACGGTGTCCGGCAGGTGGCGGACGAAGGGTGATGCAGGCATGGTTCGGTCTCAGAGAGAGTCGGAAACGGAATCGGCCAGCGTCCTGGCCCTCTGGTTGTGATAGAGAAAAGCACCAATCAGCGAGGCGAGAATGAAAAAGCCGATGCTCACGGCAAGCTGATAGGCATTGGCATTGCCGATACCGGCACCGGCCAGGGCAAACACCAGCATCTGGGGCAGGTAGCCAAGGGTGCTGCCGAACAGGAACGGTGAGAAACGGATCCCGGAGCAGCCTGCGACAAGGTTGGTCACCAGGTTACTGCCCACCGGCAGCAAACGCACCATGAGAACCTTCAACAGCGTCTGCTCCCGGAACAGGCGATCAAACTGCTGCATGCGATGGCTGAACCGCCGGCTCAATGGCGTTCGCAGCAGCCAGCGGGCGGTCAGGAAACAGCCGGTGGCCCCGATGGCGGCGGCCAGGGTCGACAGCAGTGTCCCGTTGAGCCCGCCCAGTGCAAAACCCAGCACGAAGGCGAGCAACTGGCGTGGAGCGCCGAGGCCGGTAAACAATGCGCCGGCGAGGGTAATCACCACCAATCCGCCGACACCATGACTGTGGAGATAGTTCGCCACTTCATTCTGGTCGGCAATGAAGTCGAGCCAGCCGTTGTGGATGGTCAGATAGCCAATCAGCACCAGGGCGGCGAAGACCAGCCAGCGGGAACTGTTGATCATGTCAGGAGCGCTCCGCCACCGATCCCTGTGGATCGGCCTGACCGGCACTGCTGATAACAGGAACCCGGGTGCGGTGCAGCAACCAGAGTACACCGAGCAGATCCAGGATGCCGGCCCAGGTCCGGTTCCAGGCGTTGTATTTGGAAATCCCTGCGGTGCGTGGGCGGTGGTTTACCTCCACGATGGCAATGTCACCGCCGATCCCTCGTACCAGCGCCGGGATGAATCGGTGTCCGTGATCGAACCAGGGGAGTTTGAGGAAGGTTTCCCGGGGAAACAGCTTCAGGCCGCAACCGGTATCGGGCACGCCATCATGAAGCAGTGCATCCCGCACGCGATTGGCCAGGCGTGACTGGAAGCGCTTCCACGCAGTGTCCTTGCGATTCTTGCGATAGCCGGCAATACAGAAGTCCGGGTTCCGCATGGTGTTGGCTTTCTGCAGCATGGCGGGAATGTCGGCCGGATCATTCTGGCCATCGCCATCCATGGTAACAATCAACTTACTCCGGGCCTGTCGGATACCCGATGCCAGGGCACCGCTCTGGCCGATGCTGCGCTCGTGGCGAATGGTCAACAACCGGCCCCCGAGGGCCCGGGCTGTCCGAACGGCTGTGTCCAGCGTGCTGTCGGTGCTGCCATCATCCACCAGCACCACCTCAAAGCCGTGATAGTCACGCATTACCCCATAGGCCTCGGTCAGCAGGGTAGCGATGTTGGCTTCTTCATCCTTGGCCGGTATAACCAGCGAAAGAGTTCTTTCCTGACCCATGTAAAGACATCCTCGAAAACGGAATATCAACAGGGCCGTCTGTCGGCCCTGTTCAATTGGGCCGGAGTATCCTCCTCAAACCTTAAAACAACCTTAAACCTTCTTGAGACGAGAGGTGGCACGGGCCGGGAGCCAGATGCTGACGCACAGGCCCGAGTTGCCATCCGGCCGGTCGCCCAGGGTGAGCTGGCCACCATGAAGTTCAGCGATGCGCCTGGCGATGGCCAGCCCGAGACCCGCGCCACCACCGAGTCGCTGGTCCAGCCGGACAAAACGGCTCAAAGCCCGCTCACGTGCCTCGGCTGGGATGCCGGGGCCCTGGTCGCACACGGTTATATGGTATCCCTCACCGGCAGGCGTGAGGTGTGTTTCGATGCTTGTGTGTTCGGGGCTGTACTGGATGGCGTTCGCCAGCAGGGAGCGCATGAGGGTGTTGATCAAGGCACTGTGGCAGGAGACCAGGGCCTGACCGGCATCGTCCTGCAGCACGGGGTCGATGTCCTTTTTCAGGGCCAGCGGTGCCACATCGGCAATGCTCTGTTCCACGATGGCAGACAGGTTGTGGTATTCCGGGGTGAAATCGGCACCAGAGTCGACGCGGTTGAGCAGCAGCATCTGCTCGACCAGGTGCACCATGCGGTCCACGGACTGGATCAGATCGCCGTATTGCTCCGGGTCGTTCTCGTAGACTTTTTCCAGATTCAGGCGCAGGGCCGTGAGCGGTGTCCTCAGTTCGTGGGCGGCATCGGCAGAAAACCGCCTCTCTCGTTCCAGGGCCTGGTTGAGGCGCCGGAGCAGACCATTCACCGCCTGCACCAGACCGGCGACTTCCTTGGGCGCCTGCCGGTCGTCCAGTGGGTGTATATTTTCCGGGGCCATGTTGCGTACGGGCTTCTCGAGCTTTCTAAGTGGCTGGAAGCCCACCTGGATCGACACCAGCACTGCCAGAGCCAGCACGGGCAGCACGATCAGGAAAGGCAGTACGTTGCCGAGAGCGATTTCCTGGCTGAGTTCATCCCGGACATCTTCACGCTGGGCCGTGCGGATCCAGAAACCGGTCGCCGGATCTTCAAGGGTGAAGGTTCGCCATTGATATCCGGCTACTTCCTGCCATCCGAAACCACGCTCCAGGCCCTGCGAATCGTTGGCGCGCAGGGTGTCCAGAATCGGCTCCCGGTCCGGCGACCAGACCTCAAAGGCCAGCTTCCGTTCGTATTTGTGGCCCGCGCCGCCGGGCAGGATTTCATTCTCCTCCTCGTCGCCCTGGTACACGCCGTCTGGCAGTTGGAGCGTCTTCTCCAGGGTATGACTGATCTGCTCCATCGACTGCGTGGAAGAGAGATGCTCAACCAGGCCCTGGACAATGCGGGTGCTCTGGGCAAGCTCCGCGTCGAAAAGCTCTTCCAGTTGATGGTCGCTGACGTAGAAGCCCCAGCCGGCAGCAATCAGAGTGATGAAGAACACCGTGCTGGTGATCAGAAGGATCAGTTTTCGGGTCAGGCTCATTCGGGAGAAACCTCCGCAGCGGCCTTGCTGTCCAGCATGTAGCCAACGCCACGGACGGTGCGGATGGTCTGTTTGCCAACGCGCCGGCGCAAATGATGGACATGCACCTCAAGGGCATTACTCTCTGCGCCCTGCTCCCAACCATACAGCTGCTCTTCCAGCCGACGGCGGGTTGCCACCTGGTCGGGGTGGCGCATCAGGTAGTGCAGAATCTGGAATTCGCTGCGCGGAAGAGCCGCCGTTTCGGTCCCCAGCTTGAGCTGGCCTGAATCGGGGTCCAGAATCAGCCTGCCCACCTGCAGACCGCCTGTCCGGAAACCGGCTCCGCGCCGCGTAACGGCCCGAATTCGAGCTTTCAGTTCCGCCATGGCGAAGGGCTTCGTCAGGTAGTCGTCAGCGCCCGCATTGAGGCCCTGAAGTTTTTCGTCCAGATCGCCGCGGGCGGTGAGGATGATGACCGGCGTCTCGATACCCTGGCTGCGTACCTTTTTCACTATATCCAGCCCGTCCACGCGGGGCAGCGTCAGATCCAGGATGGCCAGATCGAAGCTATCGTTCAGGAGTGCATTGAGCGCCTGCTGGCCGTCATCCAGCCAGTCAACGGTGTTCTGCTCGTCACGCAACATACCCAGCATGGTGTTGGCCAAAAGATGATCGTCTTCAATCAGCAATATTCGCATACAGCAGGAATCCGGTTGGTTTTCAGCTAAGCGGGTGATCGTTGGATGCATTGTAATCGATACCGCCGGTTTTGCTTTTTTCCTGAAAGCTGGTCGCGGTATTTCCCGAGGATGGCTTCAACAGGAAAAGCCGGTAGCGACGGTTTTCCTCAATCGGTCTGGTGAGGTCTTCAAGGCGCCTGATCATTGCGGTGTTGCCCTTCTCTACAGCCAGAGCCATGGGTTCATGTAGGTTGCCCGATTCAATGCGATCGATAACGTCTTCCTGGGCAATGGCATGAGCATCGCCACGGCTGTAGAAGCGTGCCGAGAACGGGGCCTTGCCCAGGTAAAACAGATTGTCTGCGCTCATGTGGGGGAGTTGTTCGACTTGCGCGACCAGATCCCGCTCGGTTTTCAGTTGCTCCGGGTGCAGGGCAAGCCAGCCTGCGGCGGCGATCCCCATCATGGGGATTGTCAGCACTGCAGCCAGACTGGAGGCCGGCATTCGACCGGAAAGTTCCCTCGGCCAGAGGCTGGATGCCAGCACGGCAAGAAACGGCAAACCGGGAAGCACGTAGGTCCAGAGAATGTTACCGGAGAGGGTGAAAAAGACGGCAGGACTCAGCGCGGATGCCAGAACCAGCCCGCCCACGCCTTTTTCAACGGGCTGCCACTGTTGTGGTGCAGGTTGACGGCGCCAGCGGCTAACGCCAAAAGCAACAATCGCGATCAGACCCCAGGGGAAACTGGCGGCAACCAGGTACAGCCAGATGGTGCCCCGGGTAAACTCGTGTGCGTTGCCATAAAGATCACCCTGCCAGCTACTGACAAGGAATCGCTTGATGTGTTCTCCCACGATGAAGTAATCGAGAAAACCGGGTGTCTTGAGCTCGGCGAGAACGTACCAGGGGGCTGCAATGGCCATCATCAAAAGTGAACCGCGTAGCCAGGGCAGTTGCTGCCACAGGACCAGCCAGCGTCGGGTCGTCGCAACCCAGAGAAAAACCGGCAGCCCGGTCAGAACCAGAATCAGCGGGCCCTTGGCGAGCAGGCCGATGGCAAGACCGATAAAGAAGAGCCAGCCCCACACCATGGGGCCGCCCTGAAGACGAACCACAAGACTGGTCAGTACCAGCGTTGAGCCGAGGGCAAGGAACGAATCGGTCATCACCGTGCCCGCCGTCAGGAAGCCCAGGGCCGTGGTGGCGTAAATCAGGGCGGCCCAGAGGCCGGCCGACGTTGCCGCTTGGCTGTCGCGTTCGGGATGCAGGTGACGACGCAGGGTGAAGACCAGATAGACGATAATGACATTGGCCAGCCAGGATGGCAGCCTGCCCGCGAATTCAGAAACACCCAGCAACTTGAACGACAGTGCCTGCGCCCAGAACGACAGTGGTGGCTTGCCCCAGAACGGCACTCCGTAGTCGAACCATGGGGTTATCCAATCTCCGGTGTGGGCCATTATGCGGGCAATTTCGGCATAGCGCGGTTCGGTGGTGTCCGCCAGCGGCAGTATCGCCGCCAGTCCGAGCCGTGCGGCAAGCACGGCAAACAGGAGCCAGAGCAGGGTGTTAATGTTTCTGGTCATTACCGGCTACTCGCAGTTGGGTGAGAACCGGTTGGGCAATGTCTTCGCTGTCTTCCGCAACAATAAACACCGGGCGCTGTTTGGTCTCCATGTAGATCCGACCGACGTACTCCCCCAACAGGCCAACGCATAGCAGTTGGACCCCTGAAAGGAACGTGATCATGGCAATCATGGAGGCGTAACCCGGTGTGGATATGCCGAAAGCCAGTGCCCGGATAACTTCCCAGGTGCCGAAAAGGCCTCCTGCGCCGGCGGCAAAGAGGCCGAGGATCAGGGCAATCCGCAGTGGGCGCGTGGAGAACGAGGTAATCCCTTCCATCGCCAGATGCATGAGCTTCAGATAGTTCCACTTGGTTTTGCCTGCAAGACGTGGATCGCGGTCAAATTCGAGAGTGACCGTTGGCATGCCAACCCACGCGAACATGCCTTTCAGGTAGCGGTTGCGTTCGGGTAACCGGTTGAGGGCATCTACGGTGCGCCGGCTCATCAGTCGGAAGTCGCCAGTATCCACCGGTATCGATGCGTCACTTATATGGTTGATCAGGCGATAGAAAATGCTCGCAGTGGTGCGTTTCAGCCAGCTTTCACCGGCCCTTGATCGCCGTTTCATCAGAACGACGTCTGCCCCATGCTGCCATGCCTGAACCATTCTCGGGATCAACTCCGGGGGATCCTGGAGATCGGCGTCCATCAGTACCACGGCATCGCCACGGGCACTCTCAAGGCCCGCGGTAACGGCCGCTTCCTTGCCAAAGTTCCGGGAGAGCTGAACGACACGGATTCCGGTGTAACGGTCGCTGGCCCGCAGCAGCTGTGCAACAGAATCGTCCCGGCTGCCATCGTCCACGAACAGCAGCTCAACCTGGCCCGGCAGTTGGCGGCAGACCAGATCCAGCCGTTTCAACAGGGTCGGAATCACATCGGCTTCGTTGTGAACCGGGATAATGATGCTCAGCATCGGGTTACTGAACGTTGATTGTCTGTTCTTCATGGAAAACAAACCTCTGTGCAAAGAGATAGTTGGCAAAGGCAACCAGGCCGGTCGTGATTAGTTGCGAGGGGGCGACGCTGAGACCCGTAACCAGGAGTAGCGAAAAGCCCGCTAAATTGAGGGCCCAGCCCAATGCAGCCCCCGTGAGATATCGCGGGAACGCAATTCTATGAGGCAGGTTGGAACAAAAAGCGTAGCGATGCTGGCCAACATAATTTGCCAGCAATCCAGCCGTGGCACCGGTGGCGGTTGCGAGAACGGCGTTCAGTCCCCAACCGATCAAGACCAGCATGGTCAGCCAATGCAGCAGGGTGGCGGCGCCACCGGCCAGCAGGAAACGTGGCAATCTGCCCCAGCCATTTGACCGCAATAACGGGAATCTCATACAGCCTCACTTAAGAACCCGGGCGTTATCGGAAGAATCCGAATGATGGCCGGCACGTTACCGGGCCATCCTTAAGCAAGCCTTAACCGCGACCTCTGAAAAACCTTAAGCCGGACTTAAGGTTTCTCCCGGCCGTCCTTAAGCCTGGTTTAAGGCTTTGCTCCTAATCTGGTACCCGTGATCAAAGCGCCCACGGGGAGCGAAACTGGAGAGCCCATATGACAGACCCGCTGATGATGTCCACATGTTGTCCCCCGGACTCCGGGGAGGTGGTTCCGGTCATCCGTTGTGCCGGTCGCTGGTTTAACGAGATCCGTCCCGAGACGGCAATGGCCGGGACGGTCGCGGATTTTATCCGTCGGCGCTTCCTGCATGCCTATGGCGCCGAGCCTTCTCTGCGCATACCGGCATTGCTTGCCCTGACAACGGCTCAGGGCAGTCTTCTTGCCGCGGTCGGTGTTCGTAACGCCGCGCTGGAAAAACTGTTCCTGGAAGATTATCTGTCGGTGCCGGTGGAGTCGGTGATGCCGGTTGCGGGCATCGAGCGACATCGGATCGCGGAGATTGCCCATCTGGCGGGCGTTGAAGCCGGCGTCAGCCGTTTTCTGTTTGCCTCGTTGTCGGTGTGGCTGGATGGGGCCGGTTATGACTGGGTGGTGTGCACCGGCACGGATCAGCTACGCAACAGTTTTCATCGCCTGGGCATTGCCACTCAGGTCCTGGCGACTGCCGATCCCGCCATGTTGCCCGATGGCGGTGCCGGCTGGGGGCGTTATTACGACCATCATCCGGTGGTGATGGCCATTCGTGTCGCTGATGGCATGTCGGCACTGCGGACCGCCGGTTTGCTCCGGTTGATTCAGCCGGTTGAGTTCGAAGCCCCCGGGGAAGAAGCGATGGCAGGAGGTTCCTATGGCCACATTGCCTGAACTTCTGCAACGCCAGGCGGCCGTCCAACCCTCACAAACGGCGCTCCAGGGGCCGGAGTCGGCCTTTACTTACGCTCAGATGATGCAGGCGGCCGAGGCTCTCGCCGACCAGTTGACCCGCCTTGGTGTGCGCCGGGCCGGCCTGTGTGGCGACAGCTCCGTGGCGTGGATTCTTGCCGATCTGGCCTGTTTGCTTGCCGGCGTGGTGTGTGTCCCCGTGCCGGTGTTTTTTTCACGGACCCAGACGGAACACCTGACTGAACGAGCTGGCCTTGATTGCCTGTTGTCAGGGGGCGCAAGCAATGGCGGTGAGCACATTGGCCATGGTGTCTGGCTAAGGCATTTGCCGGTAACAGCGGCAGCCGCCTGGATGCCGGAGCAGACCGCGAAGATAACCTTTACGTCTGGCAGTACAGGCAACCCGAAGGGCGTCTGCCTGTCGGTGGCCCAGATGACGGCCACCACGCTGGCCTTGAAGGAGCGTCTTGAGGGCGTCGACCTTGAGCGGCACCTGTGCATCCTGCCACTGGCCACATTGCTGGAGAACATTGCCGGGGTTTATCTGCCATTGCTTATGGGCAGTACGGTAATGGTCGCACCCTTGCAGGATCTGGGCATGACCGGAAGCAGTGGGCTGGACATCGGCCGGCTGGTGCAGGGCATCAACGAACACCAGCCGCAGTCCCTGATTCTGGTGCCGGAACTGGCTATGGCGCTGGTGTCTGCGGCCGAACAGAAACATCTGGACAGTAATTCTTTCCGGTTTCTGGCGGTTGGTGGCGGACGGGTTTCGTCCGACCTGCTTGCCAGGGGCCGCGCGGTCGGCCTGCCGCTTTATGAGGGTTATGGGCTTTCCGAGTGCAGTTCCGTGGTTGCATTGAACGTGCCTGGAACCGAACGCGAAGGTGCGGTGGGTAAACCGCTCTCCCATGTTCGGGTACGGGTGGATGACCGCGGACACATTCTGGTGGCCGGGAACACCCACCTGGGTTACCTGGGGGATGAACCGGCAGGGGGTGAATGGCTGGATACCGGTGACCTGGGTTCCCGGGATGCCGGGGGTTTCCTGTCGGTGAGCGGTCGCGCGAAGAACCTTCTGATTACCAGCTTTGGTCGCAACATCAGCCCGGAATGGCTGGAGAGTGAACTCATCCAGGCGATAGGTGCCCGCCAGGCGGTGGTGTTTGGTGATGGCGATCCCCGCCCTTCCGCCCTCGTTGTGGTGCAGGATGGTCGTTCACCTGAAGCGTTGCGCTCCCAGCTGGACGCTCTGAACAACAATTTGCCGGACTACGCCCGTTTGTCCGGTGTCTATATCCGCCGTCAGCCATTGAGCCAGGCTGAGGGCTACCTGACTGCAAACGGCCGGCCTGTTCGCCAACAGATTCAGGCGGATCTGCCAACGCTGCTGGCCGGCGCATTTCCGATTTTCATGAATCTTTCGATATCCAATTCTGAACTTTCAAACCCGCCAGGAGGATCTTTCATGGCATTTTTCGATCGACTGCAGTCCGAAACTGCACAAGCCCGCGCCCACGTAACCGGTGCGCCTGTTATTGAGGCCATCCGCGAGGGCCGGTTTGACCTGAATGGCTATACCTGGTTTCTCACCCAGGCGTATCACCACGTGAAACACACCGTGCCCCTGATGATGGCCTGCGGTGGCCGCTTACCCGAGCGTCTGGAATTTGTGCGAAAGGCGTTGGTGGAATACATCGAGGAGGAGTATGGCCACCATGAGTGGATCCTCAACGATCTTGCGGCCTGCGGAGAGGACAAGGAAGCCATTCGTCATGGCAGCCCGGATACCTCTATCGAGCTGATGGTCGCCTACCTCTATGACCGCATTAACCGCGGTAACCCGGCCGCCTTTTTCGGCATGGTTCAGGTGCTTGAGGGAACGTCGATCGAGCTGGCGACGCCGCTCGGTGAAGCCATCCAGAAACAGCTTGGCCTGCCCAAGGAAGCGTTCAGCTACCTCTACTCCCATGGTGCTCTGGACCAGGAGCATTTCGAGTTCTTCCGGAACCTGATGAACGAAATCACCGATCCGGATGATCAGCAGGCCATTATCGAGGCGGCCCGTATGGTCTACCGGCTATACGGCGACATGCTGCACAGCATTCCCGTGCCCGAGAATCGCAAGGAGCGGCGCCATGAGGCTGCATGATCGGGTGTTCCTGCTTCTGGGTGGCACCGGCGGTATAGGAAAGGCGCTCGTGGAGCCGTTGGTCAGGGCAGGTGCTCGGGTGATTATCGCTTCCCGGCACCCGGAAAAGCTTGAACATCGGGAAGGTGTCTCGCTCGTACATCTGGATCTTGCGGCGCCGGACCTCGACCAGCAGCTGGTTCGGCTCGGCGATGCCTATCCGGATATTGATGGCGTTATCCACTGTGCCGGCCAGAACTGCTTTGCCAGCCTGGGCAATATGACAGTTAATGAACTGGACGCCCAGATTGCCGTCAATCTCCGGTCAGCGATGATTGTCGCCAGGCATTTTGCACCAAGGTTTGAAAAAGCCGAACAGGGAGCGCTGGTGTTCGTGGGGTCCACCTTTGGCAGCATCGGTTTCCCCGGCTACACCGCATACTGCGCCAGCAAGTTTGGTCTGCGCGGTTTCAGCGAAGCCCTGCGCAGGGAACTGGCCGATACCCCGGTTCAGGTGATCTATGTGGCCCCCCGAGCCACTGCCACGGACATGAACCCGGAGGCCGTGAACGAGCTGAACCGGGCACTTGGCAACACTATGGACGCGCCTGAAGCGGTGGCGGCGCAGATTCTGGCGGCCATGGAAAATGACGATCGCCGGCGTTTCCTGGGCTGGCCCGAGAAGTTGTTCGTGGTCATCAACGGCATCCTGCCCAAAATTGTCGACAAGGCGATGCTGAAGCAACTGCCGGTGATCCGGCGGTTTCTGAATCCGGGAGTGTTGTCATGAAACGTGTTTTATTGATGGTCTTGTGTCTGGCTGCCCAGCCGCTCTGGGCGGCTGCTCTTGAGACCGAGTTGGCCGACATCCAGCATCGCTGGGCCGAGATCCAGTACCAGGTACCGGAGGACGAAAAAGAGAAAGCCTTCGAGGGCCTGGCTGGCGAGGCGGAACAGTTTGTTGCCCATTATCCGGATCGGGCAGAGCCGCTGATCTGGCAGGGTATTGTGCTGAGCACCTACGCCGGTGCCAAAGGTGGTCTGGGTGCCCTGGGCCTGGTCAAGGACGCCCGGAAATCCCTGGAAGCGGCCCTGGCTATCGATCCTGATGCGCTGGATGGCTCGGCTTACACATCCCTTGGCAGCCTTTATTACCAGGTTCCTGGCTGGCCACTGGGCTTCGGTGATGACGACAAGGCCCGTCAGTATTTGCAGAAAGCATTGGCGATCAATCCTGATGGTATGGATGCCAATTTCTTCTTTGGCGATTTTCTGCTGGACCAGGGCGAGCCTGAAAGAGCCCGGAGCTATCTGCAGAAAGTCCTCGAAGCACCCGACAGGGCGGGCCGCGACGTCGCTGATGCCGGTCGGCGGGAAGAAGCCAGGAACCGTCTGGACTCGCTCTGATTCGTCGTCTCCGGAATCGGTTTGCTTCCTGTCAGCGTGGGCTACACTCTTTTATGAGCAGGGTGATTCGTCCGTTGGGAGGACAGGGTGTCCAAGGCGTCAAGGTCCGGCAACGGGCAGCAAACCGGTTTGTCTGCCCGTTTTTTCCAGAAACTGGCCTCAGGGGTGCCTGGCGTCCTTTTCATCTATTGGCTGGGTGCAGATCGGGAGTCCCATCGATGCCCCTTCATCAGTGAACGTGTTCAGGCACTTTTTGGCATAGCCCCGTCGGATCTGAATGACAACGCGGATCCGATTTTTGCGATGATCCACCCCGACGACGTTGAGTCCGTCATGGAGAGTATTCGTTTCTCTGCGGATACCCTGAAAACCTGGTCGTATCGCGCGCGGCTCAGACTGCAGAATGGCGACTACGAGTGGTTCGAGGTGAGCTCCGAGCCGGAGCGGCAACCCGATGGCAGTACCCTCTGGTACGGTCAGTTCCATAACATCCAGCATTACAAAAACCTGGAGCAGAGCCTCCGAGAGAGCGAGGCGGAGTTTTCCTTCCAGGCTGGTTTCCAGAGGCTCATTGCCCGCCTTTCCACCGAATTCATCAATCTGGGCTTTGGCACCATTGATCAGTGCATTGATGAGCTCCTGCGATCCATCGGCCTGTTTTTCAAGGTAGACCGGGCCTACCTGTACTGCTTTACCGACGATTACGCCGTAATGACCAATACCCATGAATGGTGCAGGGACGGTGTCCCTGCCCTGATTGAGACCCAGCAGGAGGTATCGATCGAGGATTTTCACTGGTGGCAGGAACAGATCGAGGGCATGGTCAGTGGCAGCCGCGTGGTGTTCATCGAAGATGTCGATCGACTGCCGCGGGAGGCCGCACCCGAGCGGGATCTGCTTCAGGAGCAGGGCGTATCTTCCATGTTCTGTGTGCCCATCCGGGTGCGTGGACGGGTCACCGGGTTTTTCGGCGTTGACTCCCTGCGTCGACGAAGCTGGCGTCTGGATCAGGCCGATCTGTTGATCATCGTCTCCGGCCTGTTGTCGGGTGCTCTTGAGCGCAATCGCCTGGAAGAAGAGCTGCTGAACCAGTCCATTCGTGATCCGCTGACCGGTCTGCACAATCGTCGCTACTTGATGCCAAGGCTGGATGAAATGCTGGGCCGGAGTAACCGTCGGGGAGAACGTTTTGCCCTGGCGATCTTCGACATCGATCACTTCAAGACGATCAACGACTCCATCGGACACCTCGGGGGCGATTATATCCTCCAGCGCTTTGCTGACATCCTGGTGAGCCAGACCCGCTCCATGGATGTGGTTGCCCGTTTCGGTGGCGAGGAGTTCATTGTTGTTTTCAACGCCGTGGAACACGGGGACGTGAGGCAGTTTGTGCAGCGAATTCTCGAAGCTGTGCATGAGGAAAGGTTTGTGTTCAATGACAAGGACATTCCGGTGACCGTCAGTGCGGGTGTGGCGGGGATCGAAGAGTTCGTTGACCAGCCAGCCACTCCCGATGCCCTGATTGCCGGGGCAGATGACCGGCTTTATCTGGCCAAGCAGGCAGGGCGGGACTGCCTTGTTGATGCATCAGGAACATTGCGCATATAAAAAAAGATCATTTCACCTCATATTACGAAATAGTATATGCTTAGATTAAAATTGATATTCGGATACTCCAGAGGTGACTGCCATGAGCAACCCGATCGTTCAGCATTTTTTTGATGAACCCACCAATACCTTCAGTTATGTGGTGCGCGACCCGGACAGCCAGGCCTGTGCCATTCTCGATTCGGTCCTGGATTTTGATTACGCCGCTGGCACCACCGACGTGCGTTCTGCAGACGAGATTATCGAGTACATCCGCAGCAACGATCTGAAGGTCGAGTGGATTCTGGAGACCCACGTACACGCAGATCACTTGTCGGCCGCGCCTTACCTGCATGAGAAGTTGGGCGGCAAGACCGGCATTGGTGCGCACATCCGAGACGTACAGGAAATATTTGGCAAGGCGTTTAACGCCGGCACCGAATTCCAGCGCGACGGAAGCCAGTTCGATCAGCTGTTCAGAGAGGGCGACACATTCGCCATCGGTGGTCTTGAGGGGCGCGTATTGCATACCCCGGGGCACACCCCTGCCTGCCTGACCTATGTGGTTGGCGATGCCGCCTTCGTGGGTGACACCCTGTTTATGCCGGATTTCGGCACCGCCCGTTGTGATTTCCCGGGTGGCGATGCCCGCGCCCTGTACCAGTCTATCCAGAAGGTACTGTCTCTGCCGGCAGAAACCCGTATCTTCCTGTGTCACGACTACAAGGCGCCCGGCCGTGACGAGTATCAGCATATGACCACGGTGGCCGAGCAGCGGGAAGCGAACATCCATGTCCACGAAGGTGTTTCCGAGGAAGAGTTCGTGAAGATGCGGACCGAACGGGACGCGACTCTGGATATGCCGCGGCTGATTCTGCCTTCGGTCCAGGTCAACATGCGGGCAGGCCATATGCCTCCGGCTGAAGACAATGGTCAGGTTTACCTGAAAGTACCGGTTAACCTGTTCTGAGATTCCCGATGAATCTTAAACGCTATCTGCCCATTCTGGATTGGGCCCCAAAATATGGCCGGGAACAGGCCACCAGTGATCTGGTGGCCGCGATCATCGTTACCGTCATGCTCATCCCCCAGTCGCTGGCCTACGCCTTGTTGGCCGGGTTGCCTGCCCAGGTGGGTCTGTACGCCAGTATCCTGCCCCTGGTTATTTACGCTGTCTTCGGCACCAGCCGAACACTCTCGGTGGGGCCGGTTGCTGTGGCTTCCCTGATGACCGCAGCGGCCCTGGCACCCCTTGCGGAGTCCGGTACACCGGAATATGTGGCGGGTGCCGTTTTGCTGGCGGTCATGTCTGGGTTGATGCTGACCCTGATGGGTGTCCTCAGGCTGGGTTTCCTGGCCAATTTTCTCAGCCATCCGGTGATTTCCGGCTTTATCACGGCCTCCGGCATTGTGATTGCTGCCAGTCAGCTGAAGCATATCTTCGGAATCCAGGCCTCGGGTCACAACCTTCTGGAGATTGCTCACTCGCTGTTGGGATCCATCGGTGACACCAACCTGGCAACGTTGGGGGTCGGTGCCGGAGCGCTGATTTTCCTGATGCTTGCCCGCAAACGCCTGAAGCCGCTTCTGATGGCAATGGGGTTGGCCCCGAGAATGGCGGATATTCTTACCAAAACCGCGCCGATTCTGGCGGTTCTGGTCACCACCCTGGTGGCCTGGCAGTTCCAGCTTGATGGCCAGGGTGTGCGTCTGGTCGGGGATGTGCCCCGTGGACTGCCCGATTTCACCATGCCGAGCCTGGACATGGGCTTGTGGCAGCAGCTGGCGGTCAGCGCGTTGCTGATCAGTGTTGTGGGTTTCGTGGAGTCGGTGTCTGTTGGCCAGACCCTGGCCGCGAAACGTCGCCAGCGTATTGATCCGGACCAGGAGCTGATTGGCCTGGGTACTGCCAACCTGGGCGCCGGTTTTTCCGGCGGCATGCCGGTCACCGGTGGCTTCTCCCGTTCCGTGGTCAACTTTGACGCTGGGGCCGAGACTCCCGCCGCCGGCGCCTATGCGGCTGTGGGTATCGCCATGGCAACGTTATTCCTGACGCCAGCCATTGCCTATCTGCCCCAGGCGACCCTGGCGGCGACCATCATCGTCGCCGTGGCCACGCTGATCGACCTTCCGGCCCTGGGTCGCACCTGGCGCTACTCCCGCACGGACTTTGGCGCCATGCTCGCCACCATCGTGCTGACTCTGGTGCACAGTGTCGAGGCCGGCATTATCGCCGGGGTGGCGCTTTCGATAGGCCTGTTTCTGTATCGAACCAGCCGCCCCCACAGCGCGGTGGTTGGTCGGGTACCGGGAACCGAGCACTTCCGTAACGTGCTTCGCCACGACGTGGAGCTGTGCCCGAAGGTGACCTTCCTGCGGGTGGACGAGAGCCTGTACTTCGCCAACGCACGCTTCCTTGAGGAAACGGTTATGGACCTGATGATACGGGAGCCGGAGCTTAAGGACCTGGTGCTGATGTGTCCGGCCGTGAATCTGGTGGACGCCTCGGCCCTCGAAAGTCTGGAGGCGATTAACGAGCGTATGAAGGATGCAGGAGTGAGGTTGCATCTGGCGGAAGTGAAAGGCCCCGTCATGGACAAACTGAAAGGCACGGAACTGCTTTCCCACCTGGGTGGCGAGGTTTTCCTCAGCACCTTTGAAGCCTGGCAGCGCCTCACCGACCTTGGCAAGCAAGAGAGACAGGTCGCCTGATCTATCTGGGCTCGCTTGCACCGGGGGTGGGGCGAGCCGCTAAGATGTCATACCCGACCCCGTTACTGCGGTACGTTCACTATGGGCATGACTGAAAATCTGCTATCCACCAGCCAGTGGATCATCACGCTGCTGCTTTTTCTGGTAATTCTTGTCCGGGCGGTGCGCTCCATTGACTGGCCAGCCTTACGCAAGGACAACGCGCTCCAGCATTCGTTCTTCGGCGCGGCCGTGGTGCTCGGATTCGTCTGGCAGTTGAGGGCAGGCATTTCTCCCGGCCTGGCCATCCACATTTTCGGGATCACGGTGATAACGCTGATGCTGGGGTGGGCGCTTGCGGTGCTGGCGGGATTGCTGGCGCTGGTGATCACGGTAATTACCGGACGAGAACCCCTGATCATGTTTGCGGCCAACGGGCTGATTACCGTGATGGTGCCTGCCATTGTCAGCCACGGAATCATGCTCTGGGAACGCCGGCGGGATTTCCGGAATTTCTTCGCCTATATCTTCTTCTGCGGGTTCTTCGGGGCCGGCATTTCCGTGGCAGCCGCTGGTGGTGTCATGTGCCTCATGCTATGGAGCAGTGGCGTCTACACGTTTGACCAACTGGTGCATGAGTACATCCGTTACCTGCCGTTGTTCATGATTCCCGAAGGGTTCGTGAACGGCACTTTTGTGACCGGCCTCATGGTCTTCCATCCGGACCGGTTGACCACGCTGGACCAGAGACGCTACCGGTAGAGCTTTCCGGCTCAGAGGCCCTTGCCACTGGCGACGGCGGTGCTGAGCAGGTCGCCGGCCTTGCCGGAACGGGCCCTATGCTGCCATTTCCTTGCCCAGCCCAGCACCTCGGCTGCCGGCATGGGGCGGGCGATCCCGTAGCCCTGCACGAAATTGCATCCCATCTGCCTGAGTGTCCGGGCGTGTTCCATGGTTTCAACGCCTTCGGCCAGAACCGGGTGGGCGAACCGCTGGGCCAGGAAGATCACGCTCTCAACGATGGCGCGGTCGCCGGCATCCTCAAGCATGTTGCGAACAAAACTCTGGTCGATCTTGATGATGTCCACCGGAAGCGTGCGCAGGTAGGTCAGGGATGAGAAACCGGTGCCAAAATCGTCCAGCGCCACCTGAAGACCGAGACTCTGGCAGCGCGCCAGAACGTTGCTGGCCCGCTGGGTGTCCTCCAGTGCAGTCGATTCGAGAACCTCCAGCGTGATCTGGCCGGGTGCCACCTCCGGGTGGCTGTGCAGGTAACTCTCCAGGTAGTCGGCAAATGAGCGGTCCATCAGGTGCGGAGCGCTGATGTTAATGCTGATCGCCAGATTCTCTCCCGCTTCCTTCCAGGCGTTCATCTGGTGAATGGCTTCTTTCAATACCCACTGTCCCAGTGGTACTTCAAGGTGACTGTTCTCGACAATCGGCAGAAATTCGCCCGGTGAAACCAGCCCTTTCTGGGGGTGGTTCCAGCGGATCAGCGCCTCAAAACCGAAAAGTTCGCAATCCGTGACACGGATCTGGGGCTGGAAAACAGCTCGAACTCCTCGTTTTCCAGGGCCCTGGAGATTTCCATCAACTGATTGCGCCGGTTCCGGCGATGCTCGTCCAGGCCGGGATCGAACAAGTGATACTGATTGCGGCCTTTTTCCTTGGCGGAGTACATGGCCTGATCGGCATGCCGAATCAGACCTTCGGCGTCTGATCCATCTTCCGGGTAGCGGGTAATGCCGAGGCTGGCCGTGAGTGAAACATTCTGATCGCCCACCGTTACCGGATCGCCGACGGTGGCCAGAATGCGCTGATAAACCGCTTCGTGGTTGTCATCGCCCTGCAGCAGGAGGACAAATTCGTCGCCACCGATCCGGGCAACGGTGTCGCCGCTGCGCAGCGCACGGGTCAGTCGCTCGGCCAGGGTGCGCAGGGTCTGGTCACCGGCCGACTGCCCCCATTTGTCATTGATACCCTTGAAGCCGTCGAGGTCCAGATAGCACACCGACACGCTGCGATGTTGCCGGTCGGCGTGGCTGCGGGCTGTGCGCAGTCGCTCTTCCAGCAACTGGCGGTTGGGCAGGCCGGTCAGATCGTCGTAGTTGGCCGCCCGGTCGAGTTCGCGCGCATGGTTCTTGAGTGCGGTGATGTCCGAGAAGGCCGCCACATGGTAATACTGCCCGGGTTCTTCCAGATGCACGCGGCTGATGGATAGCAGCTCCACAAACTCTTCACCGTTTTTTCGGCGGTTCCAGATTTCGCCCCGCCAGTGGTCGGTTTTCTCGATGGTGCGCCACATGGACCGGTAGTATGCCCCGGAATGTCGGCCGGAGCTGAGAATCGCCGGGTTGAGGCCCAGAACCTCCTGCCGGCTATAGCCGGTAATCCGCGAAAACGCGGGATTCACATCCAGGATCCGGTTCGACTGGTCGGTGATCAGGATGGCTTCGTGGCTGCGGTCGAACACGCTGGCCGCGATCCGCAGGCCCCGCTCGCTGTTCTTCCTGTCGGAGATGTTGTTCTGAATGGCGATATAACCGGGGGCAACGCCCTGCTCTGTACCTATCGGAACGCAATAGGTATGCACCCAGTAGGGCTGTCCGGCTTTGGTGTAGTGAAGAATGTCTTCTTCAATGATTTCGGCCCGATGCAGCTTCTGGTTAATGCGCTTGATGGTTTCGGGGTCGGTGTCCGGCCCGTAAAGCACTTCCTTTGGGAGGCATCCGCGCACCTCCTCAAGCTGATACCCCGTGTGTTCCTCAAAGCTGGGGTTAACCCATTCAATGCGGCCGGCATCATCCAGCATCACCAGAAAATTGGGCGTAGCCGCCGCAACCATGGCCAGGCGCTTGGGGTCGATGTCTGAGGGTGGTGTAATCGTCGTGGGGGATCTGGGCATGAGAGTCAGTAATTTGAGTTTCCGGTCTTTAAATTAATGAACTCTCCTCCCTGTGAGACCTGTTCGAGCGGCCGCATATGCTACCGCAATACCCCTGAAAAACCATGGGTAAATGGTCTAGGTGAATTGATAAATGTCAGTTTTGCGCCAAATACCTATGGGTACCGGTCAACGCCAGCGCGAGTGCTTCTGGAGCTTTCGTTGCAGGGTACGTCGATGCATGTTCAGGGCGCGGGCGGTGGCAGAGACGTTGCCCTCGTTTTCGTTGAGAACCCGCTGGATGTGCTCCCACTCCATTTCCTCGACCGAGGGCGGCTCCGCCCGGAGATCCGGCGGTGCATCAATCGGCTCGAATCCGGCCAGCAGCTGGTTGACCGTTACCGGTTTGCACAGATAGTTCACCGCGCCGCGGCGCATGGCTTCGACCGCCGTGGCGATACTGCCGTAACCGGTCAGCACCAGGATTTCCAGATCCGGATGCATGTCCAGAATCTCTGGCAGAAGCTGCAGGCCGCTTTCGCCTGCCAGGTTCAGATCCAGTACGCACCGGTGAAAGGTTCCCTCCAGCAGGGCGGTTTTTGCTTCCTGATGCCCGTGGGCAAGCTTCGCTTCGATGCCCTGGCGTCCGAGTGAGCGCTGAAGCACCTGCAGAAAGGCGTCATCGTCATCAATAAGCAGCCACGCCTGTTGTTTGCTCACGCCTGTTCTCCCGCTAGGCCGTTGGTCGCTGTCGTTATCGGCAGCTCTATGATGATGGTGGTACCGTCCGCACTACCCCGGGCTTTCAGTGTGCCTCCAAGACGCTGGATGGTGGCGTTGGAAAGGAAAAGGCCAACTCCGAGCCCATTCTCCGAACTGACCACCTTGTCCCCGAGCGTACCTTCCGGGGTGGATTCCAGGCCATCGCCATGGTCCTCGACAACCAGTTCCAGCCGGCCATCGGCACCCTCACTGGCTGCAACGGCGACCCAGGACGGGCTGGCTGTTACTGCGTTGGCCAACACATTCAGAACGGCCTGATCAAGGGTGGCGTCCACGGCAACCGGGCAGTCCGGCACAGGCTGACGCCATTCAATGGCGGCACCCGGCCAAAGCAGGGTAGCGGATTCCCGAAGACGTGCCACCCAGTCCCGGGCTGGCAGGGTTTCCAGTTGCGCGGTCTTGGCCTGCACGGCCGCCGAAGACAGCTGTTGCAGGTGGGTCGTGCACAGGCCCAGTTGACTTTCCATCAGTGTGAGGTCGTCGGCGATGGGGTCGCCGACCGGGGCAGCGGATTTCATTTCCTCCACCAGCAGCGTCATGGTGTTCAGCGGCGTCCCCAGGCGATGTGCCACTGCAGCAGCCGACAGTCCGAGGGCGATGATCTGCTCATCTCGCAGCCGGGTTTCCCGTATCTGTGCGAGCTGGGCCTGTTGCTGGCGCAGGCGACGTGCCAGGGCACCGACAACCAGCAGCAGGATGGCAGCGGTTGTGGCGAAGGTCACCCACATGCCGACCAGGTGTAACTGGGCCAGGTTGGCGTTGTGATGTCCATGGGTGACCGGCGTATGCCAGATCACCAGGGAGGTATAAACCGCAACGCCGGCGACGGTAACGGCAATGCTCTGGCCCAGTGGCACCAGCACAATGGCAACGGCGATAGGCAGCAGCAACAGGGAAACCAGGGGGTTGGTATAGCCGCCCGTCAGGTAAAGCCAGACTCCGATCAAAAGCAAATCGACAATCAGCACCAGGCTGACGGCCTGTGTCGAGCGCGGTGGGCGACGGGTAAACCAGAGCCAGGCCAGGGTTGCCATAACCCCATAGGCGAGGGGCAGGATAACCGCTTCAGCCCGATGGGCCAGGGTTACCATGGTTTCCGCCACGGCGATCGAAATAAGCTGCAGCGCAACAATAGCCAGACGCATGCCCAGCAGATAGCGGGCAGTCTGTTGAAATCCGGTCTGTGAGTGGGTCAGCCATTCCATAGCGGGCATTCTAGCGTTTTTTCCATCGGGATACGCGGTAATACCTCCGAGGGGATGCGGCATTTGGTCTCAGGCGCCGGCGCCGGCTGATGTTTATGATTGGCGCCAACTATCAGAGCTGGTCAGGATGAGGTTGTATGGCGACGGTAATTGGAACGCGTTTCATCGGATTGTGTGCTGCGGGATTGGTTTCCTTGCCCGCCGGAGTGTTGGCCCAGGAGAGTTCTCCCGACTTGCCGGTCATTCATGTTACTGAGGGGCAGAGCATAGAAGAGGCCTCAAGTACGTTGGCTTCAGAGCCCGTTGAACGTTTGTCCTCTGATCCCTCAGTGTCGCTCTCCCGAATGGGAGGTCGCGGCCTGGAACCGGTGATTCGTGGTCAAAGCCAGGAGCGGGTGGATGTGCTTCTGGACGGTATTCGCGTTGAAGGGGCCTGCCCGAATCGCATGGATCCCCCAACCAGTCGCCTGAGTTCTGCACTGGCGCCCTTGCTCGAGGTGCGCACCAGTAACCAGACCCTTCGCTGGGGCCCGATCACCGGTGGCCAGATTATTGCCACCACAGCAGCGCCTGTCTTCGATGATTCCGCCACCACAGGTCATTTGACGGTGGGCGGCGCGGACAACGGCAATGGCAAGCTGGTCAATGGCAGTGCTGCAGTGGGGAGTGACAGTGCCTGGCTTCGGCTCGCAGGCGGTTACGACGAGGCGGACGATTACGAGGACGGCGATGGCAACGAAGTGCGCAGCGCCTACAAGAACTCTGAGGCCCGCCTCGATGCCGCGTGGAAGGCGGATAACGGGTTTTATATCAAAGGCCTGGTAAGCCGTCAGGAGGAGCGGGACGTGAAATACGCCGGCTCCGGCATGGATGCGCCGAAAACCGATACCGACATCATGCGACTGGAGCTGGGCTCGCCCGTGGCCAACGGCAACTGGAACCTGCTGGCCTGGCAGGCCGATGTTGATCACATCATGGATAATTTCAGTCTCCGTGAGTCCATGATGAAAATGCTGACCGATTCCGAGACCGAAACCCGGGGCCTCCGTCTGACCCTGGATCAGAGTCCGGATGCCAGAACAGACTGGGCCATTGGTGCGGATGTCGAGACCAATAACTGGCACGCCGAACGGTTTGGCGGCGCGAATCTGGATATGCTGACGTCGGTACTCTGGCCCGACGTGGATCGAGACCGTTTCGGCCTCTTCGCTGAGCGTTTCTACCGGGTAACCCCGGCGTTAAAACTGGGTGGTGGCGTGCGCTACGATCGCGTGGAAATGTCCGCTGGGGCCGCCGACAAGGTGTTTGGTAGTGGCATGATGGCCATGTCTGCCGCCGATGCCTACGAGGCGATCTACGGCACTACCAACACCGATGCGACCGATGACAACTTCAGTGGCTTTGTAAGCAGCGATTGGCGGTTTTCTCCCATCCAGTCGCTGGTGGTTACGGCAAGCCATAGCGTCCGCAGCCCGGGCGTGACTGAACGCTACATTGCCAGCTGGAACAACATGGATCCGGCAAGACGCTGGGTAGGCAACCCTTCTCTCGACCCTGAGACGCATCGCAAGGTGGAAGTGGCGATGCCTGGCCAGAGCAACGGCTGGCACTGGCGCCCGGCCGTGTGGGTGGATCAGGTGGATGACTTCGTCCTGCGCACTCGCAATGTGGATCAGGTCAGCGTCTACCGCAATATCGATGCGCGGCTGATGGGTGTTGAGGCTCAGCTTGGGTGGAGCAACGGCACCTGGAGCACTAACAGCAGTCTGGCCTCGGTACGAGGTGAAAACCGTGACGAAAACAAACCCCTGCCGCAGATTCCGCCGGTGCAGTTTATTCAGACCCTTGGCTGGCAGCACATGGGCCATGGCATTGAACTGGAGTGGGTGCTGGCCCGCCGACAGGACCGGGTGGACCTGGAATCCGGCCAGGATCCCGGCACCTCGCCAGGCTACGGCGTGCTGAACCTGTCCGGGAGCCACCCGCTCGCCGACTATCTGAGCATCAGCTGGGCATTGGATAACCTGTTCGACAATACCTGGGCGCCCCATGTTAGCAGGGCCAATACTGATCCATTCAACCCCGAAGCCGTAAGAGTTAATGAGCCTGGCAGGACCCTGCGTGCCGCACTGACAGCCAGGTGGTAAGACCTTGCATGGCGGTTACCCGCTTCTCATAGCCGGCGGGTGACATTCTTGCCCCGAGTGGAACCAACTCCTCCACCCGGGGCTTTTTTATGGTTGATTAAAAATTGCGCTATCTCAATTCAGGAAGCGGCGGGCTGCACTATGCTGGCCTCATGCAGATCTGAACCAGTGGCCATCAGCCGCTGAGGCTGTGTTTGGCTTCTTGAGGTTCCCGGAAGGAACCTGTCTGCACAATGCGATTCACGAAAGGAGACGCATCGTGACTGAAGACGAAAAATTGCCAGAAAACCCTGAAACCGACCTTGCTTCCCGATTCCCCACCGCCTACACCATTCTTTTCGGCCTGATTATTCTGGTGGCCGCGCTGACCTGGCTGATTCCGGCCGGGCAGTATGAGCGCGCCATGAATGAAGAGGTTGGTCGGGAAGTGGCAGTTCCGGGCACCTACCAGACCGTTGATCCGAATCCCCAGGGGTTCGTTGATGTCCTGATGGCACCCACAGCCGGGTTCTACGACCCCGACAGTTACGTTGCCAATGCCATCGATGTCGCCATGTTTATTCTGTTCCTGGGTGGTTTCCTCGGTGTGATGAATGCGACCGGAGCTATTGATACCGGCATTCGCAGCGCGATGCGGCATCTGAAAGGCCATGAGATCTGGATGATTCCGATACTGATGGTGCTCTTCGCCATCGGTGGCACCACCTACGGGATGGCAGAGGAGACCCTGGCTTTTTACGCCATTCTGATTCCCGTGATACTTGCGGCCGGCTACGACGCCGTTACAGGCGTTGCCATCATCCTGATCGGAGCCGGGATCGGCGTGTTGGGCTCAACCATCAACCCGTTCGCCACGGTGATTGCAGCCAATGCTGCTGGAATACCGTTCACCGACGGCATCGTGCTGCGTTTCATTCTGCTGATCGGCGGCCTGTTGATCTGTATCGGCTACGTTATGCGATATGCCCATCGCGTAAAAACCGACCCCTCGCGCTCGGTGGTGGCAAAGCAATGGGCAGCGCACAAGAAACTGTTTCTGCAGGGAGGTGACCAGGAGATTCACAGCGCCACCCTGACAACCATCCAGATTATTGCACTGGTTATCTTTGCCCTGACCTTTGCCGTGATGATCTGGGGTGTGTCATCCCAGGGCTGGTGGATGGCCCGGATGGGCTCTCTGTTCTTTGGTGCCGCCATTGTGATCGGCATCATCGCACGGCTGGGCGAGAAGAAACTGACCGGCAGTTTTGTCGATGGTGCCCGGGATCTCCTCGGGGTTGCGCTGGTGGTCGGCCTGGCCCGCGGCATTGTGGTGATCATGGAACAGGGCATGATCGCCGATACCATCCTGCACAGCGCCGAAACCTCGCTGGGTGGCCTGCCGGAACTGGCCTTTATCAACCTGATGTTCTGGATCGAGGTGGGCATGAGTTTCTTCGTGCCGTCGTCCTCTGGCCTGGCCGTCCTGTCCATGCCGATCCTCGCGCCGCTGGCGGATTTTGCCAACGTCGGGCGGGATCTGGTGGTAACTGCCTACCAGTCTGCCAACGGCCTGGTGAACCTGATCAATCCCACCTTCGCGGTGGTGGTTGGCGGCCTTGCCATCGGGCGGGTCTCCTACGATCGCTGGCTGGCCTTTATCTGGCCCTTACTGCTCATTCTGACCGTGTTTATCACTGTGGTTATCAGCGTCGGCACACTTTTGTGACCCCCGCTGTAACCCTGCGACAAAAGGAGTTTTGTCATGTCTGAACAAACACTTGGAGTGCACTCTGAGACCGGGACTCTGCGCCAGGTCATCATCTGCCGGCCGGGGCTGGCGCACCGGCGGTTGACGCCGTCCAACTGCGATGCCCTGTTGTTCGATGATGTGTTCTGGGTCAAGCAGGCCCAGAAAGATCATGACGTGTTTGCCAGCGTGATGCGTGGTCGGGGCGTGGAGGTGCTGGATGTCAACGAGTTGCTGGCGGAAACGCTGGCCATTCCCGAGGGCCGGGCCTGGATTCTCGATCATCGGATCAACTGGAACCACATTGGCGTGGGCATGGTGTCGGACCTGCGGGCCTGGATGGATGAACTGCCCGAAAAGGCACTCGCCGAATTCCTTATTGGTGGTCTGGAGGTGGGGGATCTGCCATTCGATCCCGTCGGTCTGTTTGGCAACCACCTCGGGCGTTTCGGATTCGTGCTGCCGCCGCTGCCCAACTTCCTGTTCACCCGGGATAACAGCGCCTGGGTGTATGGCGGGGTTACTCTCAACCCGATGTATTGGGTTGCCCGCAAGCCTGAGACCCTGCTGATGGCCGCTATCTACCGATTCCACCCGAAATTCGCCGGCAAGGTGAACGTGCACTGGGGCGATCCTCTGGAAGATCATGGACTGGCAACCCTGGAGGGTGGGGACATCATGCCACTGGGGAACAGAACGGTTCTGGTAGGCATGGGCGAGCGATCCTCTCCCCAGGCCATCGGGCAACTGTCAAAAGCACTCTTTGATGGCGGAATGGTGGATCGGGTAATCGCCTGTCAACTGCCCAAAACCCGGTCGGCCATGCACCTGGACACCGTGTTTACCTTCTGTGGTGGCAACGTGGTCACGGCCTTCAAGGAAGTGGCGGATGCCGTGATCTGCTACGACCTGCGCCCCGGTGAGGGAGCAAAAACACTGGCGTTCAATCAGGACTCGCGGCATCTGTTTGAGGTGGTCGCGGAGATTCTCGGTTACCCGGCCCTGGAGGTCGTGCCAACCGGCGGTGACACGCCGGAAGAGCGCGAGCGGGAGCAGTGGAACGACGGCAACAATGTGCTGGCCCTGAGCCCGGGTGTTGTTGTCGGTTACGACCGCAACGACGATACCAACGCGGCGCTTTCGGCGGCGGGCATCGAAGTTCTGGCCATACCCGGCGCCGAGCTGGGCCGTGGCCGGGGCGGCGGTCGGTGCATGAGTTGCCCGACCATCCGGGACGCTATCTGACAGCCAGGGAGAAACGCTATGGCATTCAATCTCAAGAACCGACACTTCCTTACCCTGCGGGATTTCAGCCCCAGGGAAATCGCTTTTTTGCTGAAGCTGTCTGCGGATCTGAAGACGGCCAAGTACGCGGGCACAGAAGTGCCCAAGCTCGAAGGCAAGGACATCGCCCTGATCTTCGAGAAGAATTCCACGCGGACCCGGGTCGGGTTTGAAGTTGCTGCCTTCGACCAGGGGGCGCGGGTAACCTACCTGGGGCCGACCGGAACCCACATTGGCCATAAGGAATCGGTTAAGGACACCGCCCGGGTTCTTGGCCGGGTTTACGATGCCATTGAGTATCGGGGGTTCGGACAATCGGTTGTGGATGAGCTGGCACAGTACGCCGGCGTGCCGGTCTACAACGGGCTCACCAATGAATTTCACCCCACCCAGATACTGGCGGATTTCCTGACCATGCAGGAGCATGTGGAAAAGCCGTTGCGGGATGTGGCCTATGTGTTCATTGGCGATGCCGCCAACAACATGGGCGACAGCCTGCTGATTGGTGGCGCCAAGATGGGCATGGACGTGCGCTTGTGCGCACCAAAAGCCTGCTGGCCTGGCCAGGCCGTTCAGGAAGAGGCCCAGGCGCTGGCGGCTGAAACCGGAGCCCGCATCACCATCACGGAGGATGTTGACGCCGCCGTTGCGGGAGTCGATTTCGTCTATACCGATGTCTGGGTCTCGATGGGCGAGCCAAAGGAAAAATGGGCCGAACGGATCAAACTGCTGATGCCTTACCAGGTGAATGCGGCCCTGATGGCCAAGACCGGCAATCCGCGGGCGCGTTTCATGCACTGTCTGCCGGCCTTTCACAACACCGAAACAGTGGTGGGCAAGGAGATTCAGGAGACCTATGGCATTGACGCCATGGAGGTGACTGAAGAGGTTTTCGAAAGCCCCGCTTCGATTGTTTTCGATCAGGCCGAGAACCGCATGCACACCATCAAGGCCGTCCTCGTGGCGACCCTGGGAGGCTGACATGCTGGTTGTGGCAGCGTTGGGGGGGAATGCCCTTCTGAAACGCGGGGAGCCGCTGACTGCAGAGGTTCAGCGCAACAATGTGCAGATTGCGGCCCGATCGCTGGCCGCGGTTGTCCGGGCCGGCCACAACCTGGTGGTTACCCATGGCAACGGGCCCCAGGTGGGGCTGCTGGCTTTACAGGGCGCCTCCTACAAACCGGATGAGGCTTACCCGCTGGATGTCCTGGGAGCGGAAACCGAGGGCATGATCGGCTACATGATCGAACAGGAGCTGGAGAACGCCCTGGGACATGACCGGCCTGTCGCAACCTTGCTGACCCAGGTCGTGGTGGATCCCAGAGACCCGGCTTTTGAAAAGCCGACCAAGTTTGTGGGCCCGGTCTATGACCGTGAAGAAGGAGAGCGCCGGGCAGCCGCTGCGGGCTGGAGCATTGCGCCGGACGGCGACAAATGGCGCCGGGTGGTGCCTTCTCCTAAGCCCCTGGAAATACCGGACATGCGCGTACTGAAGTTGCTGCTCGACCAGGGCGTGGTTGTGGTGTGTGCCGGGGGTGGCGGAATACCGGTGCTGCGCAGGGACGACGGCAGCATGGTCGGCATTGAGGCGGTCATCGACAAGGATGCCGCCAGTGCCTTGTTGGCCAGGCAACTGGGTGCGGACGCGTTGCTCCTGCTAACGGATGTTGAGGCGGTCTACCGGGATTTCGGGACCGACCGGTCGACGGCGCTTTCGGAATTGACAGTGTCAGAGGCACGGGCCCTGGAGATGCCTGCCGGCTCCATGGGTCCGAAACTGCAGGCCGCCTGCGATTTTGCCCAGGCTGGCGGGATCAGCGGCATCGGGCGCCTCCAGGATGCCGTGGCTATACTTGAGGGATCGGCGGGCACTCGAGTGTCGGCCAAATAAAAGGCATTTGTCATGAGCCACAACGAGTCTCTGGATACCTTGCAGGATGCCGGTAAAGGTACCGTGGTGGCCATCCGTGGTGGTGTGGTGAGCGTCAGGTTTCCGGAGCCGGTACCCCAGATACGCGAGCTTCTCTATGCCGGCAAGATTGCGCTTGAGGTGGCCGCGCTTGAAGACCGGGGTGTGGTCCGCTGCATGGCACTGGCGCCGGTAAAGGGGCTCGGCCTGGGGATGCCGGTTCGGGCAACCGGCTCACCGATCACGGTGCCGGTGGGTGATGCCATTCTCGGAAGGATGCTGAATGTGTTTGGTGCGCCGGTCGACAATCAGCCTGTGCCGGCTACCAGCGAGCGCCGCGCGATTCATCAGCTCCCACCCCTGCTGGAAGATCGCGTGGTTCGTAGCCAGATCCTCGAAACCGGCATCAAGGCCATTGATCTGTTATCGCCTATAGAGCGTGGCGGCAAAACCGGTCTGTTCGGGGGTGCCGGTGTCGGCAAGACGGTGCTGATTACCGAACTGATCAACAACACCGTTCAGCAGCACAAGGGCGTCAGCCTGTTTTGCGGCATTGGTGAGCGTTCCAGGGAAGCGGAGGAGCTTTATCGGGAAATGGGTGAGGCTGGCGTGCTCGAGAACACCGTCATGCTGTTCGGCCAGATGAACGAGGTTCCAGGGGTCCGGTTCCTGATCGGCAAGACCGCTCTGACCATGGCGGAATATTTCCGCGATGAACAGCATCGGGATGTGCTTTTGCTGATCGACAATATTTTCCGCTTTGTCCAGGCGGGCTCGGAAGTCTCCGGGCTGCTCGGGCGTATGCCTTCCAGGGTTGGCTATCAGCCCACCCTGGCGACCGAGTTGGCCGAGCTGGAGGAACGAATCACCTCCACCCACAGTGCCGCGATTACCTCGGTTCAGGCGGTGTATGTGCCAGCGGACGACTTCACGGACCCTGCCGCCGCCCATATCTTCTCGCACTTGTCCGGCTCTGTGGTGCTGTCCCGCAAACGGGCCAGTGAGGGGCTTTACCCGGCGATTGATCCCCTGGCGTCTTCATCGGTCATGCTCACACCGTCGGTGGTCGGCCAACGGCATTACGACATTGCGCGGGCGGTGCGAAGAACCCTGGCCGAGTACGAAGAGTTGCGGGACATCATTGCCATGCTGGGCATCGAGGAACTCTCGGCGGCTGACCGAACCACCGTAGCCCGTGCCCGACGGCTGGAGCGCTTCCTGACCCAGCCGTTTTTTACCACCGCCGCGTTTACCGGTGCCGAAGGCAAGCGGGTGACCATTGCCGAGACCCTCGATGGTTGTGAAGCGATTCTGGAGCAGACCGAATTCGATCGGGATGAGAGTGAGTACTACATGATTGGCGCTTTGCCAGAGGTGGTCGCATGACGCTGGCTGAAGCAATGGACGTCACTATCCGGCTGCCGACCCGAATGCTCTTTGAGGGCAGGGCCCGCAAGCTGTTCGCGGTGGCCGAAAATGGGGCCTTCGGAATGCTGCCCAATCACATCGATTTTGTCACCTCGTTGGTGCCGTCGGTGCTGATTCTGACCCTGGAGGACGGCCATGAGCAAATCTTCGGTATCGACGAGGGCATTCTTGTGAAACAGGGGCACAAGGTGGATGTTGCGATCCGGCGCGGCGCTCCGGGCACGGATCTGGCGACCCTGCAGGAGAGTGTCCGCAAGAACTTCATTGAGGTGGATGAAGACGAACGGGTGGCCCGGTCAGCTCTGTCCAGGCTGGAGGCTGGCATGGTCAGGCGGTTCGCAGACCTGCAGCGGCCCATGCCATGACTCAGAAGCGGAGAACGCCGGAAGATGAGATCGGGCGCCGGGCCCGGCGCCTGAAGAAAGCCCGGGAAAACCCCGGGGCAAGCCCGCTGCGCGGTCTGGGTGCCTTCGGGATGATCGGCTGGTCGATCGCTGTCCCGACTGTTGGCGGCGCGTTTCTCGGGCTTTGGCTGGATCGCACCATGCCCCAGGATTTCCCATGGGTGCTTGCGCTGATTCTGGGTGGCGTCACTCTGGGCGGTTTCATCGCCTGGGCGTGGATCGGAAGAGAAAGCAGGGAAGAGGAGGATGGTCATGATGATTGATTGGCAGGGTGTGCTTTGGGGCTTCGGGGCCGGCCTCGTCGTGAGTTTTGTTTATTTTGCGGGCCTCGCAGCGAGTGTGCGTTTTGCCCTGGGCGCATCACGGCCAGTGGCGGTGCTTTTGCCCAGTGCCGCAGTCCGAATTGCACTGCTGTTGAGCGTCGGGTGGCTGGTTACAGCGGGGGCGACCGAGGTCTGGGCGTTCGTGGGCTACGGTGCCGCGTTTTTCGTGGTGCGTTACCTGGCCACTCTTCTTGCGCGAACACCGCATCCGGAGAAAGTCTGATGGAACTGACGCCCGATGAAGCAACGCTCTTCACAATCTGGGGCCTGGATATCAGCGAGACAATCGGCTTCACCTGGATCGTTATGATCCTGCTGACCGTCACGTCCATTCTGATTACCCGAAATCTGCGCCCGGATGTGCCTCCGAACCGCTGGCGCACGACCCTGGAAGTCATTGTGACGGCCATCCAGAGCCAGATCGAGGACATCTCCCCGCGGGCCTCTCGACATGTGCTCTACTTCTCCGGAACCCTGTTTTTGTTCATCGCCTTTTCAAACCTTCTGCTCGTTGTGCCGGGCTTCACACCACCGACGGCCTCGCTGTCGACCACCGCAGCGCTGGCGCTGTCGGTGCTGATTGCGGTGCCACTGTTCGGCATTACCCGGCAAGGCATTGGCGGTTATCTGAAGACCTATATAGAACCCTCCGTGGTGATGCTGCCGTTTAATATCATCAGCGAATTCTCGCGCGGCATATCCCTGGCCATCCGGCTATACGGCAACGTTATGAGCGGTGCGGTGATCGCCGGCATCCTGTTGGGTGTGGCGCCGTTCTTTTTCCCTGTGGTGATGGACATGCTCGGACTGCTCACGGGCCTGATTCAGGCCTATATATTCGCCATCCTGGCGACGGTTTATATCTCATCGGCGACAGCGACAAAGCCTTTGAAGAAGGAGAAAGATAAATGACAGATCTCGCACTCATTGCCATGGTGTCCATCCTGACCGCCGGGCTGACTGTGTCCTTTGGTGCTCTGGGCCCGGCGCTTGGGGAGGGGCGGGCTGCCGCTGCGGCGCTTTCTGCCATCGCGCAGCAGCCGGATTCCGCCTCTACCCTGTCGCGGACCCTGTTCGTGAGCCTGGCCATGATCGAGTCCACGGCCATCTACTGTTTTGTCGTGGCGATGATTGTCCTGTTTGCCAATCCGTTCTGGGATCAGGCGCTGCAGGCTGCCCAGTCGGCGGCAGGTTGAATCATGTCCATTGACTGGATCACGGTGCTTGCCCAGATCGGTAATTTCCTGGTGCTGGTATGGCTGCTCAAACGTTTTCTGTACAAGCCCATCCTGAACGGTATCGATGCCCGTGAAACCGAAATCGCGACTCGGATGGGTGAAGCCGAGGTCGCGCGAAAAAAAGCGGCCGCAGCAGAGGCTGCCTTTGTCCAACAGAAACAGGCATTGTTGGTCGACAACTCCGAGCAGGCCGAGCGGATTCGCGAGCAGGCAGAAAAGGAGAAAGATGCCCTGCTTGCAGCCACACGGGAGAGCCTTGAACGGGAAAAGCAGGAGTGGCAGGCCCATCTGGAGGCCGAGCGGGACCGGTTTATCAGTGAGCTGCACTGTGCCAGCGCCGAAACGCTCTATCAGCTTGTGCGTCGGGCCCTGCACGATCTGGCGGATGAAGACCTGGAAGAACGGATTGGCCTGCATGTCATCAGCAAGCTGAAGCCCCTGGCCCACGAACTGGTCTCCGCAGGTGCCAACGCGGAACAGGCTGTCGCGACCACTCACAAATCGCTCCCGGACAGCACTCAGGAAACCATTCGGGACGCATTGGCCGGCATGGCCCCGGGCCTTGATCTGAAGTTTTCGGTGGATCCGCGTCAGGCTCCGGGGATGATCCTGCGGATCGGCAGTGTCCAGATGGCCTGGACAGTCGACAGTTACACCGACGAGCTGACGGGGATGCTCTCTGAGCGATTGGCGTCGGGTGGCACGGGCTGGGTGCAGAACCATGGCTGAGAGACCCGCGTTGACCCCGGCCGAAGACTTTCTGGATGCCTTGCTGGACGTTCCGGCGCCATCCCCGGCACTGACCGAAGTAGGAACCGTGGCCGAAGTTGGTGATGGTATTGCAGTTGTCGCTGGCCTGGCCCGGGCCCTGGCGGACGAGCTGCTGGTGTTCGCTTCAGGCGTGCGCGGCGTGGTGCTGGATCTGGAACCGGACCGGCTGGGCGTGATTCTGCTGGGACCGTCCGATCGGATAACGGCTGGGGAGGATGTCTGGCGAACCCACAAGGTATTCAGTGTGCCGGTCGGCAATGGCCTGCTTGGCCGCATTCTCGATGCCACCGGGGGCCCGCGGGACGGCAACGGGAGTGTCGCGTCGACCGCTGAGCGGCCGGTGGAGGCCAGCGCACCGGGTATACTCAGCCGGGCGCCGGTCAACCGGCCCCTGGCCACGGGCATCAAGGTCATCGATGGCGCGGTCCCTATCGGATTGGGGCAGCGGGAGCTCATCATTGGGGACCGCCAGACAGGGAAAACGTCCATTGCGATCGATACGATTCTTAACCAGGCCCGCTCGGATGTCGTGAGTATTTATTGCGCCATCGGCCAGCGCGGAGACGCGGTTGCCCGTGTTATCGAAACCCTGCGCAAAAGTGGCCAGCTCGCAAACACCGTCGTGGTTGCAGCCGGTGATGAGGATGCCCCAGGGTTAGCCTACGTTGCGCCCTATGCCGCGATGACTATGGCCGAATACTTTGCGGACCAGGGGCGTGACGTGCTGGTGGTTTTCGACGACCTGACTCACCACGCCCGCTCCTATCGCGAGCTCTCCCTGTTGCTGCGACGCCCGCCGGGGAGGGAGGCTTTTCCCGGGGATATATTCTACGTACATGCCCGGCTGCTCGAGCGGGCCGGACAGTTCACACCAGAAGCCGGGGGTGGTTCCATTACCGCCTTGCCCGTTGTCGAAACCCAGGCGGAGAATCTCTCCGCCTACATTCCGACGAATCTCATTTCGATTACCGACGGACAGATCTACCTGTCCCCCAGGCTGGTGCGAAAAAACCAGTTCCCTGCGGTGGATATCGGGCTTTCCGTGTCGAGGGTCGGAGGCAAGGCCCAGCATCGGGCGTTCCGGGAGGTGGCAGGAAATCTACGTGTCACCCTGTCCCAGTTCGAGGAGCTGGAGGATTTTGCCCGATTCGGAACCCGGCTGGACGACAACACCAGGGCCCGTCTGACCCGCGGGGCAGCGGTCCGGACCGCATTGCGGCAGCCCGAGCGGGATCCCATGCCGGCTGTCGAGCAGCTTCTGGTATTGATGGCTGCCCTGGAAGGGCTGCTCGATGGTCTTTCAGAGAACGAAGTTGCCGAGACCATGATCAGGATGCGCAACAGTGTGGGTGACTCCCTGAAAGATGTAGACGAGAGTATTCGACAGAATCGTTCGCTGGAGGAAGCGGAAAAGCAAAGCCTGTTGCGGGTGGCCAGGGCAGCCCTGGCAGTTTCCGGAGAGGATCGTCATGGCCCAGACGCTTGAAACCCTGTCCAGGCGGACGGACACCCTTGGCAGCATTCGCAGCATTGTTCATACCATGAAAACCATGTCTGCGATCAATGCAGTGCCCTATGAGCATGCCGCCCGATCCATTGAGTCCTATCACCAGACTGTGCTGGACGGTCTGCGGGCATTTGTCGCGAAAACCGGGCCTGTGTCGGTGCCGGACGTGGCGCAGGCCGAACGGCTGTTGGTGGTGTTCGGTTCCGATCACGGTTTGTGCGGCAACTACAACGAAATACTCGCAGAAAGCGCAAGGTCGGAGTCATTGAAGGCCGGTAGCCCCGCCCGTGTTCTTTGCGTGGGTGCGCGTATGGGCGATGCGCTCGGCGATCAGGGCATCCGCCCTGAGTTTACCTTCCTGCCGCCGGCATCGGCCGATGGCATCGGACGCCTGGCCAGCGACATAGTGACGCGACTGGACGAAATCGGGGGTGGCGATGTGCATAACAGGATCGCTGTGACCCTGGTGTTCACCCGACGAGCCGACAAAGGACAACGTGAACCGGAAATAAGCCAGTTGCTGCCGCTGGAGCCCACGTTGTTGTCAGATTCCGGGGCGTCTGGCTGGCACTCCCGCTCCCTTGCCGATTACACGATGCCGCCAGCCCCATTGTTCGCGGCGCTGCTGCGTAACCACATATTTGCCAGCGTTTTCCGCGCGTCGGCCGAAGCGATGGTTACGGAGAACGCGGCCCGCCTGGCCCTGATGCAACAGGCGGAGCAGGCAGTTGATGACCGGCTTGAGGAGGTGGGCGGTCAGTTCCGATTGGTACGGCAGGACGAAATAACCAACGAACTGATGGACATTATTGTTGGCTTTGAGGCCCTCAAGAAGCCATCCGTTGTGCATTCCAGCAGTTCGTAGAATGCTCTCGGCTCCCATTTTTGATAACCTTTAGGTATTACCTAATAACCTGAATTGGAGGTGCGCAATGGGTCGGCTGGTCGCTGCAGGCGTGATGGTCTCCCTGGCGTTGCTGTCCGCGATGGCTCAGGCCCAAAGCAGTGAACGGGCGTTGATGTCAGAAGCGGTCGAACGCAGCATGTTGCAGGAGACCGTGCATCTTGACGGCGTCATCGAAGCGGTACAGCAAAGTACGGTGTCCGCCCAGACCAGCGGTATTGTCCGGAGTCTCCCCTTCGATGTTGATGATTCCGTGGCTGCCGGCGACCTGATTGTCCAGCTGGAAGACAGTGAACAGCGGTCCCGTCTGCGCCAGGCCGAGGCCGGGCTTGAGGAGGCCGAGGCGGCATTGGCGGATGCTGGGCAGCGCTTTGAGCGTATTGAAGCGGTACACGAGCGTGGCCTTGTGTCCCGGCAGGAATTCGACCAGGCCCGCAACAACCTCGCTGCTGCCAGGGCCCGGGTCGAGCGCGCCCGGGCTTCGGTTTCCGAGGCGCAGGAGCAACTCTCCTATACCCGTGTGCTGGCACCCTACGGTGGCATTCTTACCGAACGACATGTCGAAGTCGGAGAAGCGGTCAACCCCGGCCAGCCGCTGCTCAGCGGCTTGTCCCTGGAGCAGCTCCGGGTTGTGGTGGATCTACCCCAGAAGTATGCCGAACTGGCCCGCATGGAGCGTCAGGCCCAGGTCACCCTGGCTGATGGCCGGGTGATGGAAACCGGTGAGATGACCTTCTACCCCTATGCCGATCCGCAAACTCACACCTTCCGTCTGCGGATGCGGCTGAGTGAGCCCAATGGCTCGCTGTTTCCCGGCATGCTGGTGAAGGTCAGTGTGCCGGTTGCCAGCCGCGAGACCCTGTGGGTCCCGTTCAGCAGCCTGATTCAACGCAGCGAGCTCCGGGCGGTATTTGTGCTCGATGATCAGGATCAGCCCAGGCTGAGGCAGGTTCGCACCGGGGTGCGGGACAATGGCCGGCTGGAGATTCTTGCGGGCCTGAGCGAGGGCGAGCGGGTAGTCACAAACCCGTCTGTCCTGGTGGGCAGCGAGCGCCTGAATCCGCTTGAAAGAACGGGCGAGGAGTCGAGCCCGTGAGCCGTGATTTGCCGCCCGTTGGCCCCTCCGGCGCCATTGCCCGAGTCTTCCAGGACAACCACCTGACACCGTTGCTGGCCATTCTGGCGATCATTCTTGGCGTGCTGGCTGTGGTGGTCACACCCAAAGAGGAAGAACCCCAGATTGACGTCACCATGGCCGATATCATGGTGGCGTTTCCGGGCGCCAGCACCCGGGAGGTGGAAAGCGCGATCGCCACGCCGGCAGAACAGGTGATGAGCGAGATCAAGGGCGTCGAGCATGTCTATTCCGTGTCCCGCCAGGGCCAGGCGGTGATCACGGTGCAGTTCGAGGTGGGCATCCCGCGGCAGGAAGCCCTGGTCAGGCTCTACAATCAGGTGTATTCCAACCAGGACTGGTTGCCGCCCAACCTGGGCGCTGCCCAGCCGGTGGTCAAGCCCAAGGGCATTGATGATGTCCCGGTGATGACACTCACTCTCTACGATCCGGTCAACGGGCATACGGGGGAGGAACTGACTCGCCTGGCGCACATGCTGGAAGTCGCCCTGAAACGGGTCCCCGGCACCCGGGATGTCTATACCACCGGCGGGATCCCGGATCGGGTCGATATCCGGTTCGATCCGGCGTTGCTGGCGGGGTTCAACCTCACCATCGATAACATCCGGAACGCCCTGATGGCGGCCAACACCAGCAGCCAGGAGGCACGGATTGCCCGGGACAACCTGTCGATACCGGTCCAGGCCGGAACGCTGCTGGAAACCGTGGAGGATGTCCGGCGCCTTGTTGTGGGCATGCACAATGGCTCCGCGGTGTACCTGGAGGACGTGGCGCAGGTCCGCCGGGGAGGCACCGTGGCGGACCAGAGTGTAATGACCGGATTCGGGCCGGCCCGGGAAGCCGGCGTGGCTGGCCAGCCCGGCGAGGTTTATCCGGCAGTTACCCTGGCCATCGCCAAGAAGCCGGGCGAGAACGCCATCAATATCACCACGGCCATTGAAGAGCGTCTGGACCAGCTGCGCAACCGGGCCCTGCCGGAATCGGTGGAAGTGCTGGTCACCCGGGACTATGGCGTAACCGCCTCCCAGAAAGCCCGCAAACTGATTACCGATCTGATCTCCGCCACTTTGTGCGTTGTGCTGCTGGTGCTGGCGGCCATGGGCTGGCGCCAGGCCGTGATTGTCGGCATCGCGGTTCTGATTACTCTGCTGCTGACCCTGGTGTTCTCCTGGGCATGGGGATTTACCTTGAACCGGGTGTCCCTGTTCGCGCTGATATTCTCCATCGGCATCCTGGTGGACGACGGCATCGTCATCACCGAGAACATCAATCGCCGGATCCAGAACTCCCGTCGTGCGGTCAAGGACATCATCCCGGTGGCCGTGGATGAAGTGGGCACGCCTACCATCATGGCCAGTCTCACCATCATGGCGGCGCTGATTCCGATGGCGTTTGTCAGTGGCCTGATGGGCCCCTACATGAGCCCGATTCCGATCAATGCCTCCGCGGGTATGGTGCTGTCCCAGATTGTCGCCTTCGTGGTGGCCCCCTGGCTGGCCTTCAGGCTTCTTAAACACAAGAAGGGGGAACAGGCTGCCGAAGCCGAGGAGGCGTCCAGCTCTGCGGATGGCGTCAGCCCGTTATCCCTGCGAATTTTCCGGACCATGCTCGGGCCATTTCTGGGTGATCATCCCTGGCGCCGCCGTTTGCTGGCACTGGGGGTGGTGGGTCTTACCCTCGTGGCTTCGTCATTGCCGGTGTTTCAGGCGGTGATCCTGAAGATGCTGCCCTTCGACAACAAGTCGGAACTTCAGGTTGTGGTCGACATGCCCGAGCGCACGCCCATGGAACAGACCCAGCGGGTGTTGCTGGATATGGGCAGCTACCTGGAAACGGTGGACGAAGTGGCCAACTGGCAAACCTACGCCGGCACCGCCTCACCCATCAATTTCAATGGCCTGGTGCGGCAGTATTACCTGCGTGGCGATCCCTACCACGGGGATATACAGATCAATCTCATGGATGAAGAGAGTCGGGACCGGTCGTCCCATACGATTGCACAATCCCTCCGGGACCCACTGACCGAAATCGGTGACCGGTACGGAGCCAGTGTGAAAATCGTCGAAGTGCCACCCGGGCCGCCGGTACTCTCACCCGTGGTGGCCGAGATCTATGCGGTGGATGAAACCCGCCGGGCAGAGCTGGCCCGGCAAGTGGCCGAAGGCATGACCAGCGTCGATGGCCTGGTGGATATCGACACCACCCTGGAGGCACCCACACGGCAGTGGGAAGTGGTGGTGGATCGGGACCGTGCGGCACGCCTTGGTGTTTCCCAGGCCCAGGTGGTCGGTGCCCTGCAGACCGCCCTGGGGGGAACCGGGGTCAGCTTCCTGCATGATGATCATGCCAAATACCCTGTTCCGATACGGGTGATTCTGGGTGAAGGCGACAAGGCCCAGCCATCGGTGCTGTTATCGCTGAAGGTGCGGAGCCGCAGCGGCGCACTGGTTCCTCTGGCAAGCATTGCGGACGTACGCGAAGCCGACTGGATGGGGGCGATCTACCACAAGGATCTGCTACCGGTAACCTACGTGACAGCAGACATGGCGGGGGAGATCGATTCGCCGCTGTACGGCATGTTTGCCATGGTCGAGCGCCTGAACCAGCAAGCGGGGGCCCCGGAGCAGTATTTCATCGACCAGCCCCCATTGCCGGAAAAGGGCACGCTCAAATGGGACGGCGAATGGCAGATTACCTACGAAACCTTCCGGGACATGGGCGCGGCTTACAGCGTGGGTGTGTTCATGATCTTCGTTCTGCTGGTGGCGCAGTTCCGTTCCTATATTCTGCCGCTGGTGATCATGGCGCCCATCCCGCTGACCCTGATCGGCATCATGCCCGGCCATGCGCTGCTGGGGCGCGAGTTCACGGCCACCAGCATGATTGGCATGATTGCCCTGGCCGGGATCATCGTGCGCAACTCGATCCTGCTGGTGGTGTTTATCCGGCAGCTGATTGAGGAGGGCGTCGAGCTTGATGAAGCGGTGGTCCTGGCGGGCGCGGTGCGCATCAAACCCATCGCGTTGACGGCGATCTCGGCGATGGTGGGTGCTTACTTTATTCTGAACGATCCGATTTTTAACGGCCTGGCGATATCGCTGGTATTTGGCCTGGCCATGTCCACCTTGTTGACCGTTCTGGTGGTGCCATTGCTTTATTACACACTGGCGCGTTGCAAGTGGGTGTGAGCTAAATTGATTACGCCTGGCAGGGAACCAGGGCGCTGTCGGAGCTGATGATCCGGTTACGTCCGGAATCCTTGGCGTGATAGAGGTATTGGTCGGCCCGGCCGATCAGGCTGCGCAGATCGCCACCGTCCGGACCAAACTGGGCAATGCCGCCGCTGATAGTCAGGCCAATGGATTGATCCTGATAGGGCACGGGGTGAGATTCAATCGCACCCCGGATCTTGTCTGCCACCCGATGAGCCTGGTCTGCGGTGGTGTTGGTGAGCAGAATGGCGAACTCCTCGCCACCCAGCCGGGTGGCCAGATCGGTTGCTCTGAGCGAAGCGCGCAGGGTGCTGGCGACATGCCTGAGCGCCAGGTCTCCGGCCTCGTGACCATGCTGATCATTGACCTGTTTGAAATGGTCCAGATCCAGTACCAGCACGGATAGTGGGGTTCCGTTACGGAGGCTGCGTTTGCGCTCCTGTTCAAACACATCGCTGAGGCGCGCCCGGTTGGCGAGGCCGGTGAGTGCGTCAGTTTGAGCCATTTTAAGCAGGCGTGATTCGGATTGCTCCCGAGTGATCTCGTAAATGTGAGAGAACGCGAGGATGGTCAGTGACATCAGCCCCATATTGGCAATAGGAAGGGGCTGTATCATGTCCGGAGCATCCTGGTATTTGAAAAAGAAGATCACGGCTGCCGTGCCCATGAACACGGCAGATACCAGCAGGCCCAGGCGCCGGCCCATCAGAAGGTGGGAAAGGATGGGAATCAACAGGACCCAGGCGAAGACCGTGGTGGTTGCCCGGGGTGATGTGAGTGCGAACATCATGGTGATGCAGAACGGCAGGATAAAGGCGAGAATCCAGCGTTCCAGGTGTCTCGTGTTGCCAATGGCCCAGAGGATGAAAACCGAGTAGCAGGCCATGCCAAGCTCGGCAAAGGCCAGGGGGTAATTCTCTCTCTGGACGTTGAGGGTAAAAAACAGCAGGCCGCTGATGGCGGTAAAGATCAGCAGCGTCTTCAGTACCGCTTTGCGGTAAGGACGGGCAAGGTGCTTCTGTGATTCCCTGTAGCTTTCCATGGGTCTGGTCTGAATGTCCGGCGCTCTGGGGCGATATGTACAAAGACAGTGCACATGCCGCAAGATCCGGGTATTAGATCAGAATCTATGCAAAGTAACCGTCGATCTTAGACTAAAGTCTAGCGGGTGGGCCAGTAACGCTGCATTTCCACGAACAGGAAGGAGGCGCTCCAGGTGATCAGAACCAGCCCGGAAAGCGCTTCTATGCCGGTGAGGAAACGCAGGATGCCGAAGGGTTCGACATCCCCGTAGCCGACGGTGGTAAATGTGGTGAAGGAGAAGTAGACGCAGTCCAGGATGCTGCCGCTGAAATTGCCGCCAAGTTCGCCCCAGCCCTCGGCGTGGTGCATAAGATAAAAAGCACCGGCAAAGATCCAGACTTGCAGGGTGTGTGCGGCGAGAACGCCGAATACGGCGGCAATCAACCGGAACCGATGGCTCTGCCGCATTTTCGACAGGAGTCCACTCAAATTAATCAGTACTTCGTGGTGGATCAGGACCACGACGGCAACGATCAACCCGTTGATCAGCGTTGCGTTCAGGAGATTGACATGATGTTCTACTGCCAAGACAGATACTCTCCGTTGCCATGAATGGAGGATACACCGCGTAAAATTGACGCAGGACCCAGGCTTGTCCGATCCGAAAACGAGCCTTGATTGTATAGTAGTCTGAACCTAACAGCCCGACGGGCTTTTTTTACCTTAGCTGGCCAGCAAGTAATGTCCAAACGACTCATTCCCGTATTGATTCTCGCCGTCGGTATCGCCGGTTTCATGATTCTCAAGATGACACGCCCGGAGCCTGCAGAGGTCAGTGCCACCGAGCGGAGTTGGCGTGTTCAGGTTCAGCAGATTGAGCCGGGGACCCACACGCCGGTTTTGCCCCTTTACGGAGAGGTTCTTGCGCCTGAGCAACTGACGGTAACCGCCACCCTGGCGGGCCGTATCGGTGCCAGACCGGTAACGGAGGGGCAGCGTGTCAGTGAGGGAGAGCTTCTGGTGGCTCTGGATGAGGCCGATATCCAACCCGCCCTGGCTCAGGCCGAGGCTCAGGTAAACGATCTGAAAGCCCAGATCCGATCGGAGCAGGTGCGCTATCGGAATGACCAGGCAGCGCTGGCCAGCGAGCAGGCGATTCTCGAGAACGCCCGCCGACAGCTGGAGCGAACCCGATCGCTGGTTAGCCGGAACCTGGCCTCCCGCGAAGCGCTGGAGGCGGCTACCGATGCTGCCGCACGAGCCGAGCTGACGGTGAATACCCGGCAGCGCGCGATTGAAGAGCACCCGGCTCGGCTGCAGAGCCTCGAAGCAAAATTGGCCCAGGCCGAGGCAAACCTGCTCAGCACGCGGCGGGATGCCGAACGAGCCCGTATGGTTGCGCCTTTCGACGGCATGGTGACCGATATCCGGGTTGCCGAGGGAGATCAGGTAAGCCGAAACGAACCGCTGCTGTCGCTCTATCCCGTGGATGGTCTTGAACTCAGGGCCCGGGTCCCGGAGATGTTCCGTGGCGAGCTCCTGGATGCGCTGGCCCGCGGGGAAACCCTGACGGCCACCAGCGAGGGGGATCAGCACCAGTTCCGGCTCACCCGCTTCGCCGGCACCAGCGATGCCTCCGGTACTGAAGCCATTCTTGAACTTGAGGGCGAGGCCGGTGGAATACGGCCGGGGGGCCTGTTGCCCGTGACCCTGGAGCGGGCCGCCCGCAGCAATACCGTGTCGATTCCGTTCAGCGCCCTCTACGGTGCCGACAGCGTCTACCTGATGTCCTCAGATGGCCGGATGGAGCGCGCCCGGATCGAGCGCATTGGCGAAGCCCGGGGTAGCAATGGCGAGCGTCGCCTTCTGGTGTCTGGCGAAGCCCTGGTGTCTGGCGCGCAACTGATCACCACACACCTGCCCAATGCGGTGACCGGCCTCAAGGTGGATGTCGCGGATTCCGGAGCTTCGGCACAATGAGGCGGAAAAGGGCGTCATCGGTTTTTTTGTTCACCATCGGGTCGCTGCCAACCTGGTGATGCTGGTCATGCTGCTGGGTGGCGTACTGGCACTCACCCGCATGAATATCCAGTTTTTCCCGACCTTTGCCCTGGACGTGGTCAGTGTCCGCGTGGTCTGGAGTGGGGCCTCCGCCGAGGACGTCGAGCAGGGCATCACCAACCCCCTTGAGCAGCGACTGCGAAGCGTCGATGGTCTGAAGAAAATGACCTCCACCTCGGCCCAGAGTGTCTCGTCCATCACGCTTGAGTTCGAGGAGGGCACCAACCCGATCCAGGCCCTGGATGACGTGCGCCAGCAGGTGGACGAATTCACCAACTTCCCGGCCGAGGCGGAGGAGCCCCAGGTCACCCGGATTGAACGTTATGAACCGGTGGCCCGGTTGCTGGTTTACGGGGATGTCGATCGCAGTGAGTTGCGGCAGATGGCGTACCGGTTTGAAGATGAACTGCTCCAGCGCGGCATTGACCGGGTGTCGATCCGGGGCCTGCCGGAACAGCAGATCAGCATTGATGTACCGGTGGAGCGGCTCGAGACACTGGGGCTTTCACTGGAACAGATAGCCGAACGTGTGGCGGCCATTTCCCGCGACCTGCCCGCCGGCATGATGGCGCAGCAGGACGCCACCCGGGAATTGCGCGCGGTTGAGCAGCGACGCAGCCCGCAGGAATTTGAAAACATTCCGGTGCTCAGTGGTGAGCGGGTTCAGCTCCATCTTGGCGATGTCGCCATCATTCGTCAGGAGGCCCGTGAGAGCCAGGTAACGCTGGAAAAGGACGGCAAGCCGGCGGTTGAGCTGCAGTTGCAGCGATCGGAAAACGGCAATTCGCTGGAAGCGGCCAAAGTCCTGGAAAACTGGCTGACGGATACTCGGCCGGTGCTGCCGCCAACGGTGGAACTGGAGGTGTACGATGAGACCTGGCAACTGCTGGATGATCGTATTTCCCTGCTGGTGAAAAACGGTCTGGGCGGTCTGGTGCTGGTGATCTGTCTGTTGTACCTGTTTCTGCCGGGTCGGGTGGCCCTGTGGGTGGCCGTCGGGATACCCACTGCCTTTCTGGCGGCCATGGCAGTGCTCTGGCTGATCGGTGGTTCCATCAACATGATTTCCCTGTTTGCACTGATCATGGCACTGGGGGTGATCGTCGACGATGCCATTGTGGTGGGCGAGGATGCCGATGCCCATGCCCGGATGGGGGAGGAATCCATCTATGCCTCGGAAGGTGCAGCGAAACGCATGGTCTGGCCGGTACTGGCCTCGTCGCTGACCACCGTTGCGGCCTTCATGCCTCTTTTGGTGGTGGGCGGAGTCATCGGCAATATCCTGGGTGATATACCACTGGTGATGATCTGTGTTCTGGTCGCTTCGCTGCTTGAGTGTTTTATCGTGTTGCCCGCGCACCTGCGCCATGCCTTTGTACCCCGGCGCAAGAAAAAATCTCAGGCGTCGGAGCCGAAAAAGCCGGGCCCGATTGAACGTTTCCGGCAGGGCTTTGAACAGCGGTTCGACCGGTTCCGGGAAGGCCGGTTCCGGCGCTTCTCCCGATACAGTCTTCAGCATCGGGGCGCCACGGTCGCCAGTGCCCTGGCCCTGGCCATCGTGACCATCGGCCTGCTGGCCGGCGGTCGGCTGGGTTTCAACTTCTTCCCGACCCCGGAGCCCTCGGTTTTCTATGCCAACGCAAGCTTTGTGGCCGGGACCGATCGCGGCACGGTGGATGATTTCCTGACCCAGATGCAGACGACGCTTAATGAGACTGAAGAAGCCCTGGGTGGCGATTTCATCCTTCACGCCGTAACGACACGGGGTGCAACCCAGGGCGCCGAGGGCAGCTCCCGAAGTGGTGACGAACTGGGCTCAATGATGATTGAACTGGTGCCTTCCGACCGCCGTTCGGTGCGCAACCCGGAATTCATCACCGAGTGGCGCAGCCGGCTGGAGACCCCCGCCGGGCTGGACAACCTGACGATTTCCGAGCGCCAGGCCGGGCCTCCTGGCCGCGACGTCAACGTGCGGCTGACCGGTGAGAACGCTGAACGCCTAAAGCAGGCCGCCGACGAACTGGGGCAGGCGCTGTCGACGCTGCCTGGCGTACTTGATGTGGAAGATGACATGCCCTGGGGGCGGGAGCAGCTGATTTACCAGGTGAGTGCCTATGGTGAGGCGTTGGGGCTGACCACGTCGGATCTGGGTCGCCAGCTCCGGGCGGCCTTTGATGGTCGCATTGCCCAGATCTACCAGGATGGCCGGGATGAAGTGGAAGTTCGTGTACAGCTGCCACAGGATCAGCGCGAGCGGCTTTCGACCCTGTCTCGTATCACGATCCGGGTTCCGGACGGTCGTTTTGTGCCCCTGACCCAGGTTATGAACCTGGATCACCGACAGGGCTTCCAGGCCCTGCGACACGCTGAAGGGCGACTGGCCGTTGAGGTGACGTCCGGGCTGAACACCCGGGTCAGCACCACTGACCAGATCCTCACCAGCCTCGAGGCCGAGGCCCTCCCCGACATCGCCAGTCGTTATAACGTGCGTTACAGCTTCGAGGGCCGGGCGGCCGACCAGCGGGAAACCCTGGGTGATATGCAAACCGGCCTGGTTATCGGTCTGGCGCTTATGTACGTGGTGCTGGCCTGGGTGTTTGCGTCCTGGAGCCTGCCGCTGATTGTCATGGCCATCATTCCCTTTGCCCTGGTGGGCGCATTGTTGGGCCACTGGCTGATGGGGTTGCAGCTGACCATTCTCTCCCTGTTTGGCCTGTTCGGTCTGTCCGGGATTGTGGTCAATAACGCGATCATCCTCGTAGCCTTCTATAACCAGCAGCGGAAAAAAGGGCTGGACATCACGGATGCGCTCAACGAAGCGGCGGTACAGCGGGTTCGGGCAGTGATGCTGACATCGCTGACAACGATCGGTGGTCTTCTGCCCCTGTTGTTCGAGACGTCCCTGCAGGCCCAGTTCCTGATTCCCATGGCCACGTCCATCGCGTTTGGTCTGGGGCTTTCGACCCTTCTGGTGTTGCTGGTGGTTCCTGCCTTGCTTTCTTGGCTGGAGCAATTCCGGGAATGGCGCGCACGGCGGCATGGCGAGATGGCAGAGCCGATCGGGGCGCCCGAGTGACAGGACAAGCATGGTGGATTCTTTGCTATCGGCCCGAGGCCTGAACAAGCAGTTTCGCAGCGGCGATGAGCCGGTGCCGGTGCTTACCGATTTCTCGTTGCAACTCGGTGCGGGTGAATCGCTGGCGCTGACAGGCCGATCGGGGTCCGGCAAAAGCACCCTGTTGAACATCCTGTGCGGCCTGGAAAAGCCTGATTCAGGTACCGTTCAGGTGCTCGGAGAAACATTTGATGCCCGGTCAACGGAGGCCGCAAGCAAGGCCGACGCGCGCTGGGGCGGTCTACGCCGACAACAGATCGGTGTGGTGTTCCAGGAAGCCAATCTGATGCCCGCCCTGTCGCTGCTGGACAATGTGCGTTTTCGGGCCCGGCTTGCCGGTCAATCCGAGGACGATTGCCGGGACTGGCTGGAGCGACTGGGCATTGGCGAGCTTGCGGACCGCTTTCCGGATCAGGTGTCCGGCGGGCAGCGCCAGCGTGCCTCGCTTGCCATGGTCTTTGCCATGAAGCCGGCCCTGATTCTTGCCGATGAACCGACAGGCAGTCTTGACCGGCATACCGCTGAGGCCGTGATCGGGCAGCTTTTCGAGCTGCAGGCCCGTCACGGTTGCGGACTGATCCTCGCCACCCACGATCCCGAACTGGCGACCCGCTGCAGCCAGCACCTGGATCTGGGCCATCTGCCGGAAACCTGAGCCCGCGATGAATCTCCCGGCCGCCCTGTTCAGCCACTACCGTCGCCATCCTCTCCAGTTGCTGGCCCTGGCCGCCATGATTGTGCTTGCCACTATGCTCTGGACGGGCGTCCACCATCTCACCAGTCAGGCCCGGGCCAGTCTCGACCAGAGCGAGTCGGCGGTGGCCGAGCGCCAGCAGGTGGCTCGCACAGATGTTAGCCCCGTAACTGTGGACGACTTCGTGGAGCTGCGCCGAGCCGGGCTTTGTGTCATGCCCTGGCTGGAGGTCTCCGAGCCGGAAGGCGGTCGAGTCGTGGGTGTTGACCCTCTGGCAGCGGGCTGCTTCCAGGCCCCCGGCGGGCAGGAGTCGCCCTGGGACGGGGAGCTGGATGGCCGGCCTTTTGTGGATATCAGTGAAGCGGCGGAGCTGGCCCGTGAGCAGGGCAGCGAATTGTCGCTGCTGGTATCCGATGACCACAGCAAGGGCGATCTACCACCCGGCTATCAGCTGGTGCCGTTCAGCGTTGGCCCGGCTACCGGTGAACTGGGTGACAGTTTCCTGTTGAATCTGGATGCCCTCGGGGTCCTGGTTCTCCTCATTACCGCTTTGCTGGTGCGAAGTGTTTACCTGCTCGGCCTGGCCCAACGTCGCGACAGCTTTGCCCTGTTGCATCGGTTTGGCGTTCCCCATGGCCGGGTGAACCGCCTGCTGGTTGTCGAGATCCTCTTGCTGGCTGCGGTTTGTGTCCTGCCCGGAATCTGGCTTGGCCGCTGGTTGGCGGCTGGTCTGGGCAGCGGCTTCGGACAGGCGCTTGAGGGGCTGTTCGATCAGCCGTTATATGCAGGCCAGGGCGGGAGCTGGCTGGTGCCGCTTGTCACCATGATGGCCGTGATTCTGGTTGCTTGTCTGGCGGATTTCCTCCGGCCAATTTTCCGGGGGCTTGTGGGAGGCAACCGCCGATACGGCGGCCTGGTGTTGTTGGTTCTGGTCGCAGGCCTCGCCTTGACGGTTTGGGTCACCGATCTGCTCTGGCTTTTCATTGCCGTGGCCATGGTATTCGTGGCGGCGGGAATTCTCGCGCCCAGGTTGATTGCCTCGCTTGCAGACTGGCGGTCCGGCCACGACAGGGATCTGCAGGCACGCTGGCGCCATCGGGAGCTTGCCGTGCTGGCTCGTCGCCTGGCCTTGCCATTGGTAGCCCTACAGTTCGCCATGGCGATGGTCCTTGCGGTACAGGCACTGGTTACGACTTTTGAGAGCACGTTTGACCGGTGGCTGGCGCAGAGACTGGAAGCGGACTATTACGTCGAAGTCCCGGAATCAGCAGATGCGGCCCTGGCACTCGACTGGCTCGCTGAACAGCCGGGCCTCTCGGCTTCCGGGCTGTGGCATCGGGTCATTCGCGGTCGGGCAACCCTGCCGGGCGGCGAGCATGAGGGAGATACCAGGGTAGACGTCTTTGCCATCGGCCCCGTTGGCCCGCTGGTGACCGGTTGGGAGTTGTTTGAATCAGCGCCGCAGCCCTGGCAGCGACTGCAACAGGGCCAGGGCGTGATGGTGAATGAACAGCTGGCGCGCCGGCAGGATATAGCGGTCGGCCAGACATTGACGGTACTTTTCGGAAGCCAGTCCTTCGAACTTCCGGTTCTGGCCATTTACCCGGACTACGGCCGTCCAGCCGGCGAGATCCTGATTCATCCGTCGGTTCTTCCAACGGAGTTCGAAACCGGCTTCCAGAGCCTGTCAGTTTCGCCGGGCAATCTCTCCATTGAGGCACTGACCGAAGGACTGAAAGGGGTATGGCAGGTCGAGGCGTTGACGGTCCGGGATAACCGGGCGATTGAAGAGCTCGCCTCTGCCATTTTCGACCAGACCTTTCTGCTGACCCGGGCCATGACCACCCTGACCCTGATACTGGCGGCTATCGCCCTTCTGATGATGGGCTGGGTCTTTTTCTCGACCCGTGCCTGGTATTTCCGGCTGCTTGTGGTGTGGGGGCTGTCACGAAGGCAGGCTTCGGCCCAACTGGTCCGATTGTCAGTGTCGTTGACCGGTGCCATTACCCTGCTGGCCCTGCCATTGGGTGTCTGGTTGACCTGGGTGCTGGTGCATCGGATCAATCCCATCGCGTTTGGATGGTCCCTGCCCATGGCCGTCTATCCGGGGTTCTGGCTGGAGCTTGGTGTGCTCAGCATGCTGATCGGTCTCAGCATCGCCTTACTGATGAGCCGCCAGTTGAAATCGCCAACGGTCGCACCCGCAAACGCTAATGCCCTGGCAGGAGGTGAGCGATGAGGCGCTGGATCTTCCTCTGGTTCGCCGTGGTTCTGGCCGGCTGTTCGGAGCCACAGCAAGAGTCAGGCTTTGCCGGACTGGCCGGCATCGCGGATAACGAATCCGGTGTGCCCTTTCTGCAGCCTGGCCCGGGAGACCGGCTGTCGTTTCCCGAGGATTATGGCCCCCACCCGCAGCACAGGATCGAATGGTGGTACCTGACCGCCAATTTGAAGACTCAGGATGGCGAGCCCCTTGGCTTGCAATGGACCCAGTTCCGCCAGGCAATCGAGCCGAGGCAGGCAGACGCTGAGCCTCCGGATGCAAATAACTGGCCTTTGGAAGCCGCCTGGATGGCCCACGCCGCAGTAAGCTTTGATACCCGGCACTACTTCGCAGAGAAGCTGGCCCGGGGAGACGTTGGCCACGCCGGAGCCCGGGCAGAGCCGATCGCCGTGTGGCTGGACGACTGGCAGCTTGAGGCTGAACCCGGGCAGAGTTCATGGCGGTTGCAGGTCGCGGCGGATAACTGGTCCTACGATTTGACCCTGAGCATCACCGGAAAGCCTGTAGCCCATGGCGATCAGGGTTTCAGCGCCAAATCCGCCGATGGCGAGGGTTCCATGTATTTCAGTCTGGTGGACCTTCAGATCAACGGCAGGGTCACCCTGGGCGATCAGACGTTGGACGTCAGTGGGAAGGGTTGGTTTGACCGGGAGTGGAGCAGCCAGTTTCTGAAATCCGGCCAGCAGGGCTGGGACTGGTTTGCGTTGCACCTGGATTCGGGCGACAAACTTATGGCTTTCCAGCTCAGGGAAGAAGACGGTGGCTTTCGTGCCGGAACCTGGATTCCAGCTGATGGCGAGCCCATCGCTCTTGGTGCCGGTCAGCTCAACCTGAAGCCATTAACCCAAGACGAAGGTTATCCCCGTGCATGGCGTCTGGAAGTGCCAGACTTTGGCCTGAACCTGGAGGTGGCTGCGCCAGCGGGGGACTATCGAAACACCGGGCTCTACCCGTACTGGGAGAGCCCGGTGTCAGTATCCGGCAGCCATGGTGGCGTGGGCTACATGGAGCTGACCGGATACGGAGAGTGAACTGCACCGTAACCGGTGTTACTCGACCGCGGTCGCCCCAATCCGGTGGATGCTCAGGTCCGCTCCGTTGAATTCTTCCTCTTCGGTCAGGCGCAGGCCTGAGATGGCGTTGATTGCGCCATAGACAATCAGGCCGCCGACAAAGGCCACAACCACGCCGGCCACTGAGCCGATGATCTGCGACACCAGGCTGACGCCGCCAAGGCCTCCCAGCGCTTCCTGGCCGAAAATGCCGCAGGCAATCGCGCCCCAGACACCACAGACACCGTGCAGGGGCCAGACACCCAGAACATCGTCGAGCCGTTCGATCTTGGCCTGTGCCCATTCAAACAGGTATACGAAGATGGCGCCTGCTACGCCGCCAGTCACGAGAGCGCCTACCGGATGCATCAGGTCAGAGCCGGCACATACCGCCACCAGTCCCGCTAGCGGGCCGTTGTGGATAAAGCCCGGGTCCTTGCGGCCCAGCAGCATGGAGACGAGGATGCCGCCGACCATGGCCATCAGGCTGTTCACGGCCACCAGGCCGCTGATGCCGTCCAGGGTCTGGGCCGACATGACGTTGAAGCCAAACCAGCCGACGGTCAGAATCCAGGCGCCCAGGGCGAGGAAGGGGATGTTGGAGGGGGCAAAGGCCACCACCTTGCCGTTGCGGTAGCGCCCATTTCGTGCACCCAGAACCAATACGGCCGCCAGGGCGATCCAGCCGCCCACCGCGTGCACTACAACGGAGCCGGCAAAGTCGTGGAAGGATGCACCAAACTGGTTCTCCAGCCAGCCCTGGAAACCATAGTTGCCGTTCCAGATCAGCCCCTCAAAGAAGGGATAGATAAAGGCGACAATCAGGCCTGAGGCAATCAGCATCGGGTAGAACTTGGCGCGTTCGGCAATACCGCCGGACACGATGGCGGGAATGGCCGCGGCGAACGTCATCAGGAAGAAAAACTTCACCAGATCATAGCCGTTGGCAGCGGTGAGCTCGGCGGCGCCGCTCATGAAATGGCTGCCGTAGGCGATGTAATAGCCGATAAAGAAGTAGGCCACGGCGGAGATGCCGAAGTCGGTCATGATCTTGACGAGGGCATTGACCTGGTTCTTGTGGCGAACCGTGCCAACTTCCAGGAAGGCAAAGCCGGCATGCATGGCCAGCACCATAATGGCGCCGATAAGGATGAATAGCGTGTTGGCGCTTTCGGTCAGGGTATGTACTGCACTCGTGATGTCCACGGGTTTTCGCTCCTGATGTTGTGTGTCCGGCCTCTATCGGACCGTTTACGTTGGCTTGTGCATTGTTGAGGTGCAGCTGAAGCAAGAGCTGTTCCAAAACAAGGCATATCAAGAGCTGAAGGGCAGTTGAGGGGGCTTTCAGAAATGTGAGGTACTATTTTCACTCTAATAATGCACTATTGCTGTGCGTTTTAGCGTGTAGCGCACCAAAATAGAGTGCGCTTACCAACTGATTTCGTTTGGTGTCGAGCTGTCGGATTCGGATTCGATCCCGAGGCTGGATTCGGTATCATCCGATTCGGACTGGATCAGTTCCCGAAGGCGTACTTCCTGTTCCTGCATCGGGCCGGAGAGATCAATGATGATTTCCACGCGCCGGTTCTTGGCGCGGTTTTCTGCAGAGGTGTTGGGTACCCGCGGCTTGGTATCCGCCAGACCGGTGACGGACAGACGCGTGGGTTCCACCTGGTCCCGGGCAACCAGAACGTTGGCAACGGCGGCTGAACGGGCGGCGGAGAGGTCCCAGTTACTGTAAAAACGGTCGGTCCGGATAGGCACGTTGTCGGTGTGCCCCTCGATCGTCAGGTCACCGGGAATGCCTTCAATCACCTCCGCCATATCCAGCAGCAGGCCCTCGAATTCCCAGGTCAGCTGAGCCGAGCCGGAAGGGAAAGAACCTTTTTCCTCAACCCGAATCACGATTCGCCGCTGATCCTCGCTCACATTGATGCGCCCATCCGCGATCGCCGGCTCCAGGACTTTCAGGATATCGTCCATGGTTTCCTGCATCTGTTCCTCCATGGCGGCTTCAACGGCCATGTCGGTGGGGCTTTTCAGGGTCTGGAGTTCCGGCGCTTCGTCCGTGGTGGTCTGTTTGACTTCGTTGACAACGGTGGGCTCTGGCGGCGCCGGGGAAAACTTGTCAAAAATGGGGCTGGTGCCCTTCGGGATCTCCAGAGCCGGCACATCCCGCTGGACGCCAAAGGCTTTGGAGAGTTCACCGGCAATCTGCTTGAACTTCTGGGCGTCGATCTCGGAAAAGGACAGCAGCAGAACAAAGAAGCACATCAGCAGGGACATGAGATCGGCGAAGGTGACAACCCAGGCGGGAATTCCCGGTTTTTCCTCTTCTGGCAACTCGTCCATGATTACGCGCCTTCCGGTTCAGCCACTTTTTCACGTTCCTTGGGCGGCAGGTAGCTGGAGAGCATCTGCTCGATGATGCGCGGGTTGGTACCCTCCTGGATGGCAACCAGGGCATCAATATAAAGCGACTGCATGCGCGCTTCCTCGGTCATGCGCAGAGAGAGCTTGTCGGCAATCGGGGTGGCAATCATGGTGGCAATCATGGCGCCATAAAGCGTGGTCAGCAGGGCAACGGCCATGGCCGGGCCGATGGATTTCGGGTCTTCCATGTTCGACAGCATCTGAACCAGACCTATCAGCGTACCGATCATGCCCATGGCCGGCGCCACGTCCGCCATGGCCGTGAAGACCTTGGCGCCGGAGCGGTTGTGGTCGAGAGTCATCAGGCGCTCCTTGTTCAGAAGCTCCTTGATGGTTTTCCCGTCCTGCCCGTCCACCAGCATCTGGATACCCTGTCCAAGGAACGGGCTGCTGATCTCTCTGTCTTCCAGCCCCAGAACCCCTTCTTTCCGGGCCACATTGGCAATATCCACCAGCTCCTCAATGCTCGCCTGGGTTTCCGGCAACTTGAACTTGAAGGCGCGGGCAGCAGCTTTGAAGGCACCCAGGAACTGGGCAAAGCTGAACTTGGCGAGAACAACCAGCATGGTACCGCCGACAACGATCAGCAGGGATGCGGGATTGATAAATACCAACGGAGAGGTGCCAAGAATAACTGCCGAAGCAATGAGTAAACTAGCGCCAACAAGACCGATAAGAGTGGCGAAATCCACGGTATCTCCAGGTTTGGTTTGAGCAAGGCTGAGAAGGGGTGTGAGATTACCTTCAGATCAGAATTTAATCAATTCGTCTGATGGGTTCTTTCCTGTTCTTCCTGCTGTTCTTTCCAGGCAGCATAGCGGTGAATATCGGACTCCACCAGCTTCAGGCACAGCGCAACAACGCCGGCGTCGTCCACCAGACCGAAGCCGAAAATCAGGTCGGGAATGACATCGAGGGGGTTCATCACATAGATCAGCGCACCGGCCACCGCTGCGATCGTTTTCCACGGAACGCTCCGGTAATTGCCGTACCAGTAATCGCGGATCATCGAAAACATCAGCTTGATGTCGGCACTGAAGCGAGACAGTTTGCCGCTTTCTTTCACTTTCTCTTCAATACTGCGCTGGCGGTCGAGCAGCGTTTCCAGATCCGCCCGATGCACCTTGCTCGCCTCGGCGTCCAGTTGTTTCCGGGCGTTTTTCTGGTTGAACAATGCCATCGAGAGGGTTCCTCACTTGCTTGATGCCTGAGTGCTCATGATCGCGCAGCTTCGCCGTCAATGCCAATGACAAGGCGTTTATCGGTGCTTGTACTGGGTCGGACAATAGCCGCGGTCTACACCCTCGGGTCGTAGCTGGCGATGTTTGGTGTTGCGCCCGGTTACCCGCTTGCGCCATAGCCGGAAGCTACCGGGCTTGAGCTCACGACGCATCAGGCGAATAACATCTTTTTCGCGAAGGCCATAGAGGGCTTCGATGGCCTCGAAGGGTGTGCGGTCCTCCCACGCCATCTCGATGATGCGGGAGAGGTCCGCCGGTTCAAACTGCTCTGACATGGGGTTTCTCTGTTTGACTTACGTGTTCCCAAAGTACGTTTGAGCTGGCCAGTCGTCTCACCCGGCTGGTTTATTGGTAGTGCCTGTGCAGCCGGGCCGGGATCTGGGCCAGCTGTTTGTCGACCAGTGTGCGCATGGCGTGGGCGATTGGCCGGGTATCCAGCTCTGGCTCAAGCACATTGAGCAGATAGGCAACGGCCTCTGCCGTGGCCAGGCGGTGTTCTCCGGGCGCCTTTCGGATGGCGTAGGCGGAGGCCGGCGGATTGGCGAAATGGAAACGCGGCAATGCAGAGAGTTCCGGGTTCTGGTGAAGGATTTTGGCGGCCTTGCGCCAGGTGCCGTCGAGAATCATCCAGTGATCGAACTGGCGTACGTCTGAGGTTTCGAGCGCCTCACTGCCGGGCCCCGGAAACAGCAGGGCCGGGTGATGACTGCCGGCGACGGAATCAAACCCGGCCTGATGGAAATCGCTCGGCATTTCGCCTGTGAAGAGCCTGAGATTTGCGAGGCACCGGGTGAGGATACGAACGGTACCCTTGGCATGGCCGACCTCGGTCGGGTGCTGCAGTATCGTCACCCCCGTGCGGTTTCGCACGGGGGCACACGCTTCGCAAACACAGATATTCGGATGCATGCCGCAATCGGCGCAAATCGGTCTGGGCAACCCCTGTTACCCCACGAAAATACGCTTCGCCAGACCGGCCCCGCGCAAGCCCTGAATGGCCAGGGTGCTGACCAGTCCACCGATCATTGCGCCCACGACACCGCAGGTGAGGATATCCTGGCCGGTAAGGTAGAGCCCAGGGATGTCGGTCTTGGGTTTCAGCCACTCCTGTTCGAAGCGCTCGGGGTTGTGGTCCAGGCCGTAGAGCTCGCCCCGGCCGTAACGGCAGAACCAGGCGGTGGAAAGCGGGGTAGAGGTTTCCACGTAATCCACTTTTCCGCGCAGCTGGGGCAGTTTCTCGTACATCACTTCCAGCAACTGGTCGGTGATTTTTTGCTTCAGGGCCTCATAGTCGTCGCCCCGCTTGCCCCAGATGGTGCCCTGCCAGGGCTCGAACATCTCCCAGGTCGTCGGGGCGACGATCTCGATGGTGGAGGTGCCAGGCCAGCGGTTCTGGTAATCCGGATCCTTGGCTGCCGGAAAGGAGATGTAAACCACCGGGAACTCGGTGTTGTCCGGGTCATCCAGAAACTGTTGCACGTTGCCGTCGTGGTCCGCGCTGGGATAGATCCAGAAATTGGTCCGCGGCAGGCCAAGTGCCTCCGGTGTGCCCTTCAGGCCGATGTAGAGGCCGATGTGGGGCATGGAGGGAATGATGTGCTGGCGTTTGCTCTTGTAGCCGATCTTTTCGGCGGACTCGGCGGGCAGCAGTTTTTCGAAAGTGTTGATAACTCCGGCGTTGCTGATGACCAGCGGTGCCCGGATTTCTTCGCCATCTGCCATGCGAACGCCGGTTGCCCTGCCTTTCTCCACCAGGATGTCGGTGACGTCGGCGTAGGTAAAGACTTCACCGCCGGGCTGCTGGATAACAGGGATAATAGTTTTGGCAATTTCCGACGCGCCGCCGACGGGGTAAAAGCCACCGTAGAGGTAATGTTTGGCAATCAGCGCATGGACCATAAAGCTGGACTGCATCGGCGTGACGCCGCAGTCGCCCCACTGGCCGGTGATAGCGCCGATCAGTTCCTGATTGTTGGTGAGCTCGCTCAGCACCTCCCACGTGGTCTTGTTGAAACAGTCAGGCAGGGCGACATCCAGTCCTTTGTTGATAACCGGGCTCAATATGCCGGGGGCGAGCTTGGAGAGTGTGTACCACTGCATGCCGTCTGCCACCTTGCCCAGCAGCTTTACATACTGGTCGATGGCTTCTTGTTCATCGGGAAAGGCATCGAGCAGGGAGAGACGCAGCCCTTCCTTGCCGGCGCGCAGATTCACGACCATTTCGCCCAGGAAGAAGCGGTCGTAGTTCTCGTCCATGGGGGCCCATTCCAGCTTGCCGTCGGTGATGTAATCGAACAGCCTGCGGCCCAGGGTGTGGGGAGAGCCCATGTCGCCGATGTAATGGACGCCTACGTCCCATTCGTAGCCGTTGCGAGCGTAACTGTGGGTATAGCCGCCGGCCGTGTAATGCTGCTCAAGCACGAGGACTTTCTTGCCCGCCTTGGCCAGGCAGGCTGCGGTGGTCAGGCCGCCGATGCCGGAGCCAATTACGATGGCGTCGTAGGGGCCTTTCAGGCGATTGGCCCGGTAACGGGTACCGATCCTGATCGTACTGGGCTTCAGTTTCTGAGAAGACGGACTGTTCACTTCAGTGCTTTTTACCACCATGCCTTGCCCCACATTTCCGGATTGGCCCAGTTCTCTGGATTGTTCCAGGCCCGTTTGTGGTTGTAAGTATCCAGATTGTAGGTGTACAGCGTGAGTGCGCCGTTATCATTTTCCAGTTCGGCATGGCGACGGAAGCCAAGGCCGATGAAATCAGTAAAGGCCCAGCCTGGCGCTTCGCCAACCAGCACCGCGATCTGATGGGTTCCATAGTTTCTTAGCTGGCCCAGCAGCAGGGCGCCTTCATCATGAGGCAGGTGCTCCAGGGTGCCGGTTATCAGCGCCAGGTCTGCAACCCGGTCGATGTGCAGCCTGGCGTTGGGGTCGATGGTGTCGAGAGTTCGAACATCGACGCCATCCTGGTGGTTCTGCCACATCCGCGATATTTCGGTTGCGAGGCTGCCGCAACTCACCAGGGTTGCCGGTGAGCTGGTTTCGATGATGCGGGCCAGTGTCTCCCGTGCTGCATCCGAGTTGCTGTTGTCCGTCATTTCCGCCATGGCGATTCGCCTTTTACTACAGGGGCCAGTCTGCCGCATCCACTGTGTGTAAGCCTACGGGCTGATCCGCATGCCCGCCCCAGCGGTCAATAAAGGTGCCGGTGGGATCGTACTGCTGCGTCTGTTTTTCGAGGTTGAACTGCCGCAGGCCTCTCGGGTCCGCCCCTACGCCAGCCAGGTACTGCCAGTTGCCGTAGTTGCTTCCTACATCATAGTCGATCAACTGCTCCTCAAACCATGCCGCTCCGTAGCGCCAGTCCAACCCGAGTTCGTTGATGAAGCAACTGGCGACCAGCTGTCTGGCCCGGTTGCTCATGTAACCGGTTTCCCGCAGCTGGTTCATTGCGGCGTTCACGATCGGATATTCGGTGTTGCCCTGGCACCAGGCCTTGAAACGATGGCCGTAGAAGGTGCCATGCCGGCGTTTGCGCTGGACGCCGTCCCGGCGGAACAGGTTGGCGCCATGTTTCAGGGCGTACCAGTAGAAGTATTCGCGCCAGAGGAGCTCGAACCAGAGCCAGTAGGTGGATTCGTTTTTAGTCTCGCTGGCTTCGTATTCGGTGATGGTTTCTGCTACTTCCCGGACCGAGAGACAGCCGTTGGCCAGCCAGGGTGAGAACTTGGAGGAGGCATCCCAGGTGTCCAGGGCGTTCCGGGTTTCCTTGTAGCGGTCAATGCTGTGGTTGCCATAGAGGAATTCCTGCAGCCGCGCCAGGCCGGCGGCTTCACCACCCATAAACTGTAACGGATGAACCGGTTCCGGTATCGGCGGGCAGTCGCCGCGATTGTCCTCCGGGAATCCCGGCGGTGGCGGTAGGGCCGTCAGGGTGCGGATTCGCAAGCGCTCTGAACAGCGATCTCCGGTTTTCTCAACTTGCTTGCGGAACTGGGAGAAGGTATCCGGCAACTCCTCGAGCGCCATCGGCAGGGAACCCTCGGTGAACAGGCTCAGAGTCTCGAATTGCTGGAATACTGCCTTGGGCAGCCTGTCCTTGATGGCTTGCCACTGACCGGCCTCCTGGGTGCCCGGAAGCCGGGAGCGGACAACCCGTTCAATGCTGTGGGCGTGCGCAAGTTGCGGAATGACCGTTTCCGGCTCACCAAAGGCGATGTGGAGCCGCTGGCCCAGTGGTCGAAGGCTGCGTTCCAACGCCATCAGGCTCTGCCAAAGAAAGCGCCACCGATGATCCCCCATAGCCTTGCTCTGCAGGGGACCGGGCGCAAACCAGCGCGGATCGACCACATAGAGGCAGAGCAGCATGTCGGACTTCGAGGCCGCCAGCAACGAAGCGTTGTCGTGCAGGCGAAGATCCCGCGTAAACCAGTAAAGCGTGCGCAACGTAAGAGCTCCTCTCTCGGTATCTGTCAGCTGTGAGAAGATACGAGCCAGTTCCGAAAAAGATTTCGCCGCCCATCTGGTTGCGCACTTCGTATAGAATGAACGAACAGCCGGCACATCGTGGCGTGAAATCCAAAACACAGATCCGAATTCAACAGGAGTCCGACAGTGATTAAATCCCGTGCAGCGGTGGCTTTTGAGGCCAACAAGCCGCTAGAAATTGTCGAAGTCGATGTGGCGCCGCCCCAGGAGGGCGAGGTTCTGGTGCGCATCGTTGCCACCGGTGTTTGTCATACCGACGCCTACACCCTGTCTGGTGCTGACCCTGAAGGCCTGTTCCCGACCATTCTGGGCCACGAAGGTGGCGGTATTGTCGAGGCGGTCGGACCCGGCGTCAAAAACCTGGAAGTGGGTGACCACGTGATTCCGCTTTACACGGCCGAATGCGGCGAGTGCAAGTTCTGCACCTCTGGCAAGACCAATCTGTGTGGTGCCGTGCGTGCGACCCAGGGCAAGGGCGTGATGCCCGACGGTACCTCCCGTTTCTCCTACAACGGTCAGCCACTTTATCATTACATGGGCTGCTCCACGTTTTCCGAATACACGGTACTGCCGGAAATCTCCCTGGCCAAGATTCCCAAGGACGCGCCTCTGGACAAGGTGTGCCTGCTTGGCTGCGGCGTCACCACCGGCATCGGCGCGGTACTGAACACTGCCAAGGTCGAGGAGGGCGCCACTGTGGCCATCTTCGGTCTGGGTGGCATCGGCCTGGCGGCGATCATCGGAGCCAAGATGGCCAAGGCGGGCCGGATTATCGGCGTCGACATCAACCCGGGCAAATTCGACATCGCCAAACAGCTGGGCGCTACCGACGTGGTCAATCCCAACGACTACGACAAGCCGATTCAGGAAGTGATTGTCGACATGACCGACGGCGGAGCCGACTACACCTTCGAATGCGTAGGCAACGTGAAACTGATGCGTGCAGCGCTTGAGGCCTGCCACAAAGGCTGGGGTGAATCCACTATCATCGGTGTTGCCGGTGCCGGCGAGGAAATCAGCACCCGTCCGTTCCAGCTGGTGACCGGTCGGGTCTGGCGTGGTTCAGCCTTTGGCGGTGTAAAAGGTCGTACCGAGCTGCCGGGCTATGTGGAAAAAGCCGAAAAGGGTGAAATTCCGCTGGATGTGTTCATTACCCATGAAATGCCGTTGGAAGACATCAACAAGGCGTTTGACCTGATGCATGAGGGTAAGAGCATCCGGACGGTTATTCATTTCTAAACTGATGCAGTCGTGAGCAGGTCAGGCCGGTTTGGCCTGCTCCATTCCCATTGCTGGCCGATGTGGTTCAAGAGGTCGTTTGCTCATCGGGATGAGTCGCCTTTCTTGGGAAACAACCAGAATGCGAACCAGCGAGTCATTCTCGGCATGAGCACATAACTCATCAACAGCATCACCACCGCGGTGACCAGCAGTGTTCTTACAAAAAGCGGTATCTGTGCCAACCAGTCTCCGAACATGACGAAGACGAGCGTGACAGCCGGATAGAGTGCCAGCCAACTGACAAGGGTCATCTTCCATTTGGGTGGTGGCGTCACCGGATTCTGGCCTGGCAGAGTGAACCAGGTGACGATTCCCGAAGTCACTTCCCGTTCACTGGGTTGAACCAGCAAACTTTCTATCTGCTCCAGCAGCTCCGCTCTCTCATTGGAAGCTTCCCATGCAGCAAGGGATTCCCGGTCTCGGAACTTGAACACGATGCGGTATTCGGGATCGTCGGGTGACGCCGGCCGGAACATGGCAGTACCGAGATATCCCGGAAAACGCGATGCTCGTTCGGTCATTTTGCTGCTCAGAGCCTCGAACTCTTCCTGATTGCCTTTTTTGACCCGTCGAGAGACGACAACTGTCAGAGGATCTGTTGGACCTTGTTGGCTGGCAGTTGATTGGCTATCCATCATGTTCAATATCCTCAATGATCCAAAAAAGGGGCCCGCAGAAGCGGGCCCAATGGAGAAGCAACAAAGATCCGTGGATCAGCTTCCGGTTGCCCGGAGGTGTTGAACGTTGAACATCTGGGGCGGCGACAGTTCCGGATCAACCTGTCCCTTGAACTGGCCGGTGGTGCAGTGGCTGGCCTGGACGTCAATCATGCTGAAGCTGTCGTCAATGGACACACCGCTGCCCTTGTTTTTCGGCAGGTGGTGATCGGGGTGTGCCTGGCCAATGGTAAAGGTCTTCCAGAGGCTACCCTTGCGGTCGTAGGACACGGTTCGGGGAATGGTGAAGGTTTGTGCGTCCATGAAATGAACACGCTTTGAGAGCGGGTGGCTCTCGTCCACAGGAACGGATTCAACTTCGTAGACCTTGCGCAGCTGCCAGGTGATATCCGGGAAACAGCCACCCTGGCCACTGAAGGACACAACCTGATAACCATCACTGTCGCTGTGGGTTTCGGCATCCAGCGTCAGATCATTGTGGTTGTAAAAGGGCATCAGCATGTAGCGAGTGCCTTTGTAGGTCCAGTTCATGTCTGAAATCCGGCCGTTATAGCCCTCAAAGTCCTCGATCATCAGATCAGAGCCGAGGAACGCGTCGGTGACCTGGCCAGTTGCCAGACGACGGACCCGACGCTGGAAGCCCAGGTACAACCAGGAGTTGTCCCGCTTCAGATCGTCCGCTGCACGATGGATCAGGAGCTGGGTGTTCCGGACATCAGCCGGGTCCAGTACCTGCACATAAATCGCCCGGAACAGGTCAGACGGGTTCGGCGTGATTTCTGGCGTCGGTTCCTGGATGACCCGGCCTTTATAGTTCAGGAAGTGGAAGTTGAACTTGATAGTGCGTTCCACCTTGCCAGAGTCCATGTCCCGGTATTTCCAGTAGAACGGGTAGATAGCCGCGCTGTCGCCCCAGTTGTAGCCATACTTGTAGTTCCAGGCCAGCTTCTCGCCGGCTCGTGGATCGTTGGCGTCAGGTTCTTCGGGGAAGGGGCGGCCCGCACTCCAGCCACTGATCTCGCCTACCTCGTTTCCAAGAGACACCTGTCCCAGCGAAACCCGTGTAGCTTCGACATAGTTCGGATGCAGATCAAAGGAGGTGGTCTCGCCTACGGTGATGGTGGTCATGCCCTGCTCGATAAAACCGTAGAATGCGGGATCGATGGCGTCCTTGAACTGGGCAACGTTGCTCTGGTCAATGACCATTCCGGCTTTTAGTCCATCAAAGCTCGGTGTCTCTGTGTTGTAGGGATAGAAGGAGTTGGTAATAACTGCTTCATCGGCCATTAGCGCTGTCGACATCAGGCCTGCCGTGCAGCCAGCCATCAGCCATCTAAAAACGGATTTGTTCTTTGTCGTAGTCATTTTGGTTCCTCGTTATCAGAAGCTGTAACGTGCGGTCAGCTGGATTTCGTCTTCTTTCTGGGCCATGCCGATCGGTCCTGACTGGAAGCGGCCAAGGGGTTCGTATCCGGAAAGACCGGCAGATTCACCCGCAGGCTGGCCAGGATAGGCGGCAGTGAACGGATCCCAGGGGTTACAGGTGCGGCAGTCATCGAACTTGCGGGCACCATCGCCGACCTTGAAGTTGGCGCCGGCTGTGAGCCTGAAGTTGTCGTTAACCAGCCACTCCACTGACGGTGCAACTGCAGTTGCCTGGGCACGGACGTCGTGGGCGGTAATGATTTGTGGGCTGAGACGGCCATTCATGTAGAAACCCTTGATCAACAGGGTCGCAATCCAGTTCTGTTCCCAGTCCGGAATGCCGGCTTCGCCCAGCAGACGCTGCTCGCGCTCGTGGTCAAGAATGTGCTGGCCAAAGATCTGACCGGAAAACAGGAACGCCTGGGACTCGTTCAGGGCAGGGATAAATATGTTCTTGTCGGCCCCCACGACGTAGCGAACGACATCAGACTCGGAATACAGCTTTTCGCGCAGGGTGTTGGCAAACTCTTCACCAGAGGTGTAGGCAGTTTCAACCCGGAACACGGTGTCGATGCCCTGGGAGTAGTAGTCCAGTGAGCCGCCGACCAGGTTTACTCTCGGGAAGTGGATATCGAACGCGATCAGGCTTGGCCAAACGGCGGTATCGCCGGTGAATGCGTTCTCAGCCGGAATGCCACCGCGGAGGGAAGGGAGCTGGGAACGGTAGGTCAGAGCGTTCAGAGAGAAGCCGAGATCGCCGTATACACCTTCCAGTTTCAAACCCAGCTGGGTGTTGGAAAGGCTCCAGCTCGGCAGATGCGCCTCACGGATACCGATCTGCCCGGGGCCAAAGTCTGTTGCTATGCTGCCGTTGGCAAAGTTGGCAACGGTGCCGCCGTTTTCCCATAGATTATTCATACCACGGAAGAAGCAGCCTGCATCCAGGATAACGTTCGGCTGCCCACACTGGCCGATATCATGGGGACGGAACTGATCGAAGTTCCAGACCACCTGGAAGTTCAGGTCGTCGAAGGCCAGGCCATCGAATACCTCGGTGGGGCCCATGCGATAGTCTGACTTCAGGATCCACATGGGGATTCGGATGTCTTCCAACTCGTCGTAGATGTTGTTGCGGGAGAAATCCACCGGGTTGATAACATCCAGTACCCGGAACAAGTCCGTGCGGCCCCAGATGACCTGCTGTTTACCCAGGCGGGTGCTCAGCACGTTGCCGCTGTCGAAGTTCAGGTCAAAATCGACATAAAGTTCACGGATGAAATCCGCCCGGTCGTTGAACTCCTGGAAACGAAGCTCGTTCAGATCCTTGTCCAGGTAGTCATCAATACAGCCCCGGCTGTCGACATCGCAGGGGCGCACCGGAACACCAAATCCGACACCACCATCCTGAGGGTGCAGGTTTTCACCCAGGACGATCATGCCGTCGTTGGGGTTCTGGTTGATGTCGAAACCGAAGTTGGGTGTCGGAGCGATACCGCCACCATGGGGTACGAATGGGTCAGGATTGGGCGCCAGTGCGGTGTCTTCGAGAAGAATGGCACCACCAGCGGTACGTCCATATTCATCCTTGTTCAGGTCGTACACCCCGTCATAGGTGCCGCGCAATGTGCCGTTGATGGAAACGTTGCTGAAAATGCCCACGTCGCCAATTCGTTTCTCGCCTTCCAGTTGCAGCGTATTCCGGAACTTGGATAGACCGACGCCCTCTCGCCCGTAGGTTGCGTTTTCGTAGAAACCGTTGACGCGGGCATCTTCCGCAGCAACGGCTGTAGTCATTGGAACCAGCGCCAGGGTGGCACTACCCGCAAGGGTGCAGCACCAGAACCTCAGGCCTTTTATTGTTGTTTGCATGGCATGTCCTCGTTACAGGTTTTAGTGGGGCTTGGTACCGGGTTCAGGCCCGGTACGGCGCTCCCGTCACAAACCCATCGTCCTGTCTTGAATCCAACACAGGGGATGGAGCTGATTTCGTTTCCTTGTGGTCCGAATGCAGGATTCCGTCTTCATCGGCATAGACGTCGGTGATGAATCGCGGTTTGAAGGCCAGTACCCAGGAAGGCACCAGCAGCATGGCGGCCATGCCGTTGATGACGATCATCACGCACAGCAGCAACGCAGCGTCGGACTGGAATCGAAGATTGGAGAAGATGACCCACATGATGATCCCGGCCATCAGGGTCAGTGCGGTAAAACTGATGGCCATGCCTGTGGTTGAAATGGCACGTCTGACGGATTCGCGCAGGTCCCCGCACTTGGCCATTTCCTCGCGAATGCGGTCCATCATGTAGATGGAGTAATCGATACCTACGCCGATTCCCACAGCGATGACCGGAACGGTATTGATGTCGATGCTCAGACCGTTCAGGCCCATGTAGGCGTAGGTGAGGGTGGTGGCGAACAGCATTGCCAGGAGCATCATCAGGCCGGCGTGCCAGGAGGTGTAGAACAGCATCACGAAGGCGAAGATGAGCAGAAAGACCAGTGGCAGAACGATCACATTGGTTTCAAAGGCTGATTCGTTCATGGCAGCTGCGACACCAAGCGTGCCGCCCGCCAGTCGAATGGTCAGGCCGTCAACGCTGTCTCCGTTTTCAGCGATCCATTCCTTGGCCATATGAATCGCACGACGGATGGTTTCGCCCTGACGGTCCTTGTAATAGAACACCAGGTTGGCGACTCGATCGTCGGTGTCGTTGAACTCATCCAGGGCGCCAGGCACCGGGCTCGATGCCATGTACGTGAACATCAACCCACCCACGTAGCCGGCATCGTGGGGGATCTGGTACCAGCGCGGGTCATCGTTGTGCATCAGACGATTCACTTGCTTGACCAGGTCGGGTAATCCCTTGCTGCCGCCCACTTCCGGATCCAGCAGCATATGGGCCTGAAGATCAGACAGGGCCTCAAGCACCTCGGGACGCTTCAGTCCGCCTTTTTCACTGGTTTCGGCAACAATGTAGAGCTCCTCGGAACCCGGGAAACGGTCATTAACCACGCGGGAAGAGATGTTGTAATCGTGGTCGGGGTAAAGGATCGGCGAGCCGGGCTCGGAATCACCAATCTGTACATTGGATGCGGCCAGCAAACCACCCAGCATGGATATAGCTGCCACGGCGAGAATGACTCGGGCCGCTCCGGGTCGAGTGACGGTTCGAGAGCAGCTGGCACCGATGTGGCGCAAGGCAGTTTCGCGAATTTCCGGATTCTTGGGCGTAGGCAGAATGGAGAGCAGTAGCGGAACACCGATCAGGACGGTAAAAACAACGGTGATCGCCCAGAGTGACGCGTAGATGCCAAGATGGGTGTTCAGGGGGATCGAGCCAATGGCGATCAACGACAGACCAATGGCGTCGGAGACCACCCCCAGAGAGCCTGGCCGGAAAAGGCTGTCGAAGGTTGCTTTCGCCGCCTTTGGGCCGCTACCCAGTACCAGGGTCTCTGCATAGTAGCGCTCGACCAGTTGCACACCGTGGCTCATGGCTCGCGCTGCAATCAAAAAGGGGATTACCAGACCTAAGGGGTCCAGGTTGTAGCCGAGTACACTGATAATCCCAAGTCCCCACACGGTGGAGATGAGAACGCCTCCAAGGGGGATTAGCACACCGTACGCTTTACGGAAGTGGAAGATGAGCAGTGCCAGCATGGTCAGCACTGTGAAAATGAAGATCTGAAGGATCTGGTCCATGTAAGTGTAGGCCCAGCCCACCAGCACCGGCTGACCGGTGGCGTAGATGGTGACACCCTCGCCAGCCTCATTGGCGCGCAGTTCCTGAAGTTGGGCAAAGGTTGCTTCGTAATCCAGTTTGCCTTCAATGAGCTGCGCCTTGACCAGCGCCATCTTCAGATCGGGGGAAACCAGCGGCCCGTAAACCCGCGGATTGGCGGCTACATCGGCGCGCATGGCATCCAGTGCCTGCTGGGAATATTCGCCGCTGGTAGAGTCGTAATAGGGCTCGGAGTTGATGCTGCCGACTTCCGTCAGCCAGATTTTCCGGGAATTGCGGTGGGTGACGCTGGAAACCAGGTTGTGGTTGACGCCCGGCAGGCTGTCGACCGCCTGGGTGATTCGATCGATTCTGGCCAGGTTGTCGTTAGTGAAGATATCACCGTCGGAAAACTCGACCCCGACCACAAGAACATTGGCACCACCGAAACTGTCCTTGATGCTGTTATGCAGCTGGATGTAAGGGTGTTGCTGAGGCAAAAGATCCGCGAAATCCGTGTAGATTTTCAGGCCTGGGATACGCAGGGCGAAGATCAGTGTCAGTATCGCGATCACTGAAAGCACCTTGCGGGGGTTGTTGAATATCCACACTTCCAGCAGATGCAGCAGATGTGTGAAACGATGCAATCCGGGCATGGTTGATATCCTCAGTCTTTGCTGGCGGCGTTCGCCGCAGGAAGTTCAAGGTCGAAAAGCAGGCCACGACCTCCGGCAACAAGCAGTCTTTGCTCGGGCATGAGCAGGCCGGTTCGCAGATACAGCGGCTGGTCAGATTCCGAGATTTTTTTCCAGGCGGGCCCCTGCAACTGAAGAACGGTGGCATTGTCGGCAACCGCATAGAGTTCGGGGCTGCCGGGGATGAAACCGAATACCGGAGCATTGGTCTCAGTAGGCATCTGCTCCCAGCTCTCACCACCGTCTGTGGTGTGGTAGATGAACCCGTTCAGGCCGCCAACCCAACCCTCCTCCATGGAGCGGAAGTAGCTGGTATGGGCGTAGAACTCATCCGGCAGATAACCGGCGTAATCCCAGTTAAAGCCACCATCATCGCTGCGAAGCACCATGCCGTACTCGCCGGTGGCGATGGCCTGATCCTCGTTAATGAACTGCAGGTTGTTGATGATGGCGTCTTCGTAAAGAGAGGTTTCATCCCAGTTCTGGCCCAGATCAGAGCTGTACTGGATGGTGGTAAAGCTGCCTGCTGCCCACCAACTTCCGTCAGGGGCACAAGCCACGGTCAACATTTGTTCCTGGCTCGGCAACGGGTGCGGGGTCCAGAGGCTTCCCTGGACATTGCCTTGCCATACCTGGTTGTCGAAGGTCAGTCCGATAAATGAGTTGTCCGGGCAGACATCCAGAGCCAAAAAGCTTGCTGTGGAATTCAGTGCCTGTCTCTTCCAGGTTTCGCCGTTATCCCGGCTGGTAAGCAGTACACCGTCGTTGCCAGTAACGACAATGACCTGATCGTTCCGGACCATGGACTGGTAGAAGTCTGTGCGCTTGGAGGATTGTTCGGAAACCTGGCGTACCGCCTCGAGATTGAGGGGCGCTTCGCAACCCGTCAGCAGCAGCGATGAACTACTGGCTATTGCGATCGCTGTACCGACAGTGCGCCATGAGCGCAGAGGGGTATTTTGCATTTTCTGTCACCGTCTTTGTTTTTGTGAAAAAGCGACTGACGGTGAGAGAGCAACCGGTATGCCATGTCCTTTAAGGCTTTTTTAACTATCTGAAAATAAATAATTAATTCAGAATTTAACTGGTCGTTTGGACGCGCTATCAGGCCGATAGAAAAGTTTGATTTTAATCAAATGATCAAACCAAGAGGCGGATTGCTTATTTCATAAGGTGGGATTCGGTCGTCGCAACATCCCTGTTGCCCGATGGGGTTTGCTTTCAGTTTTCGGCGAGGATGCCGGATTTTTTAAGCCGGTAGGCCAGGGCCGGGCGGGTAAGTCCGAGTATGCGTGCAGCACCAGAGACATTTTGGTTGGCCTGCTCCATGGCGCGGCGCATGAGTGTCTCTTCAACTTCATCCAGACTGATGGAGTCGCCCAGAATCTGATCCGCCCAGCCCCCGGAATTTCCTGGTGAACCTTCGTGTACCACATGACCCTCGCCATCCACGACTTCATGGGGTTTTTCCGAATGATTGTCCGGGAAGACGGCGAACAAGGATTCCTGACTGATAGATTCGTTGTTATCAGTAAGAATCACGCCCCGCTCGATCACGTTTTCAAGCTCTCGAATATTTCCGGGCCAACGATAATTCATACACAGAGCCAGTGCCTTGTCCGAAAGACCCAGGGTTCTTTTGTTGTATTCCGAATGGAACTTCTTTAGAAAATGCTCCACCAGTAGAGGCAGATCTTCCAGCCGGTCCCGAAGGGGTGGGATTTTTACCGGGAACACATTCAGTCGGTAGTACAGGTCCGCGCGGAACTTACCGGATTCAACGGCTTCGGCGAGGCTTTCGTTCGTGGCAGCAATCACTCGAACATTGACCGACCGGGTGCGATTGTCACCCACCCGTTCGAGTTCACCTTCCTGCAGTACCCTTAACAGCGTGGCCTGCGCTCGAGCCGTAAGTTCGACCACCTCATCCAGAAAAATGGTGCCACCGTTAGCCCGCTCGAAGCGGCCCGGACGTGACTGATTCGCGCCGGTGTAGGCGCCCTTTTCGACACCAAAGAGTTCGGCTTCAATCAGGTCGGGAGGTATGGCTGCACAGTTCACGGCGACAAACGGCTGCTCCGCCCGCTCGCTGCGGAGGTGGACGCTTCTGGCGATGACCTCTTTGCCGACGCCGGTTTCACCCAGAAGGAGGACCGAGACCTTGCCCATGGCGGCCTTGTCGATCATCTTGCAGACCTTGTTATAAGACGCGGACTGGCCAATGCCGTAATACTGCCCCTGTTGATTCTCAAGGCTGCTGCGAAGTGAGCTCACCTGAGACTGCAAGTCGTAGAGCTCTTCGATCATGGGGTCTGCTTTGAAGTATTTGATGAACTCCTCTGAGTCTTCCCACTCTTCGGCCGGTTTCCCGACGATGTGGCATTTCTCGTCGCCGCAGCCCCGGCAGGTGACCTCCTTGAAAATGATCTGGCGTCCCATAAACGAGGAGGTATATGCGCAGGCATAGCCGAGCAGCGACCAGCAGGCAGGCTCGTCCATCTGGCCGAGTTCGGTCTGACAGATCTCCACCTCGAAAGAGTCAAACCAGTCAAGTTCCCCGTAAAAGCCCCCAGTGTCCTGATCGATATCAATCTCAATCGGGATGACTTTCACCATGCCCTTCAGAGAATGGAGCTGGGGCCCGGCCAGGAATATGTCCAGTTCGCTGCAGTGCGGGCGAAGCTTGCGGGCAAGTTCTGCATCCCGAAGTCCGGACTGATAGCCAAGGCGCAGGAAAAACCCTTTTGCCCGTTCAATGCCGATGGTATTGACCATCTCACGGCGGAATGCAGCCATGGCGGAGACCTGCATGAGGAGCATCCGCTGTTCGCCAAACCAGATTTTGCCTTCCGTGCTTTGAAACCGGATCTGTTCCGTAAGATCCTGAAAGTCCGCGTATTGCAGCTGTGGCTTGTAGCTGATTGCCATGTCAGGAGCCCCGTTTGTTGTTGTGTGGGGTTGGGGTTGTGCCCTGGTTGAGAGTCCGAGTGCGGGCACGAAATTGCTGCTCTATATAACACCTGATGAAAGTCAAAAATCAATCAAATGATAAAAATCTGGCCATTTGTCTGATGATTTTCTGTGCATCTGAGCATTTGCTGAGATAGCTTTCCCGAGTTGATCAAATAATGAAAATCCGCCCGTTCCAACCCTCGTTGTGTTCCCTGAAACATCCTTGCCTGCGACTCCTGATAACAAAATAAAGCTAATAAAAACAGTAGATTGAAAACTTTGATTGTCGCCCGCTCAGGGTTTGGCACACCCGTTGCTCCTCTCTCACCAGCCAACAACAAAGACAATGGGGCAAACAATGACGACCCAGAACGACATCAAATCCTTCGACGAGCTGACGCGATACATCCGGGTGCGGAGTGAGCCGGGCGACAAGTTCGTGGAATTCGACTTCGCCATTGGTTACCCGGAGCTGTTCGTTGAACTCGTTCTTCCCCGCGAGGCCTTCGAAATCTTCTGCAGGCACAACAAGGTTGTCCACATGGATTCCGAGATGATCCGCGAGATCGATGAAGACATGGTCAAGTGGCGCTTCGGGGAGCGTGGGCAGCGTTACTGAGCGAAGCGCATCAGCATCCATATTCACAACAACAAGACGGTAAGGTTGATATGAGTATCGAAATCAAGACCAATTCGGTGGAACCCATCCGCCACACCTATGGCCACATTGCCCGTCGCTTTGGCGACAAGCCGGCAACCCGCTATCAGGAAGCCAGTTACGACATTGAGGCCAAGACCAACTTCCACTATCGGCCGCAATGGGATTCCGAGCATACCCTGAACGATCCGACGCGCACCGCGATCCGCATGGAAGACTGGTATGCGGTTACCGATCCGCGCCAGTTCTATTACGGCGCCTATGTAGGCAATCGCGCCAAGATGCAGGAGGCGGCCGAGACCAGCTTTGGTTTCTGCGAGAAGCGTAATCTGCTGACCCGCCTTCCCCAGGAAACCCAGAAACAGCTACTACGCCTGCTGGTGCCCCTGCGTCATGTTGAGCTTGGTGCCAACATGAATAACAGCAAGATCGCCGGTGATGCGACCGCCACAACTGTCTCCCAGATGCATATCTACACCGGGATGGATCGACTGGGGATTGGCCAGTACCTCTCCCGGATTGCCCTGATGATTGACGGCAGCACCGGGGCTGGACTCGATGAATCCAAGGGCTACTGGATGGATGACGAGCTCTGGCAGCCCATGCGCAAACTGGTCGAAGACTCCCTGGTGATTGATGACTGGTTCGAGCTGACCCTGGTTCAGAACATCCTCATGGACGGCCTGATGTATCCCCTGGTCTACGACAAGATCGACACCTGGTTCGAGAGCCAGGGTGCGGAGGATGTCTCCATGCTCACCGAGTTCATGCGCGACTGGTACAAGGAGTCGCTTCGCTGGACCAACGCCATGCTGAAAGTTGTTGCGGGTGAAAGCGACGACAACCGTGAACTGCTTCAGAAGTGGATCGATCACTGGGAGCCCCAGGCCTACAACGCCCTGAAACCGTTGGCGCAAGCCTCAGCTGGCATCGACGCGCTAGACGAAGCCCGCGCCGAACTCGCCACCCGTCTCAAAAAATGTGGCTTGCAGAGCCAGGGAGTATCCGCATGAGCCAGCTCGTATTCATTGCCTTTCAGGACAACGACAACGCCCGGTATCTGGCGGAAGCCATTATGGAGGACAACCCGGAAGCGGAGCTCCAGCACCAGCCAGCAATGATCCGGATCCAGGCCGAGAAGCGCCTGGTCATCAACCGGGAAACAATGGAAGAAAAGCTTGGCCGGGACTGGGACGTTCAGGAAATGCTCATCGATGTAATCAGTATCGGCGGCAATGTCGATGAAGACGATGACCACTTCATTCTTCAGTGGAACTAATCGGGAGACCTATCATGGCTGTTAAAAACAAGAAATTGAACCTTAAAGACAAGTACCAGTACCTGACCCGGGATATGTCCTGGGAGCCGACCTACCAGAAGAAAGAAGACATCTACCCGGACGAGCGGTTCGAAGGCATCAAGATTACCGACTGGTCCCAGTGGGAGGATCCGTTCCGGCTGACCATGGATGCCTACTGGAAGTACCAGGCCGAGAAAGAGAAGAAGCTGTACGCGATTTTTGATGCGTTCGCCCAGAACAATGGTCACCAGAACATTTCAGATGCCCGTTACGTCAACGCGCTGAAGCTGTTTCTCAGTGGTGTGTCGCCGCTGGAGCATGCGGCGTACCAGGGTTATGCCAAGGTTGGCCGCCAGTTCAGCGGTGCCGGTGCGCGGGTCGCCTGTCAGATGCAGGCCATTGACGAGCTGCGTCATTCCCAGACCCAGCAGCACGCGATGAGCCACTACAACAAACACTTCAACGGGTTGCATGATGCGGCGCACATGCACGACCGGGTGTGGTTCCTCTCGGTGCCGAAGTCGTTCTTTGACGACGCTCGCTCTGCCGGCCCGTTCGAGTTCCTGACGGCGATTTCGTTCTCGTTCGAGTATGTGCTGACGAACCTTTTGTTCGTGCCGTTCATGTCCGGCGCAGCCTACAACGGCGATATGGCAACCGTTACCTTCGGTTTCTCCGCCCAGTCAGACGAAGCCCGGCACATGACTCTTGGTCTTGAGGTGATCAAGTTCATTCTGGAGCAGCACGAAGACAACGTGCCCATCGTCCAGCAGTGGATCGACAAGTGGTTCTGGCGTGGTTTCCGCCTGCTGAGCCTGGTGGGGATGATGATGGACTACATGCTGCCGAACAAGGTCATGTCCTGGGCGGAAGCCTGGGAGGTGTACTACGAGCAGAACGGGGGCGCGCTGTTCAAGGACCTGGAGCGTTATGGCATTCGTCCGCCCAAGTACCAGGACATCGCCAATGACGCGAAGAACCATGTAAGCCATCAGGCGTGGGCCACCTTCTACCAGTACGGCCATGCCACCAACTTCCACACCTGGATGCCTGAAAAGGAAGAGCTGGACTGGCTGTCCGAGAAGTATCCGGACACCTTCGACAAGTACTACCGTCCACGCTTCGAGCATTGGGCGAAGGAGCACGCCGAAGGCCGTCGCTTCTACAACAACACGCTGCCCCAGCTGTGTCAGGTGTGCCAGATCCCGACCATTTTCACCGAGAAAGACGATCCGAGCATGCTCAGCCACCGCCAGATCGAGCATGAGGGCGAACGTTATCACTTCTGCTCGGACGGATGCTGCGACATCTTCAAGAACGAGCCCGAGAAATACGTCCAGGCATGGCTGCCCGTGCACCAGATCTACCAGGGCAACTGTGAAGGCGGCGACGTCGAGACGGTGGTTTCGAAGTACTACCACATCAATATCGGCGAAGACAATTTCGACTATGTGGGGTCCCCGGACCAGAAGCGCTGGCTCGCCATAAAGGGCAAGTCATCCGAGGAGAAGACCGAGAGCGCCAAGCAAGACGCAGCCTGATCCGGGATTCGCCCGGTGTCATTGGCACCGGGCGTTTCACCCACAAAAACAACAAGGTGACCATCATGAGTGTGAACGCTTTATACGATTACAAGTTTGAACCCCGGGACAAGGTAGAGAACTTTCATGGCATGCAGTTGCTGTATCTCTACTGGCCCCACCATCTGATGTACTGCTCACCGTTTGCCTTCCTGGTGCAGCCAGACATGACCTTTGGAGCCTTCATCGAGGAGGTGCTGAAGCCGGCGGTCGAGGCTCACCCGGACTCGGCCAGAGCCAGATTCCTGGACGCCCAGTGGCAACTCAACGGCGAGCCTTTCACGCCGGACCCATCGGCCACCCTTAAGAGCAGTGGCATTGACCACAAGAGCATGCTGACTGTGATCACTCCAGAACTGAACGGCATTGCCGGCTCTGCATCCTGAGGTAAGCGCCATGAGTCACACCGTAACGATCGAGCCCATAGGCGAGCAGATTGAAGTGGAGGATGGGCAGACCATCCTTCAAGCCGCACTGCGCCAGGGTGTCTGGTTGCCGTTTGCCTGCGGGCATGGCACCTGCGCCACCTGTAAGGTCCAGGTACTGGAAGGTGATGTCGAAATTGGTGACGCCTCGCCCTTCGCCCTGATGGATATCGAACGTGACGAGGGCAAGGTATTGGCCTGCTGCGCCACTGTTGAAAGCGATGTCACCATCGAAGCGGATATCGATGTGGATCCGGATTTCGAGGGCTACCCGGTTGAGGACTATACCGCCACTGTGACGGGCATCGTGGAGCTTTCTCCAACCATCAGAGGTGTGCATTTGAAGCTGGACCGCCCCATGACGTTCCAGGCGGGCCAGTACATCAATATCGAGTTGCCTGGTGTCGATGGCGCCCGGGCATTCTCTCTGGCTAATCCACCCGGCAAAGCCGATGAAGTGGAGCTGCATGTTCGTCTCGTTGAGGGCGGTGCTGCCACTACTTACATCCACGAACAACTGAAAACCGGTGATGCGCTGAATCTTTCAGGCCCCTACGGCCAGTTCTTCGTACGCAGTTCCCAGCCTGGCGACCTGATCTTCATCGCTGGCGGTTCAGGGCTGTCCAGCCCCCAATCGATGATCCTGGATCTTCTGGAACAGAACGACGAACGCAAGATTGTCCTGTTCCAGGGCGCCAGAAACCTTGCCGAGCTCTACAACCGGGAGTTATTCGAGGCTCTGGATCGCGATCACGACAACTTCACCTATGTACCGGCTCTCAGTCAGGCGGAAGAAGACGCTGAATGGCAGGGTTTCCGTGGCTATGTCCATGACGCCGCCAAAGCCCATTTCGATGGCCGTTTTGCTGGCAACAAGGCCTACCTGTGTGGCCCCCCTCCGATGATTGATGCGGCTATCACGGCACTGATGCAGGGGCGGCTGTTCGAGCGTGACATCTTTATGGAGAAGTTCCTGACAGCGGCGGACGGGGCGGAAGACACCCAGCGTTCGGCCCTGTTCAAGAAGATATAACCGGAGGTGCGCCATGGGTATCGGATGCCAGGTAACCAACCGGACAACCGGGGACAGCTTTACTTGCGGTGAAGGGCAAAGCGTTCTCAAAGCGATGGAGCAATGGGGTGTGAAGTGCGTTCCCGTCGGCTGCCGTGGCGGTGGCTGCGGCTTCTGCAAGATCCGGGTGGTCGAGGGTGAATACGAGTGCGGAAAGATGAGCCGCGCACACGCACCGCCGGAAGCCATTGAGCAAGGGGAGGTCCTGGCCTGCCGGATCTATCCGGTCACCGATCTGACTATTGAGTGCCTGGAGCCATCCGCGCCGGGCGAAACGAGCGAGCAAACAACAACAAGAGCGTTGAGGTAACTGTCATGAAAAAAGGTGTAATGCGTCCCGGCCACGTCCAGATCCGCGTACTCGATATGGATGAGGCCCTCAAACACTACACAGACCTTCTGGGTCTGATTGAAACCGACCGGGACGATCACGGTCGCGTGTATCTGAAAGCCTGGACGGAGGTGGACAAGTTCTCGGTTGTGCTCCGACCTGCTGATGAGCCTGGCATGGACTTTATGGCCTTCAAGGTGGTGGATGAAGCCTCCCTGCAGCAACTCGAAAAAGATCTGGCAGATCATGGCGTGGAGGTTGAACAGGTTCCGGAAGGGGAACTGAAAGATTGCGGTCGGCGGGTTCGGTTCAACGCCCCCTCGGGTCACACGTTCGAACTTTACGCTGACAAGAAGTACACCGGCAAATGGGGCATTACCGAAGTAAACCCGGAAGCCTGGCCGCGTGGCCTGGATGGCATGAAAGCGGTCCGCTTCGACCACTGTCTTCTTTATGGGCCAGAGTTGGCTGCCACCTACGACCTGTTCGTTAACGTGCTCGGATTCTATCTGGCCGAACAGGTGCTCGACGGCGACGGAACCCGAATCGCGCAGTTCCTCACTCTGTCCACCAAGGCTCATGACATTGCCTTTATTCATCATGAAGAGAAAGGCAAGTTCCACCACGCTTCGTTCTACCTGGAAACCTGGGAAGACGTGCTCAGGGCGGCCGATCTGATCTCTATGACCGACACCTCCATTGATATCGGTCCCACCCGACATGGCCTGACCCATGGCAAGACGATCTATTTCTTCGATCCTTCCGGCAACCGCAACGAAGTGTTCTGTGGCGGAGATTACAACTACCCCGATCACAAGCCGGTTACCTGGCAGGCAGAGCAACTGGGCAAAGCCATCTTCTACCACGACCGGGTATTGAACGAACGGTTCCTGACGGTACTGACCTGACAACCGACACTGGCGCAACAGGATTTAGCAGCAATGAAAGACATCAAACACTACATCAATGGGCAGTACGTTGGTTCGGCCAGTGGCAGGCTGTTCGACAACGTTAATCCTGCGAACGGCAAAGTGATCAGCAAGGTTCACGAAGCCGGCCGGGAAGAGGTGGACGCAGCAGTGAAGGCGGCAAGAGCCGCGCTGCGGGGTCCCTGGGGCAAAATGACCCTGGAACAGCGTACCGCCATCCTTCACAAAGTGGCGGATGGTATCAACGCCCGTTTTGATGAGTTCCTGGAGGCAGAGTGTCTCGATACCGGCAAGCCGAAATCTCTGGCCAGCCATATCGACATCCCCCGGGGGGCCGCCAACTTCAAAGTGTTCGCGGACATGATCAAGAACGTGCCCACCGAATCCTTTGAAATGCCGACTCCGGATGGTACCGGTGCCCTGAACTATGCGGTCCGTCGTCCGAAAGGCGTCATTGGCGTCATCAGTCCCTGGAACCTGCCTTTGCTGCTGATGACCTGGAAGGTCGGACCGGCCCTGGCCTGCGGCAATACAGTGGTGGTCAAGCCGTCGGAAGAGACACCGACCACCACAGCCCTTTTGGGCGAGGTGATGAAAGAGGCCGGCGTTCCGGACGGTGTCTACAACGTGGTGCATGGCTTCGGCGGTGATTCTGCCGGTGCGTATCTGACCGAGCATCCACAGGTAGACGGCTTTACCTTCACCGGCGAGACCGGTACTGGCGAGGTCATTATGAAGGCCGCTGCTAAAGGTATCCGCGACATTTCCCTGGAGCTGGGAGGCAAGAATGCCGGTCTGGTATTCGCAGACTGTGACATGGAAAAGGCGATTGAGGGCACCATGCGTTCCGCCTTCGCGAACTGTGGTCAGGTCTGCCTGGGTACCGAGCGGGTCTACGTTGAGCGTTCGATCTTCGACGAGTTCGTCGGCCGTCTGAAGGAAGCGGCGGAGGGCCTGAAGATCGGTCCCCCCGATGATGCCGACGCCAACCTTGGGCCACTGGTGAGTCTCAAGCACCGTGAGAAAGTCCTCTCCTACTACCAGAAAGCGGTTGATGACGGCGCTACCGTGGTCACCGGCGGCGGTGTTCCGGACATGCCTGCAGAGCTGGCGGGCGGCGCCTGGGTTGAGCCGACCATCTGGACCGGTCTCCCGGACGACTCGGCGGTGGTGACGGACGAAATCTTCGGCCCCTGTTGCCACATTCGCCCCTTCGACACCGAAGAGGAGGCCATTGAGCTGGCCAACAGCCTGCCGTACGGGCTGGCCTCTGCGATCTGGAGCGAAAACATCACCCGTGCGCACCGCGTTGCTGGCCAGATTGAGGCGGGCATTATCTGGGTGAATAGCTGGTTCCTGCGGGACCTTCGGACCCCCTTCGGCGGGAGCAAACAATCGGGTGTTGGCCGCGAGGGTGGCGTTCATTCGCTGGAGTTCTACACCGAGATGAAGAACATCTGCGTGAAACTGTGAGGCAGCCATGAACGCTCCTGTAGAGAGTCCGGAAATCGGGCGAGAGATTAACGCCGCTGGCTACAGCACCAACCTGCACGACCTGGGAGAGGGATTTCCGGTCATGATGATTCACGGGTCAGGTCCAGGCGTTACAGCCTGGGCCAATTGGCGACTGGTGATGCCTGAGCTGGCTCGAAATCGGCGCGTGATTGCGCCAGACATGCTTGGTTTTGGATACAGCGAGCGGCCTGCGGACCAAACCTACAACCGGGAACGCTGGGTGAAGCACGCAATTGGCGTTCTGGACGAGTTGGGCCTGGAACAGGTTGATCTCGTGGGTAACTCGTTCGGCGGCGGACTGGCCCTCGCCCTGGCCATTGAACATCCGCAAAGGGTGCGTCGGCTGGTGCTGATGGGGTCGGTGGGTGTGAGCTTTCCGATCACCCAGGGTCTGGATGAAGTCTGGGGTTACGAGCCCTCGCTGGACACCATGCGCCGGCTGATGGATGTGTTCGCCTACGACAAGAGTCTGCTGACCGAAGAGCTGGCACAGATGCGTTACCAGGCCAGTGTCCGTGCAGGTTTCCAGGAGTCGTTTTCCGCCATGTTCCCGGCGCCGCGCCAGCGTTGGGTCGACAACCTTGCGAGCAAGGAAGAGGACATTCGGGCGCTACCCCACGAAACCCTGATACTCCATGGCCGCGAGGATGAAGTGATCCCGCTGGAGGCGTCACTGAAGCTGGCCGAACTGATCAACCGGGCCCAGCTTCATGTTTTTGGACGTTGCGGACACTGGACACAAATTGAACATGCCAGCCGTTTTGCACGACTGGTCAACGATTTCCTGAGCGAAGCCGACCAGGCCGCCACCGGAGGTAATTAATGGAACAGTCAAAAATTCAGGCGCTTGGCGACGAGTTATACCAGGCCATGTTGAGCCGGGAAGCAGTTGCGCCGCTGACCAGTCGTGGTCAAGAAATCAGTATCGACGATGCCTACCACATTTCCCTGCGCATGCTGGAGCGTCGTCTTGCCGATGGGGCCTCCATCATTGGCAAGAAGATCGGTGTAACCAGCAAGGCGGTGCAGAACATGCTGAACGTACACCAGCCGGATTTCGGGTACCTCACCGACGACATGGTGTTCAACAGTGGCGAGGTGATGCCCATCAGTGATCGGCTGATTGCCCCCCGGGCGGAGGGCGAAATTGCCTTCATCCTGAAAAAGGATCTGACCGGACCAGGGATCACCAATGCAGACGTGCTGGCGGCAACCGAGTGTGTGATGCCCTGTTTCGAAATCGTCGATTCCCGCATCCAGGACTGGAAGATCGCCATCCAGGACACCATTGCCGACAACGCCTCCTGTGGTTTGTTTGTTCTGGGGGATCAGGCGGTGTCTCCGCGCAAGGTGGATCTGGTGACTTGCGGCATGGTGGTGGAGAAGAACGGCAGTGTTCTCAGTGCCGGGGCCGGAGCGGCAGCACTCGGTTCTCCGGTGAATTGCGTGACCTGGCTGGCTAATACCCTGGGCGAGTTCGGTATTTCCCTGAGGGCAGGGGAGGTCATCCTTTCCGGTTCTCTGGTGCCACTGGAGCCGGTCAAGGCCGGTGACTATATGCGGGTTGATATCGGTGGCATCGGTAGCGCCTCGGTGCGTTTTGCCTGATTGAAAAGAACAACGAGGACTAGGCTATGAGCAAGAAAATAAAGGCAGCCATCATCGGCTCGGGCAACATCGGCACCGACCTGATGATCAAGATTCTGCGCAATGGCAAGAACATTGAAATGGGCGCCATGGTCGGGATCGATCCGGAATCGGACGGTCTGGCCCGTGCTGCCCGGATGGGCGTGGCCACCACCCACGAAGGGGTGGATGGACTGGTGAAGATGCCGGAATTCGCCGACATCGACATTGTATTCGATGCAACCTCCGCAAAGGCCCACATGCACAACGAGGTTTTTCTGCGCGGCCACAAGGAGAGCATCAAGATTATTGATATGACGCCTGCGGCGATCGGCCCCTACTGCGTGCCGGTGGTGAACCTTGAGCAGCAGCTTCAGGAAGGCAACGTCAACATGGTTACCTGCGGCGGCCAGGCCACCATTCCCATGGTTGCGGCGGTTTCACGAGTGGCCAAGGCCCACTACGCCGAAATCGTTGCCTCGATTTCCTCGAAGTCCGCCGGCCCCGGTACCCGCGCCAATATCGACGAGTTTACCCAAACCACGTCCCGGGCCATTGAGGTGGTGGGCGGTGCCCAGAAGGGCAAGGCCATCATCATCCTGAATCCGGCCGAGCCGCCCCTCCTGATGCGCGATACCGTGTACGTGCTCTCCGACGCGGCAGACAAGGCTGAAGTGGAGGCCTCGGTGGAAGAAATGGTCCAGGCCGTAAACAGCTATGTGCCAGGCTACCGCCTGAAGCAGAAAGTGCAGTTTGATGACATCCCCGAAGACCAGCCCATGAACGTTCCAGGCCTGGGTCGCTTCAGCGGCCTGAAGACCTCCATCTTCCTGGAAGTGGAGGGCGCGGCCCACTACCTGCCGGCCTATGCAGGCAATCTGGACATCATGACCTCCGCCGCTCTCGGTACCGCCGAGCGCATCGCCGAATCGCTGGTCAACTGAGGAGGATATTCCCATGACATTCAACCCCGGCAAAAAACTCTACATCTCCGACGTCACCCTGCGCGACGGCAGCCACGCCATCCGCCACCAGTACTCCATCAAGAACGTGCAGGACATCGCACGGGCACTGGACAAGGCGAAGGTCGACAGTATTGAAGTGGCCCACGGTGATGGCCTTCAGGGCTCAAGCTTCAATTACGGCTTCGGCGCCCACACTGATCTGGAGTGGATCGAGGCGGTGGCGGAAGTGATCGAGCACGCCAAAATCGCCACCCTGCTGTTGCCCGGCATCGGTACCGTCCATGACCTGGACAACGCCTATAACGCCGGTGCCCGCATCGTACGTGTGGCCACTCATTGCACCGAAGCGGATGTCTCGAAACAGCACATTGAACACGCCCGCAAGCTGGGCATGGACACCGTTGGCTTTCTGATGATGAGCCACATGCAGACACCAAAAGGGTTGGCAGAGCAGGCCAAGCTGATGGAAGACTACGGAGCCACCTGCCTGTACGTCGTCGACTCCGGCGGAGCCATGAACATGAACGACATCCGGGACCGGTTCCGGGCACTCAAGGATGTGCTCAAGCCGGAGACCCAGACGGGCATGCATGCTCATCACAATCTCGCGCTGGGCGTGGCCAATTCCATTGTTGCCGTTGAGGAAGGTTGTGACCGGATTGATGCTTCCCTGGCCGGCATGGGTGCTGGCGCCGGCAACGCACCGCTGGAAGTGTGCATTGCGGCCTTTGACAAGATGGGCTGGGAGCATGGCACGGACGTGTACGCCCTGATGGACGCGGCCGATGACATTGTGCGCCCCTTGCAGGACCGCCCGGTGCGGGTGGACCGCGAAACCCTGGCCCTGGGCTATGCCGGTGTCTATTCCAGCTTCCTGCGCCACTCCGAAGTGGCGGCGCAGAAGTACGGTCTGAAGGCCGTGGATATTCTGGTTGAGTTGGGTAAGCGCCGCATGGTTGGCGGCCAGGAAGACATGATCGTGGACGTGGCGCTGGATCTGCTGGCGGCCCAAAAGGAGCAAAACGCATGAGCAAAACACTAAACCAAGAGCAGGTTCTGGCTCTGGCCGAGCATGTGGAAAACGCCGAACTTCAGGCCCACGACATCACCAAGGTCACCAACGACTTCCCGGATATGACCTTCGAGGATGCCTATGACGTGCAGTGGGAGATCCGTCGTCGCAAGGAAGCCCGTGGTAACAAGATTGTGGGTATGAAAATGGGCCTGACTTCCTGGGCCAAGATGGCGCAGATGGGCGTCGAGACTCCGATTTACGGATTTCTGGCGGATTACTTCAGCGTGCCCGATGGAGGGGTGGTCAACACCAAAGAGCTCATCCACCCGAAAATCGAAGCGGAGATAGCCTTTGTTACCAAGGCACCCCTGAAAGGCCCGGGCTGCCATATCGGCCAGGTTCTGGCAGCCACCGACTTTGTCATACCAGCTGTCGAAGTCATCGATTCCCGCTATGAGAACTTCAAGTTCGACCTGGTAAGCGTTGTAGCAGACAACGCCTCGTCCACCCGTTTTATCACCGGTGGCCAGATGGCCGATGTTGCCGATGTTGACCTGAAAACGTTGGGTGTTGTGGTTGAGAAGAATGGCGAGGTTGTTGATGTGGGCGCGGGTGCCGCGGTGCTTGGACACCCAGCTTCCAGTGTTGCCATGCTGGCCAACCTGCTCGCCGAGCGAGGAGAGCACATTCCGGCCGGCACCTTCATCATGACTGGAGGCATTACGGCTGCGATTGCTGTTGAACCCGGTGACAACATCACGGTTCGCTACCAGGGGTTGGGTACCGTGTCTGCCCGCTTCGAATAAGGAGATCACATGCCTGTCGCGCAAATCAATATTCTTGAAGGGCGGTCGGATGAGCAAAAGGAAATGCTTATCCGTGAGGTGACCGATGCGATTTCACGGTCGTTGGGGGCGCCGGTGGAAAGTGTCCGGATCATTATTACCGAAATGCCCAAGCAGCATTTTGGAATTGGCGGCCAGTCGGCTAAAAAACTGGGGCGTTGACGCCCCGGTTCGCCGATCGATTCGCCCGTTAATCGCTTGATGGGAGGCTTCGTGCCGAGATTGCCAGTGTTTTACCTGTCCTGTGACAGAGATGCATATTCAGCTCCGATAAGCCAACCCCGGCTCCGTCGTCTGATCAAGCGAGACATGCAGGTTGGCAATGTCACCTTTATCACTTCTCGAGAGGGCGGCGACAAACCCGAGATTTTTCACCAATGCGGCAAAGGCCTTCTTGCCGAGCGTCTGCAATCGCTGATGGCCGATAGGGGATTTCAGGCCACTATTGAGGGTGGCCGGGACCCCGGACTGGAATCGCTGGCGGCGAGCATGACCGGTGTGGCGCCGGAAGAAGTCATTGAATTGAGGCTGAATACCGGTATGACCAGCGACGACTACAGGCAGATTGGTCACTGTCTGGAGGCGCTCCGGGAGCAGGGTATTCTGCTTATCTGCCTGGATCAGAAAGAGCAGGGCGCGAGTGAGATAAATCACCAACCGCACGATGCCTACATTCGCAACCTGATACAGCAGTGGGAGCATGAGCAACTTTGGCGTCAAGCCATGTCAGAGGGAAGTCTGGCCGGGCGCCGAGCCAGGCGTGGGCAGGATGTCCCTGTTGCCGACCCCACCCTGTGCGTGCTGAATACTGCGTTCAGTCTGGGGGGGCTGAAAGCCCCCCAGCGGGTATTCGGCTTTGCATTGGATGAGGACAGTCATTCACTCGCCGGCTATGGCTGGATGCAATAGACTGCGGAAAACATTGGGGATTCCGTAAATGCTCAGATTATTGATAGTGGGTGCCGGTGGCATCGGCGGTTACTATGCCGCCAGGCTGCTGCACGCCGGACATGAGGTGGTTCTGACCGCACGTGGTGCGCATCTGGCAGCTCTGGAGGAGCAGGGGCTGACGGTTCAGTATGGGGATGAGGTGTGGTCATTTCCGGTTCAGTCGATGGACCATTCCGCGGTGGTTGCCCGTTTCCGTCCGGATGATTTTGATGTCGTACTGGTCACGCTCAAATCCACGGCGACTGAAGCGATGCTGGCCGAGTTGGGTCCCTGGCTCTATCACGGCAAGGTGCCGGTCCTCTCGCTTCAGAACGGGGTGGATAACGAGCCCGCCTTGGCCTCATTGCTGGGGGAGCACAGGGTTCTGGGTGGCCTGGCTGTCCGAATTGGTGGTCATATTGTCCAGCCGGGCGTAGTGCAAGCCGAGGGCCCTGCCCAAATTGTCATGGGTGAATGGCCTATGGCCCTGGGATCTGATCTTCGCGGCCAGTTGCTGCAGCAATTACAGGAAGACTTCGAGGCGGCCGGTATTCCAACAACCGTCTCTGACAACATCCGTTACGAGCTCTGGCGCAAGCTGGTGATCAACAACGGCGTGAACCCGCTCTCGGCCCTGACCGGCCTTGATACCCGGAGCCTTACTCACCATCCCGAGTTCCGGAAGATTGTCCACGGAATGATGGCGGAAACCGTAGCAGCGTCGAAGGCCGATGACGTGAACCTTGGGCCTGAGGATCTGGCCGAGATGTTCGACCTGATCAGCAACTTCAACGCCATCAAGACGTCCATGCTGGTCGACAAGGAAAAGGGGCGGCCCCTCGAACTCGACAGTATCGCCGGTGCGGTCCTGAGACGCTGCGAGCGCCTGGGCATTGAGGCGCCATACACCAGGACAGTGAGCGCCCTGTTAACCCATTCGCAGAGTTAGCGATCTGTAAGCTTCAGCTCAATCCTCCGGTTTCTCTGCAACGCCTCCGGAGAGGTGCCTTCCGCTACCGGGAAGAACTCGCCAAATCCGGCCGCCGCCATGCGCCGTTCCGGTACACCCTGCGCTGCAAGGTAGCGCACGACTGCGACGGCTCGGGCAGTGGACAGCTCCCAGTTCGAGGGGAATCTCGGGGTATTGATAGGTATGACATCGGTATGACCATCAATCCTCAGGATCCAGTCAACGTCCTCTGGAATCTTTGCGGATACATCCAGCAGTAGTTTGGCTAGCTTGTCGAGCTCCTGCCGGCCTTCCTCACCCAGTTCCGCCGAGGCGGAAGCAAACAACAGTTCGGAAGGTAGCAAGAAACGGTCGCCGACGATCCGGACATTCTCGTTGCCTGCCAGAATATCCCGCAACCGGGCAAAGAACTCGGACTGATACTGTTCGAGTTGGTTGACGCGCTCGGCCAGTAGGGTGTTCAGCCGTCTGCTGACCTGTTCCAGTTCCTGCTCCTTGTCGGCGGTCATCTGTTCCTGGAGCTCCAGCGCCGAGGCAATCTGCCTGAGTTGCTCTCGCAAGGAGGCTATCTGATTCGACAGCCTCAGGATCATCGCCTGCTGGCTGGCCGATATATCGTCTTTCTCGTCAATCGACTCTTCCATGCTGGCCAGTCGCTCCGATTGCGCATCGGCCATGGCGGTTTGCCGCATCAGTTGTTCACGGGTGGATTCCAGCTGACCGACCAGACTGTTGTTCCGCTCCTGAAGGCTGGTTAACTGATTTTCCAGTGCCTCGCTTCTGTTTTCTTCCAGGCCGAGCAATTCCGAGAGCTCGTTCAACTGGGCATTGAGTCGGGCGAGCTGGGTATCCCGGTCAGAGAGTGTCTGGGACAGGTAGAGCTGGCTGACCACATAGACCAGCAGCATGAATATGACCAGCATCAGCAGAGCCGACAGGGCATCCACATATCCCGGCCAGACGTTGGTGGTGCTTCGGCTTCGGCGCCTGGAACCGATCATGACAGGTCTTTCTCGTCGTCTATCCGGTCCACGAGGTTGGTCACACCTGTCAGCCACTCCTCCAGACCGTCATAAAAGCGGTTCTGGGCATGGCCGGCCTGGATATCCAGGAAGCCCAGTATCAGTGAGCCGCCCAATCCCAGCAGAGAGGAGCTGAACGCGGTGCCCATACCCTCAAGCGGCGTAAGCAGGCCTTCCTGAAGCTCCGCAAACACCTTGCCGAAGTCTTCCTGGCTCATATCCAGTCCGGTGATGACCTGGCCGACCGAGTTGATGGTGCCCAGCAGGCCCCAGAAAGTACCCAGCAGGCCGAGGAAGACCAGCAGGCTGATGAAATAGCGCGTGATTTCCCGCTGTTCGTCCATGCGGGAGTGGATACCATCGAGCACGGTTCGAAGGGAAAGGGTAGACAGTGTGAACCGGTCCTTGGTTGCGTCCTCGCCGAGCTGTCTTGCCAGCGGCTTCAGCAACTTGGGCTCCTGAACCACCGAAAGGCCGGCGTGTCCGGTTCTGAACTGGGCGATCCACTTCAGTTCCGGAAACAGCACGAACACCTGCCTGTAGGTGAGGGCGATGCCGATGATCAGAACCCCGAGAATCAGCAGATTGAAAACCCAGTTGGCCATAAAGGCCGAAATCAGGGGCTTGTGGATCAGGGCGCCGACGATGACGACCACGCCGAGGAACAGCGTCATCCAGAAAAGGGTGTGCTTGGGGTTGCTCATAGCGATGGCCAGCTTTTTTGAGATATTCCTCAAAACGTTAGCACAGATATGAGAAGCTGTTGGCGACAGTAACTGAACTTTAATCGGAGCGCGTCATGGCTGGTGAATTGCCTTTCCGTTTTCGCTTCCGGGTTCGCTATGGTGAATGCGATGCCCAGGGCGTGGTGTTCAACGCACGTTATGCGGATTTCGTTGATATTGCTGTCAACGAATATATTCGCACCCTGTTTGGCGATTATCAGCACCTGCTGGATCAGGACCTGGATATCCAGGTGGTGAGCCTGACGGTGAACTGGAAGGCCCCGGCGAAGTTTGACGATGTTCTGGAAGCCCGCATTCGCGCCGGGCGAATCGGAAACACTTCATTTACCCTGCATCTGGAGTTTTTCCGGTATGGGGATGACGGATTTATCGCCGATGCGGACGTCACCTATGTGCTGATTCAGCCTTCGGTGATGGGCAAGGTGGCGATACCGGATCACATTCGTCAATTGCTGGAGCTGGGCGCTCCGGGCGAGTTGATCAGTCACGCAGGGGAGTAGGCTGGAAGCAAAAAAGAAGGCCAGATGAAATTCATCTGGCCCTGGATTCATCCTGCAGTTACTGCCGGATCAGGCCTCTTGAAGAGCCTGCACAACGGCCTTCGCTGCCCCCTCGGAAGAGGCCGGGTTTTGCCCGGTAATCAGCTTGCCGTCCACCACGATGTGCGGTGCCCAGTCGTCACCGCGGGTGTAGGTGGCGGTGTTTTCCTTCAGCATGTCTTCCAGCAGGAAAGGCACCACGCCGCTCAGACCAACCGCTTCTTCCTCGCTGTTGGTGAAGCCTGTTACTTCCCGGCCGCCAACGATGTTCTGGCCCGGTTTCACTTCCACGTTTTTGAACACGGCTGGTGCGTGGCAAACTGCACCAATCACCTTGTCCTGCTCGTAGGCTGTCTTGATCAGGGCAATGGACTTGTCGTCGTTAACCAGGTCCCAGAGCGGGCCGTGACCACCTGGATAGAAAATCGCGTCGTATTCGTTCATGTCCACGTCGCTCAGCTTTTTAGTGCTGGCGAGGGATTCCTTGGCATGGGCATCCTGCTGGAACCGACGCGTGGTCTCGGTCAGCGCTTCCTCGGCCTCGCTGTTGGGATCGACTGGCGGCTGGCCGCCCTTCGGTGACGCAATGGTGATGTCTGCGCCGGCATCCCGGAAAACGTAGTAAGGCGCGGTGAACTCTTCGAGCCAGAAGCCGGTCTTATGGCCGGTGTCGCCCATCTGGTCATGGGATGTAAGAACCATCAGAATCTTCATGGTGTCCGTCCTTTTCATTGACGAATGAATGGCGCTTCTTGATTGCTGTGATAATGAAGTTGTGCCATCAGTGACTGAATTCAACCGTCAGTACGTAAATCCGACGATCCCGGATCTTGAACCGTCTATACTGGAGACAGATGGCCAGACCTCATAAGAATCTGAAAACCTCACAGGCAAGGATGACTGGAATGCGAGTGTTCGCCACCGCTGTTCTGATGGCGTTAGTGTTTCCTGTTTCGGCCCAGCAGGGCACGGAAACCGTGGAAGCGCTGACCGTAACCGTGGGTGCCAATCATGCGCCCCCCTACCGGATTATCGAGGGTGGGGAGCCAACGGGCCTATATGTGGATATCTTCCAGGAAATCGCTGATCGGTTGGGTTGGAAAGTGCATTATCGGGAGGCGCCTTTCCGGCGGGTCTTGAGGATGGTGCAGCAGGGTGAGGTGGATGTCATGCTGGGGCCCCTGGAGACCGCCGAACGGACCGAGCTCATGGAGTTCGTGGCGCCGGCATTTCCTCCGGAACGGCGATTGTTTTTTTACCTTAACGCAGAAAATCGCATTGAGCGCTACGCCGATCTGTATGGACGAGCCATTGGTATTCTGGAAGGGGCGTCGTATTTCTCCCGGTTTGATACTGATGACAAACTTCTCAAGGAGCCTGCGCCCCGTTACGAAAACCTGATGCTGATGATGCAGAAAGGCCGGGTAGATGTCGTGATCGCCCCAGAGCTTGTCGGTTTGTACGCGGTCGAAAAGTTGGGGCTGGATGTTAAGGTTTCACCGTTCTTTGTGCCTGGAGAGCGCTCCTACATCGCTGTTGCGAAGAACTCGCCCGTGCTGAAGTATGCCGATGACATTCGGGCGGCGCTGAAACTGATTGAATTGGAAGGCATACACGAGGACCTGGTGTTGAAGTACATGGACCGATTTGCTGAATGATTCCCGAACAGTCTGACCTCTGGTTCCTACCCCTGGGTGGAACCGGTGAAATTGGTATGAACCTCAACCTCTATGGCCACGATGGTGCCTGGTTGATGGTGGATTGTGGTGTTACCTTTCCAAAGCCTGGTCGCATTGCTGCTGATGGCACGGTGCATCATCGTGGCGAGCCGCCGGTTCAAATGGCGGATCCTGCGTTCATTGCTGACCGCCGTGAACGGCTGGCGGGCCTCGTAATTACCCACGCCCACGAAGATCATGTCGGAGCTGTACCCTACCTCTGGCCGCTGCTGCAGTGTCCGATATACACCAGCCGGTTCACGGCCGAGATTCTGCGTCGCAAGCTCGCGGAGTTCGACCTGCTGCACCGGGTGCCGATCATCGAAGTGGAGACCGGCCAGAGCAAACAGGTCGGGCCATTCAGCGTGCAGTGGCTGGCGCTGACTCACTCCATCCCGGACCCTAACGCGCTGATGATTCGCACCGCCGCCGGTAACATCTTCCACAGCGGTGACTGGAAGCTGGATGAGCAGCCGCTGGTAGGCCACGGCTATTCGCCAAAAACCTTCACCGATCTGGCAAACGAGGGCGTGAACGCCATGGTGTGTGACTCCACCAACGCCACAGTCTCGGGGCACTCGGTATCCGAGGCGGCCTTGCATGAAGGATTGCTCAGAGCGACCCGCTCCGCCGAAGGCCGCGTTGTAGTGACCTGTTTTGGCAGTAATATCGCCCGATTATATACTCTGGCCTCAATCGCGAGGGAAACCGGCCGTTATATGGGTTTATTGGGCCGGTCTTTGATCAATATGAGTGGCGCCGCCAGGGCTGCAGGGCTGTGGGATTCGGCTGACCAGTTGATCAATCCGGCACATCTGGGGTATCTCCCGCGGGACGAAGTACTGGCCGTGGCCACGGGCAGTCAGGGCGAGCCGCGAACGGCTCTGCGCAGACTGGCCTCTGGTACCCATCCGGATTTTGAGCTGGAGGCGGGCGACACGGTAATCTTCAGCGCTCGTGCCATCCCCGGCAACGAGGAATCCATCGAGGCGCTGGTGACCAGATTGCAAGAGTTGGGGGTGAGGGTAATCACGGCCGAGGATGCTGATTTGCCAATTCATGCTTCAGGTCATCCCGCACAGGAAGAACTGGAGTTAATGTATAAATGGGTAAAGCCTGCCATTGCCATTCCGGTCCATGGTGAGGCTGAACACATGGAAACGCATGCTGACATAGCCAAAGCAACTGGTGTACCCCGTGCCATGGTGGGCCGAAACGGCGATCTTTTCATGATCCGGCCGGTGCCGGGAATTCGTCGTCAGGTTGTCGAAACTGGCCGTCTGGGCTGGCACAAAGAGGGTCTTGTGAGAGTTGAATAAGTCATTTTCTTCTGTTGTCGGTAGGTCACTTGTATTCGCAGTGGCCGCCTTGTTTCTGGCCCCGGTTCACGCATTGCCAGACCCTTCCTGCAATACGCTCATCGTGAGCGGGAATCCGGAGTATCCACCCCTGCTCTGGCGCGACCAGGAGCGCCCGGGCTATCTGATTGGCGCGGTGCCTGCTTTGCTCAAGGAAATCACGGAGCCATTGGGCGTCAATGTTGAAGTGAAAGACACAGGCTCTTGGGCCCGGGTCCAGCGCATGGCACGCCAGGGCGATATCGACATGGTGGCGGGCGCGTTCATTACTTCGGAACGCATTGGCTACATGGATTATTTGCTGCCGCCAATAACGCATCTGCCGACCGCGGTCTGGGTCCCCAAAGGCCGGGAGTTTGTCTACCGCCACTGGCCGGACCTGGTGGGTAAGCGGGGCAGCACATTGATCAACAACAGTTTTGGCCAGAATTTCGACCGGTATGCGGAACAAAACCTCCTCATTGAGGGAGTCAGGTCGATTGAACAATCCTTCCAGATGGCGCTCGTTGACCGGGTGGATTATGTCCTCTATGAAGTTTTGCAGGGTGAGGTGAAACTGGAGTACCTGGGTATCGCCGATCAATTTGTTCCCCTGCCGACCCCGGTGAGCCGAGAGGGTCTGTTTTTTACCTTCTCCAAGGCAGCGCCATGCAACTCCTTCGAGCTTCGGGAGCGACTTGCCGAGCGCCTCTATGAGCTCGTGAACTCTGGCCGCGTGGAAGAACTGATCAGGCGCTACAAGGCTATGTACTCCGCCTCCAGTTGAAGTATGTTGATTGGGCAGGTGTCAAACCGATGCGTCGTTTAGTTCCAGAGTGAGCCCGTTATCGATGAATCGCTGCAAGACGATTCCGTAGGTGCCGTCAGGAACCTCTTTAATGATTTCGAACGGTTCTCCGACACTGTTAAGAGGCTCCGTCTGCAAGTCCAGAAGACGGTATTTTGCAGGCCGCTGTTTGTTTTCATCCCGGACCAAAACCACCTTTGGCTTTCGTCGATTCTTCGGGTTTGAGCCAATCACGATGGCTACCTCGCCCGATTTCATTTCAACAATGGCGCCGGGTGGGTAGATCCCGATCAGCAGGACGAACTCCCGGGCAAGCTCGGGATCAAACTGAATGCCTCTGAAGCGGTGGATGATTTCCAGCGCTTCCCGGGAGGAGCGCGCGCGGTCATAAGCTCGATTGCTGGTGATTGCGTCGTAGGTATCGACGATGGCCACAATTTTGGCGAAATAGGGAATCTGGGAATCAACGAGGCCCCGGGGGTAGCCCCTGCCGTCAAGGCGTTCATGGTGGTTGTAGGCTACGTCGACGGCCGCATGCACGACGCGGGGAAGGGCCATGAGCATGTCACGGCCCCAGTTGGCGTGGTTCTGCATGATTCCGTGTTCTTCGGGGGTCAAGGGTCCCGGTTTTTGCAGCAGATCGACAGGGACTTTGGCTTTGCCTATGTCGTGGAGTAGGCCGGCCAGCCCCAACGACCGAATCTCTTCTTCCAGCAAGCCCAGCTTTTTGCCGAACGCCGCCGACAGTATCGAAACGTTGAGGGAATGCTCTGCGGTATATTTGTCCTTGTTTTTCAACTTTGTAAGCAGTAACAGTGCGTCTTCATTTCTGAGGATGCTGTCTACGCAGTTATCTACGACCTCACGAGCCTTGTTGAGATCAAGTGTGCGACCAACGCGTAGACCGGACATGATGCTGTCGGCAAAGGACTTCGCCTCGGCGTAATGTCCAGATGCTTTTCGTATTTCCCTGTCAACACTGACCTTGTTGATGTAAGTAATCCGTTGACGCGACCGGGAATTGCCGGTTTCCGCAATGGGCTCTTGCGGGCGATTCGATATTTCCTGTTCGGATGTCGGTCCATGGAACATGGAAAAACGGGACTTCGCCGATGTCCGTGACTTTCGTTGGGAAATGTCCGGCTCAGTGTTCTTGACTTTGCCTTCAATCACGACGCGTCGGCATTGGGACTGAAGGGCATCGATATCCTCTTGTCGCTGGACCACAAAGCCCTGGATCAGGAAATCAGTGTCTTCCCAGGGACGGTCCAGCCGGACGACGTGCATTCCGACCCGCAGTTCCGAGACATCAATTTCAAGTTCGACCGTTTCGTATCGCATACCAATCAACCTGGCTGTCTGGAGTTCATCATACGGTCTCATTATTCCGGGGTCACAGGTTGTCGGCGGTTTTTTGTAGCAGAAATCTAAAATCCTGTAATACGTAATGAAAGGATACGCATCAGTATGAACTTACCGAAGCTTGGCTTCGTAAATGTGTGGAGAAGCTCTTCTCAACTATCATAAATAAACAGTGGAGCTGTCTAGGGAAGGAGGCCGTAGGAATGGTAAGCGCAGTTACCCGGGAGCAAAAGGAATTTGTTTACAGGCTCTCTCTGGGCCTGGCCCGGTCCAAGATCGACCAATTGGATACCAGCGTTCACAGCTTCATCGCCGAGCTTGGCGATAGGCTCTGTTCAGATCGCGCCTACCTGATCACGTTTGAAGAAGCCACCCAGACCATTTCCATCACGCATGAAGCCTGCAGAAACGGCGTGACACCTCAGAGAGATGCAATCCAGAACGTGCCGATGGCCCGCTTTCAATGGCTGATGGGCCAGTTGCAAACTCTCCCGGTGCTTGTCATCCCCGAAGTCGAAGAACTGCCTTCTGAAGCTGAAGAGGAGAAACTGGAATTCCAACGGGAGGGTATCCGGAGCCTGGTCCTTGTCGGTTTGAAGCTTGAAGGTCAGGTCCGTGGCATCCTGGGTTTCGATTTTCTTCAACAGTCTCGAGTGCTGGATTCCGAAACCGAAGAATTCGTGCTTCAGGTTGGGGAAGTTTTAGGTGCATCTGTCCACCGACAGATCCTGGCCAGTCGTAACGTGAGGTTCGAGAATAGCCTTTATCGTTATTCCGACCAGTTCCCGGGCGTCATCTTTCAGTTCAGGATGTATCCAGGCGGGCATGTAACCTTTCCTTTCATCAGCGAAAAAGTTGAAGATATATTCGGGCTTTCGGCTGATCAGCTGAGTAAGGATGCTCAGCCGTTACTGAACCTGATCAAGGATGAAGACAAGGCATCCTTTTTGGAAAAGGTCGATGAATCTCGTCGGTGCATGACGCCGTTCGAAACGAGCTTCCGAGCTTGCAAGAGCGATGGCACGATGGCCTGGGTGGAAGCCAGGTCGGTGCCCGCCCGATTGGCCGACGACAGCATGACCTGGCACGGCTATTTTTTTGACGTGACGGATCGCAAGCAATCGGAATCCGAGATCGAGAAGCTTGCCTTTTACGACCCACTGACCGGCCTGCCCAACCGGCGCCTGCTCAGGGATCGCCTGGCGCAGGCGTTAACCGGGAGCAATCGGGATCATAATCATGGTGCTCTGGTATTTATTGATCTTGATAACTTCAAGAACATCAATGATTCCGCGGGTCATCTGACCGGCGATGAGCTGTTGGTCCAGGTGGGGGAGAGGTTGAAAAACACGGTCCGGGACTGGGATACCGTTGCCCGGCTCGGTGGGGACGAGTTTGTTCTCATTCTGAAGGGGTTTCCCGCCGAGCCGGCCGATGCTGCTGCCAAGGTCGAGAAAGTCTGCGAGAAAATCCGCGATGCCCTCAACGAGCCCTATGATCTCAACGGCATAGAGTACACAGGCACTCCCAGCATCGGCATTACCCTGTTCTATGATCACGACACTTCCCTTGAAGAGCTTCTGAGCCAGGCCGATATGGCCATGTTCCGCGCCAAGGAGGATGGCCGTAACTGCATCCGCTTCTATGACTGCATGATGCAGAAGAAAGTGTCCGAGCGCCTGGCTCTCGAGTCGGACCTCAGGGTGGCACTGCGGAAGAATCAGTTGGCAGTTCACTATCAGGTACTGGTGAATGAGAAAGGTGAGCCTGTGGGCGCCGAGGCACTGCTTCGGTGGCATTGCCCGGGGCGCGGCATGGTGTCTCCCGCCGAGTTCATTCCTCTGGCCGAGGAAACCGGACTCATTGAATCGGTCGGCTACTGGGTTCTGGAAGACGTTCTCTCGCGGATCGCCAGTTGGAAAGAGCGAGGCGGACCGCTATCAAAGCTCCAGGTTTCGGTCAACGTGAGTGCCAGGCAGTTCCACCTCCCCTCTTTCTGTTCGACTGTGATGGCGCTATTGAGAAAAACCGGTGCGTCCCCGAGAAATCTTAAGGTGGAAATTACCGAAAGCGCTCTTGCCTACGATCTCGAGTTGGTGGAGGAAACACTTCGAACCCTGAGAAGCATGGGAATACGGATCTCCCTCGATGATTTCGGCACGGGTTATTCGTCCCTCGGCTACTTGAAGCGCCTATCTCTGGATGAGCTGAAAATTGATCAGGGGTTTGTGCGAGACATCCTGGATGATCCCAATGATGCGGCTATCGCAGAGACCATCCTGGCCCTGGCCTCTGCGCTCAAACTGTCAGCGGTGGCCGAAGGTGTGGAAACCAAAGGGCAGCTGGAACGCCTTGTTCGCATGGGGTGCACCCGCTTTCAGGGCTACCATTTCAGCCGCCCGCTTCCGGCGCTGGAGTTCGAGAGGTTGATTGAGCAAGCAAGCGGAGATCGAAAGAGAAGGGCTTGGTAGTTCGCATCCTATCTGTATAAACTGGTGCCTTGCTTCTAATCCATTTCAAACAACATTGAGACCAGTCTCTTATGGCAATCTGGACCAGCACCCCGAACCTTGAACACCTTGCCAAAGCCAGCGAAAACACCGCGGTCAGCTACATGGGTATCGAGTACCTTGAAATTGGCGACGACTATGTCAAAGGCCGCATGCCTGTTGATGAGCGTACCGTGCAGCCTTTTGGCATTTTGCATGGAGGCGCATCGGTGCTGCTGGCGGAAACCCTTGGCAGTATGGCGGCCAATTGCTGCCTGAAGAACCCGGACACTGTCGCTGTTGGACTGGATATCAACGCCAATCACATCCGCCCGGTCACCAAGGGCTGGGTGTATGGCACGGCGAGGCCAGTTCACATCGGTAGTGCCACTCAGGTATGGGAAATTCTGCTTGAGAACGAAGAGGGGAAGACAACCTGTATTTCCCGGCTGACCATGGCGGTCACGAAGCGGCCGGGGTGAGTTGCTACGGGTGCGTTTCAGGGCTTGACGCGCACCCGACCCCTGCCAAGGGCCTTTGACTCATACATCGCGCTGTCCGCCCTTGCCATAAGATTCTCGAGGTTTGGCTCGTCCGGGTGAAGGGATGAAATGCCGAAACTGGCGGTTGGCCGGATACGAACATCATGATATCGGACTGGTGTTTCATGCATGACGCCCAGTAGACGTTCTGCCAGTTCCGAAGCCTGAGCCGCATGAGCATCGCCGAGTAGGATCGCGAACTCTTCGCCACCAATGCGCGCCGCAATATCCGCCTCACGAACGTTGCTCATCAGAACCCGCCCCACGTGCCGCAATACTTCATCTCCGGCATCGTGGCCGTGGTTATCATTGATCTTTTTGAAGTGGTCCAGATCAAACATGATGATCGCCAGAGGCGAGCCGTTTCTTCGGGTCTGTTTCAACAGCTGATTGCCCAGTTCGAAAAAGGCTCTTCTGTTGTGAAGCCCGGTAAGGTCGTCCTCCAGAGCAGCGGCCCGGGCCTTTGCATGGGCCTCCTTTAGCGCCAGCTCCATCTCCTTCCGGTCGGTGATGTCTGTAGCAATTTCGAGGCGGACCAGTCGGCCGTCTATCCAGGGAATTGCCTGATCCCGGCATTGGTACCAACGGTTGTCCAGTCGATTCTGGAATTCCCAGATATGCGGGGGAGATGGATTGCCTTCAGAATCAATCAGCAGGTGATTGGTGCAGAAGTCGCAGGGGCTGGCGTTATTCTGCAGGACTTCCCAGCACTTTTTCCCATCTATAGAGCCCCAGATTCTTCGGCCATAAGCGTTCATGTAAAGGAGCTCATGGGTTTCGAAATCAGAGACGTAAACCAGGGCGTCCAGATTGTCGAGTACGGCCCTGAGACCTTCGGCCGGAGTAATCTCCGAAATGCCAGAACCTTCTGGAGCGGCCGGAATGTTGAGAGAGGGAATGCCGGAGTTCATGTTTTGATGTGCCGGAATCTGTTTGAAAAGCAGTATAGCAGGGCATTCCGGGTTAGAAAGTAACAGACTGTCCCTTTATGTGGCGCCAGTACTAAGGCGTGGAGTGGTTACAATCAGCCCCTGATCGACAAACTCCTGGAGTACTATGTTGTAGGTACCATCCGGGACCTCCCGGGCAATGCGGTAGATTTCGCCTGAGGCATCTTCGGGACTGACCTTAAGGTCTACCGTCCGATAGGGGGCCATCACGCTTTTGTCAGACTCCCTGACCAGCAGAACGCAAGGCTTGAGTTTATGCTCCGGCCGGCTCTCCACAACGATGCCAACCTCGCCGTTGACCATCTCGACGATGGACCCTGGCGGGTACACCCCGATCATCTGGATGAAGGCATCCGCCAGCTCTTCATCGAACTGGGTGCCGCGGTGCTTGTGAATAATTTCCAGCGCCTGCATTGAGGCCCGCCCCTTGTCGTAGACCCGGTTGCTGGTAATGGCATCGTAGGTGTCCACCAATCCTATGATCTTGGCAAAGTAGGGGATTTGCTGGGCGTAAAGGCCCCGGGGATAGCCTGAACCATCCATCCGCTCGTGGTGGCTGAATGCCACATCCACGGCGGTGTTCAGGGAATTGCTGGTCCCCATCAGTATGGTGCGGCCGTGGGTGGTGTGGTGACGCATAACGTCGAACTCTTTCGGTGTCAGTGCTCCCGGCTTGTTGAGGATCTCATCGGGAATCCGGGTCTTGCCGACATCATGGAGCAGGCCACACAGGGCCAGATTGCGGATTTCTCCTTCAAGCAATCCAAGGTGTTTGCCAAAGGCAGCGGCCAAAATGGACACATTGATGCAGTGCTCGGCGGTGTACTCATCCTGGTGCTTGATCTTGGTGAGCAGCAACAGGGCGTTTTCATTGCGGAGTACGCTCTCCACACAGTGGTTCACCACTGTCCGGGCATTGTTCAGATCCAGGGTACGGCCAACCCTGAGTCCGGACATGATCGATTTGGCGGTTTTCTGGGCCTCCTCGAAGCGTATGATCGCCGTTTCCATCTCCTGTCCGGCGTCGATTTTGTTGATGTACCTGACACGCTTGCGGGGCGGTACAGGTTTATGGGCATCCTGCTCGGATTCGGTGACCTGTTTTCTGCGGAAAAGCCCCATCAGACCTGAAGACTTGCGGCCGTTGCCATTTCCGTACTTCGGCAACGGTGCGCCATCGATACGACCTTCGATGAACACGAAATCACACTGTGCCCGCAGCGCATCAATGTCCGCCTGGTCACGAATAACAAAGCCCTGAATCAGGAAGTTGGTATCTTCCCAGGGGCGGTCCAGTCGGATGACATGCATGCCGATGGCAAGTTCTGATACGTCGACCTGGCTTTCAACAATTTCCTGATGCGGTGCACTCATACTCTGATCCTGAATCCCTGGAGCACTATTTTGAGGCAAAAAACCTCTGACAGGATGGACCGGATTGCAAAATCTGGTCAAATAATGTTCATTCAACAGGTTGGCGGCCGGTTTCGTCGGGGTTGTGTTTCCGGGCTCGGCGTCGCTCAGAGGGGGTCTTCCAATGACTGACCATCGTTCCTTTCATCTCTGGTGGCTTGCACTGGCTGCGGCGCTTATCCCGCTGTTAACCATCCATATCACGTTTTCCGTTTCAGTGCTGGAAGGGCATGTGGAGCTATGCAATCCATACTGGGACAGCTGCACCAGCATCAGCCGGACTGGTCGTCACGGCACCTCCTACTTCATTTTCAAAGGTACCATGCTGCCGGCGGCTCTGTTGGGCATTCTGTTCTGGTGGCTTAACGGTCGGTGGCTGCGCCAGCTCGGCGTTCATTCCAGCGGTGTGGCCTGGGTCCCCTGGCTGGGCCTGGTGGCCAGCGTCTCGCTCGGCGCCTATACCCTGGCTCTGGGACACGCCGGGGACGGCTTCAACCTGATCCGCCGTATTGGCGTGGTTCTGTATTTCTCGCTCACGTTCATCTGTGAGCTGCTGGTCAGTTCCGGATTGCGCAGCCATCCGTTGTGGAAGAACACGGGCATGAGGCTGCTGAATCTTTGCCAGCTTATTCTGGCGGTAGGCATTCTTTCAGTCATCCTGAATGGCGTGGCGCCCGAGTTCTACAGCCGCAAGGACGATGCATTCGAGTGGATTCTGGCGTTCCTGATCAATGCTCACGCGCTCTGGCTGGCTTTGCTGTGGAAGAAAAACCGATTCCGCGTGCGCCTCTGGGCCGATTCCTAGAGTGAGATCAGCCCGCGAATCAGCGCCGCCGTTCCGGCGATGGCAGCGATACCGAGAATTACCGGGCGAAGCCCCTCGAAGGGCATACGGTGGACCAGCTTGCCTGACAGCCAGAAGCCCAGGAATACTCCAGGAAAAGTAACGGCGAACAGGAAAAGCTCTCGGGTTCCCAGGTAGCCAGAAGCGAGCAGGCCTGACAGGCTCAGCACGCTGGCAGCCAGGAAGAAAGCCGACATGTTGGCCCTGACCAACGGTCCCTTTTCATTCTGGTAAATCAGCGCAATTGGCGGTCCACCCACGGCGGTAATCGTACCCATGTAGGTGGAAGCGGCTCCGGCCAGCACGCTGTTCCGTGCGTTGAGCGCCGGCTTGAGACCGCCAACACTGAGCGCTACGCCGGCAAGAATGAGAATGCCGAAGGTCAGTTCGAAGCCTTTGGTCGAAATCACCAGCAACGTCAGTGCTGCCAGGACTGCCCCGGCAACGCCGCCACCGATGGCAAAACGCACTTCCCTGACCTGCAATGCGCCGCGATTGCGGATCAGCATGAATACAGTGAGCAGAGTGGCATTCAGGATCAGGGGGCCGGGCACTAACACCGGGCTGATCAGGAATAGCAATGGCGCGGCCAGTGTGCCAATGCCATAGCCGGCCACGCCTTGCAGGCAGGCTCCGGCAAGAATGGCAAGGTTGGCCAGAAGAATCTGTAACAGCGACACATCTGTCAAAGGAAATCACCAAAAAGGTCAGGAGAGTAGGCCGGAGCAACGCCGGTTTGATATTGATACACTGCCGGATTACGAGCATAGCCGAAACGATCGAAGCCCGATGATTCTACAGACTGAAAATCGAAACTGCCCCTGCGGAAGCGGTAAATCCTACAGCGAATGCTGCCAGCCTCTCCATCAGGGCGAAGCAGCGTCTACTCCGGAAGCGCTGATGCGATCCCGGTATGCGGCCTTCGTTCTGAAGCTGCCGGATTATCTGAGGGCCACCTGGCACGAGAGTTCACGGCCAGAGACGCTTAGCCTGGAAGACTCACCAGACTGGACCTCCTTGCAGATCCTGGACACCAGCCAGTCCGGCGATCGTGGCACGGTGCTTTTTCGTGCGGTCTACCGCCTGGGCAAGGGCTGGGGGTTTCTCGAAGAAAACTCCGATTTTGTCCGTGAGCAGGGCCGCTGGTATTACCTTCGTGGTGACACCAGCGAGGGCCAGTTGAAGCCCGGTCGCAACGAACCCTGCCCCTGCGGGAGTGGCCGAAAGCACAAGGCCTGCTGCCTGTAAACGCCCGTTACTCGAAGGACGGCAGTTCGGGTTTGGCAACCGGTTTGTTGGCTTCCTGCCAGGCATCAAATCCTCCGGCGATGGACTGCACGTGCATGTAGCCCATTTCTTTCAGGGCTTTGGCACTCAACGCGGCTCGCCCAGATGTCTTGCAGTAACACACGATGTTCATGTCGCGGCTCTCGAACGCCGGATCATTGGTGAACTTGAACTCCAGCAAACCACGGGAAATGTTGACCGCGCCGGGTATGTGGCCGGCCCGGTACTCATCCGCATCACGCACATCGAGGAGTAAGTCAGCGTTCTTGATGGCGTCTTCCGCCTGATCAAGAGGTACTTCCTGAATCTCTTTCCTGGCGGCTTCTACCAGATCATGGGCAGTTTTCATGGTTAAGCTCCTCATACTGATGGAATAAGGTTATACCTCAGGATAAGGGTTTGGGGCGCCAGGCGACACCCCGTACATGCATGATTAAGCGGTTTCGTTATCTCCGATGGCGCAGGCGTATTTGCGCTCATAGCGTTTGTCTGCCCATTTCCCGTAGATGCGCGAGGCAATCTGGAAGATACCTGGCCACAGCAGGGGTTTGAACAGAAAACCAAAGGGCGTGTGGGACCAGGCGCGAACATTTGCGGGCAGGCCGATGACCCATTCGCCGGTCCAGGTCATCAGGTGCAGGCGTCTGAGCAGAGCTTCGTGACTTGGCAGGTTGGCGCTGCCGTCGCGCTGTTCATGGATGTCTGCAAAGATCAGATCGCCACGCTGGAGTTTGCGCAGGGTGCGGATCTCTTTGGCGCAAAGTGGGCATTGTCCGTCGTAAAACAGGGTGTCATAACGGGGCTCCATCGAGTCCTCCAAGGGTCAGAATCTGTTTCCGGGCGTTCGCTTTGTGGTTTCCCAGCGTTTCCACGATTCCATTGAGCGCGGCTGGCAGTACCTCTGGCGCCGCCTGGCGGAACTGGTCGAGAAGCAAAATCTGAACGTGCAGATCCTGGAACCGGCCATAGAGCTCTTGCCGCTCCTTTAACGTTTTCAGGTTGCGCTTCCAGGTTTTTGCATCCAGTTCCATCAGGTAACGGATTCGTTTGAGTTGCTTGCGCAGCCGATGGATATCTTCATCCGGTGAAGTATGCATCAGCTCGGCAGTGCGTTTATTGAACTCCTTGATACGACGTTCCACGGCCCTTCGGATGTCTTTCGGCCGGAGTGTTGCGGCCAATTTCTGAAACTTTCGCGAATCAATCAGATTGCGCCAGTGTTCCAGGCTGTCCTGGTAGCGCTTGCTTTTCAGTCGCTTTGCCAGCTTTTTATGATGGCTGGCGGCTTCGCGCTCGAACCAGATCTGCAAGGCTGCCCGAATTTCCGCGTCATCTGCGCAAAGTTCCGGCAGGTCCTGAAGAAACACGTGAAGGTCGCGCAGTGGGCCCGTTGCCCTTGCATGGCGCTTCAGGGTTTTAACCCCCTTGGCCAGCGACTTGTCACCAGTCACGTCCTGAACCGATTCGGCGATGGCCCGGCTGCGTCGAATCGCAATCCGGTACTGGTGCAGAAATTCGTCATCCAGGCCAAGGGCGACGCCCCGTTCCAGTTGCCTTAGCCGATCAAGTTGATGGTGAAGGGCCTTGGGAATGTCGCTTGCAGGATCGTCCCCCGCGGTTCTGGCTCTCTTTTTAAGCTTTCGTTCGAAGTGGGCGTAGCTGTAATCCTTTGGCGTTATCAGAGTCACCAGTTTGCCCTTGCCGCGACCAATCTGGCGCCAGTGTTTGATCGAAAGCCGGATGTGAATAACGCTGGCGGTGGGTAGCTGTTCTGGGGGCTGCTTCAGTAGGGACTGGGCCAGTTCCAGTAACGCCGGGTTGTGGCCGACCAGGGTAATCTGTGGAGCGTCCGCCTGCTCTTCAAGCCATGCGAGTAGTCGCCGATAGTCGAAGGTATATAGCGCACTCAGGGTATGGTAGCGCTCGGCTGCGACTGTGTCGGGCAGTATGCCTTGCAATGTCGCGACGGCCCGCCTGGCGCTGCTGCTGTATACCTCGCCTTCGAACGCGCCGACAGATTTCAGGGCATTTCCCAACGGCGCCAGTTGGCTGACGCCCCGTGCACTGAGGGGGCGTTCCCGGTCAGAAAGTGTTTCATCGGCCCAGCTGGACTTGGCGTGGCGTACCAGAAACAGGTGCTTCATTGGCCTACCTTCGTAGTGGTCCTTTAGTCTGATTCCCGCTCAAGACAATCGGGTTACTGCCGTTACTGTACCTAGCTGAAAATAATGGTGGAAGGTTTGTCCGTTGGCAGGCGGCTTGGCGAATCAGTACGCCTGCTGAAACCTGCCTTAACAAACTGGAACAGATCACGCCAAGTGGTCCGTGGATAATCCTCACCAACGGAAATTCCCTGGAGAGTTCGGAAAAATGAATGTCTTGAGTAAAGTGAAAATACGCTCGCGCTTGCTGGTGGCAGTACTTGTGCCGGTACTCGTTACGGCGGCAACATTGGCGTGGATCACCGCCAGTCAGATTCAGGCCAATGGTGAAGATGAGCTCAAGCGTCTTGAGAACAGCCTCCTGGAAGCACGGAAGGCTGGTTTACAGAATCTCATTGATGCCGCAGAGGCCGTGGTTCTGGAGGCCAAGAATGACCCATCGATGACGGAGGCGGAAGCGAAGGAGGCGGCAGCGGCGCGCCTGCGCTCGATCCGTTTTGATGAGACGAACTACGTGTTCGCCTATACCAGGGATGTATACAACCTGGCCTATGCCCCGGACCCTTCCAAAGAAGGACCGACCAAGAATCCGGTTGTCAGGGGGTTGGTGGCCGATCTGTTCGCCGCTGCCCGCGGTGAGGGCTTCTACGGCTATGACTGGATGAACCCTGCCTCCGGCAATGAAGAACCCAAGATGTCCTATTCCACCATTATCCCGGACTGGGACTGGATGATCGGTGCTGGTGTCTACATTACCGATATTGACCGGCAGGTCGCTGCTGCTCGCGAGGACATTGAAGCGGGTATGGTGGAGGCCTTGGGCTTTATCCTTCTGGTGACGGTTGTGGTTGTCGTAATTGCTTTGGTGATCGGCGTATTCGTTGGCCGTAGCGTGACCCGGCCGCTGAAGAACGTCAGCAACATGATGCAGGAAATTGCTGATGGTGAGGGCGATCTCCGCCAGCGGTTGCCGGATGAGGGTACCGACGAGCTGGCCGAGCTCGGTCGTCGTTTCAATGCCTTTGTTGTGAAGATTCAGGACACCATGCGAGAAGTTGGCGCCACCACGGATCAGGTGGCGTCCGCGGCGGAAGAGCTCAGCCGGGTCGCGAATGAAACCCGGGCCTCGGTTCAGGAACAGGGCTCCGAGACTGACCAGATTGCCTCTGCGATCAATGAAATGGCCGCGACCATCCAGCAGATTTCCGGCAATGCCAATGAGGTTGAGAGCTCGGCCTCGGACGCCGACCGCATGGCCCGTGAGGGTGGTGAAACCATTAGCAGTGCCCAGGGCGCGGTGAACAAGCTGTCCGAGGAGATCGAGGACACGGCCCGCAGTATCAACGCCCTTGCGGAAAAATCCGATGAGATCCAGCAGGTACTGGATGTCATTCATGCGGTAACTGAACAGACCAACCTGCTGGCTCTCAATGCGGCCATCGAAGCTGCACGGGCTGGTGAGCATGGCCGAGGCTTCTCGGTGGTTGCTGATGAAGTACGCCAGCTTGCAAAACGCAGCGCCGAGTCCGCTGATCAGATTCGTACCATGATTGACGGCTTTGTGACTGAATCCAAGGCATCGGTGGAGCGGATGAACAAATCACGCAACCGTTCAACGGAAACGGTCGAAAGGATCAATCATGCAACCAGCGCGCTGCGAACCATCGAGACCTCGGTTGGCAAGATTCATGATCAGGTAACTCAGATTGCAACAGCCTCGGAGCAACAAAGCCAGGTTGCCGAAGAGATCAACCAGAACGTCGTGCGGATCGTTGATGCTGCCCAGCGCAGTGATACTGGCGTAACCCAGACCAACGAGGCCAGCCACGAACTGGCGCGTCTGGGTGAGAGCTTGCGGGATCTGGTAGGGCAGTTCAAAGTCTGAGCGCGGCTCAGGGTGTTCTGCCGATTGGCGGAACACCATGAGGAAGCTATGATGGTCACGCGAAAGAAATACCTGTTTTCATACCAACAATAATGGAAGCCAACACAATGACAATCCGGAAAACACTGCTTGCGGCCATGGCCGCTGCAGCGACTGTGTTCAGCGTGTCCTCGGTGGCCGAGGAAAACTATACCTTGCGCCTTGCGCAAACCTGGGGGCCCAACTCTCCGGTACTGGGAGAGACAGTTCAGCATATGGCGGACATGGCAGAAACCATGTCAGACGGCCGCTTGCAGATTCGCATAGATCCGTCCAACAAGCACAAGGCGCCTTTCGGGATTTTTGATCTGGTGCGCAATGGCCAGTACGACATGGGCCATACCGCGTCCTATTACTACAAGGGCTCTATCCCGAACGCCATGTACTTCACCACCATTCCGTTCGGGCTGATCGCGCCCGAGATGTACGCCTGGTTCTACCACGGTGAGGGCATGGAGCTGATGCAGAAGGTGTATGAGCCCTACGGCATGCTCTCCTTCCCGGGTGGTAATACCGGTAATCAGATGGGTGGCTGGTTCCGCAAGGAGATTAACTCCCTTGAAGACCTCAAGGGCCTGAAGATGCGCACCCCCGGTTTTGCCGGCGAGGTTATGTCTGAACTGGGCGTTGCCGTGACCAACCTGCCGCCAGGTGAGCTCTATACTGCCCTCGAGCGTGGCACCGTGGACGCCGTTGAGTGGGTCGGCCCTGCCCTCGATTTCCAGATGGGCTTTCATCAGATCGCCAAGTACTACTATTCGGGTTGGCAGGAGCCGGGCGCGGAAGTCCAGTTCCTTATCAACAAGAAGACCTGGGAAGAGCTGCCAAAGGATCTGCAGGAGATCCTGCGGGTTTCCATGCGCACCGCTGCCTATGACATGTACATCCAGAGCACCCACCAGAGTGGTGTCGCCTGGGATCGCATGAAAGAAGACTATCCGGATGTGACTCACAAGGTATTCCCGCCGGAAGTCATTGATGCCCTGCGCAGCACCACTAACCGGTTGCTGGCCGAAGCCGCTGAGAAAGATCCGCTTGCGAAGGAAATTATCGATTCACAGCGTGACTACCTCAAGCAGGTTCGTCAGTGGACCAACATTTCCGACAAGGCCTATCTGAACAGTGTGGCTGAAGACTGAAGCCTGACAATACCTGAGAGCCCGTCGAAGGCTTGAGGGCTTTGTCAGTCAAAGGGGTGCCGGGGCTGTAATACTCCGGCGCCCCTTTTTGTTTGCGTCGGTTTCTGGAAAAATAGGCCGCTCATTCTTTGGGCAGCGCCGATGAAACAGACACTGCTATCCCTGAGCAATCTTTCCAAGCAATTCGGTGGCAAAACGGTGCTCGACGGTCTGGATCTTGAGATCTACGACGGCGAGTTCATTACCCTGTTGGGGCCTTCTGGTTGCGGTAAGACTACGCTGCTGCGCCTGATGGCGGGCTTTGAGCATCCTGACGAGGGCACCATTACCCTGGCGGGAGAAAATCTCACTCACACCGCCCCGGAAAACCGGCCGCTGAATACCGTTTTCCAGCACTACGCGCTGTTCCCCCACATGTCAGTGTTCGACAACGTGGCCTACGGCCTGAAGATGGAAAAACGTCCCAAGGACGAGATTCGCCAGCGTGTCGATGAAGCCCTGGCCATGGTGCAGTTGCAGGATTTTGCCCGGCGCAAACCCCATCAGTTGTCCGGCGGACAGCAGCAGAGGGTCGCCATTGCCCGCGCGGTGGTCAAACGCCCACGCCTGCTACTGCTGGATGAACCCCTTTCGGCCCTCGATTACAAACTGCGTCGCACCATGCAGGTGGAGCTGAAGCGACTGCAGAGAGAGCTCGGCATCACCTTTGTCTTTGTGACCCACGATCAGGAAGAGGCGCTGTCGATGTCGGATCGGGTGGTGGTGCTCAAGGATGGCCTCGTTCAGCAACTGGGAACGCCCCGGGAAGTCTATGAGCGACCGGCGAATCTGTTCACCGCGCGGTTTGTGGGTGAGACGAACTTTTTTCCGGGCACCGTTGAGTCGGTTCAGGACGGTTCCATTAAGGTGGATGTGTTTGGCCTCAAGCGAACACTGCGTCGTCCGGATTTTCCGGTGCAGGCCGAGCAGTCCCTGCATGTCCTGCTGCGACCGGAAGATATCCGGGTTCTCGAGCCTGACGACGAGAACGGCGTCGCAGGCAAGATTGTCGAGCGCAATTACAAGGGCAGCACGCTGGATTCGGTCATCCATCTCGCCGATGGCACCGAAGTTCTGGCCAGTGAATTCTTTGATGAAGATGACCCGGCGTTTGATTACCGGCTTGGAGAGCCCGTAAAAGTCAGCTGGGTTGATGGTTGGGAATGGCTGCTTCCAGAAGAAGCCAGCCAGAGGAGCGAAGAGGAACTGCCGGCCGATGCATAGCATTATGCAGCAGCCGTTCAAAAACGCTGTCCTGATTCTGGTCTGGGGCTGGCTCCTGTTCCTGGTACTGGCGCCGAATCTACTGGTGGTAGGCGCCAGTGTCATGACCCGTGACCCGGTCTCGTTTCTGTCGCTGCCCCTGAACCTGGATGCCTATCGCCAGCTGTTTGATCCGCTGTATCTGGACGTCTTCCTGCATTCCCTGTACATGGCGGCGATGACCACGCTGGTGTGTTTGCTGATTGGCTATCCGTTTGCCTGGGCCCTGTCCAAAGTGGGCAAGCAACGTCAGCTGGTCCTGATCTTCCTTCTGATCGTGCCGTTCTGGACCAACTCTCTGGTGCGCACCTACGCACTGAAGCTGATCCTCGCCACCAATGGGCTGCTGAACAGCGCCTTGATGTCGATCGGGCTTATCGATGAGCCGCTGCAGCTGCTTTACACCGAGGGCGCAGTGATCATTGGCCTGGTGTATCTGCTGTTGCCGTTCATGATCCTGCCACTGTATTCGGTGTTCGAGGATCTGAAGCAGGAGCTGCTGCTGGCTTCTCATGATCTGGGCGCGGGGCGGCTTTCCACCTTTGTGCACGTAATAGTGCCGCTCACATTGCCCGGAGTGCTGGCCGGCGTGATGCTGGTCTTGCTGCCGGCCATGGGCCTGTTCTTCGTTCCGGATATTCTGGGCGGTTCAAGAAACCTGCTGGTAGGCAACGTGATCAAGAACCAGTTTCTCGATGCCCGCAACTGGCCTTTCGGGGCTGCCGCCAGCATCGTGCTGACCGTGACCATGGCGTTTCTCATGTTTGCCCACCGGTTGAGCAAGCGGCGTATCGGTGAGGAGGGCGCGTGATGACAAAGTGGCTGCCCCGAACCTATCTCACACTGGTCTACCTACTGCTTTATGTTCCCATCGTGGTGCTGGTGGTGTTCTCGTTCAACGAGTCCCGCACCGGCTATGCCTGGGGTGGCCTCAGCCTGCGCTGGTACGAATCGCTGTTTAACAACCGGGCCATGGTCACCGCCATGTGGAATTCGCTCTGGCTGGCGCTGTCTGCGGCCACTGTGTCCACGGTGATAGGTGCCCTGACCGCCCTGGCCCTGCACCGGTACCGGTTCCGGGGCAAAAAGCTGCTGAACGGCATGCTGTTTGTGGTGATGATGTCTCCGGAGATTGTCCTGGCGATCTCCCTGCTAGCCCTCTTCCTTCTGGTAGGGCTGCAGCTGGGTTACGTTTCCCTGCTGCTGGCCCATGTCACCTTCTGTCTGCCGTTTGTGGTGATCACGGTCATGGCCCGGTTGAGTGGTTTCGATGAGAGCCTGCCCGAGGCCGCCCGGGACCTGGGCGCTTCTGATTTCACGATGACCCGCACCGTGTTGATCCCGGTGATCATGCCGGCGTTACTGGCAGGTTGGCTGCTAGGGTTTACACTGTCCCTCGATGATGTGGTGGTCAGTACGTTTGTCAGTGGCCCCAGCTATGAAATTCTGCCCCTTCGCATCTACTCAATGGTGCGCGTGGGCCTGAAACCCGAGGTGAATGCCCTGGGCACACTGTTGCTGGTGTTTTCACTGGTTATGCTGATGTTGTCTCAATGGATTCTGATAAGGAGCAAACGATGAAGAAACTGGCACTTGCCGGCTTGCTGGCGGTGGGGTTAACGGGGTGCAGTTCCGAGGAGCCCCAGGTTCTTAACCTCTATAACTGGTCTGAATATATGCCTCAGGAAGTCCTCGACCGTTTCACCGAGGAAACCGGCATCCAGGTGGTCTACACCACCTACGACAGTAACGAGGCCATGTATGCCCGTTTGAAACTGCTGGATGACAGTGCGGCTTATGACCTTGCGGTGCCGTCGACCTACTACGTTAGCAAGATGCGCCAGGAAGACCTGCTGCTACCGATTGATCGCAGCAAGATCGAGGGCTTCGATAACCTGGATCCGGAGCTGGTGAACCTGGATATCGACCCGGAGAACCAATTCTCCGTGCCTTATCTCTGGGGCACCACGGGTCTGGCCGTGGATACTGCAGATATCGAAGGTGAGCCTGTTACTGCCTGGGAAGACCTGTGGGAAGATCGCTTCGATGGCCGGGTGATGCTCACCAACGACATGCGGGAAGTTTTCCACGTTGGCCTGCGGGTGCTGGGCTATTCCGGCAACAGCACCAATCCGGACGAGATCGAGGCAGCCTATGAAAAGCTTGCCGAGCTGATGCCTTCGGTTCGCACCTTCAACTCCGATGCGCCCCGCATGCCCTACCTGGAAGGTGAGGCCGACGTGGGCATGATCTGGAACGGCGAGGCCGTGATGGGCAAGGACACCATGGAGTCGCTCGAATATGTCTATCCGGAAGAGGGTATCATTGCGTGGCTGGACAGCTTCGTTATTCCGAAAAACGCCAAGAATCCGGAAGCGGCCCATCAGTTCATCAGTTTCGTGCTGCAACCTGAAATCTCTGCGCTGATCAGTGAGGAAATCGGTTACGCCACACCAAACCTGGCGGCGCGGGATCTGTTGCCGGACGAGGTTGCAAATAACCGTGCGAGCTATCCGAACGCCACCGACATGATCAATGCCGAGTTCCAGACCGATATCGGCGACGATGCCCTGCAGGTGTATGCCAAGTACTGGGAAATGCTGAAGTCCGGTCGCTAAGGGCGCGGATACCGCATCGCGCTACGGAAAACGGAGGCTTCGGCCTCCGTTTTTTGCATCGGGTTTCACAAAACTGCAATACATGGTCTATAACTTCCTGATAACAAATGGTTAGCAAACTCTTGAACTTGCCATCAGTAAGGACACGTTATGATCATGCCCTCTCGCTCGACACGGAACCGTGCTTTTTTGCTGTCTGCAGCCCTGGCCTCTGCCAGCTTCTCTGCCAACACCCTGGCTGAAGAGCTGCGCCTGATTACCTGGGGTGGCTATGCTCCCGATGATGTGGTCGCCCAGTTTGAGGAGGAGACCGGCATCGATGTGAAAGTAACCCTCTCCAATAACGAGGACATGATCTCCAAGCTCCGAGCCACTGGCGGAGCGGGTTTTGATCTTGCCCAGCCTAGCCAGGACCGCATTGTTGGCGTGCAGCGTCAGTTCAATATCTACAAGCCCATTGATTTCAGCCGCGTTAACACCGATCAGTTGCAGCCGTCCATGGTCAAGGCGACCCAGGACTCCACTGAACTGGATGGCAAGTTTTATGGGGTGCCTTCGGTGTGGGGAACCAGTGGTCTGATCGTCCACAGCTCGGTGGCCGATACCGTGACTGATTATATCGACCTCTGTGATACCGCTGTTGAAGGCCAGGTCAGCTACCGACTCAAGCGGCCGACCCTGATCGGTTTTGCCTTTGCCATGGGGATGGACCCGTTTGCGGCCTATGACAATCGCGACGAGTACGAGACCATCATGACAAAGGTTGAGGACAAGCTGATTGACTGCAAGAGCAATGTGAAAACCTACTGGACCGGCGGCGACCAACTGCTGGCCCTGCTGCGCACCGGTGAAGTGAAAGCGGCCATGGCCTGGGATGCCGGCGGCTGGAAGCTCAACGCCGAAAACCCGGACATCCGGTTTGTGGCCCCCGAATCCGGTGCCCTGGGCTGGATTGATACCTTTGCGATTCCACGTCGCAGCGAGAACGAAGAAGCCGCCTACAAGTGGATCAATTTTGTGATGCAGCCGGAGATTGCGGCCCGTATCACCAATGCATCGGGCAACTTCACCGCCTCGAAAGGTGCCGATGAGTTTGTCAAAGCCGATCTCCGGGACGCTTACCGCGAAAGCTTTGATGACGCCGCCATCAACAATATCAAGTGGTATCCGCCGGTTCCGCCAGGCCTGGAAACCATGGAAGGTCAGGTGCTGGATCGCGTCCAGGCCGCGAACTGATTCCCATGGGAATGGATTCGGACCTGTTCTGTGAGGGACTGGTCCGCCGGTTCGGCAGCAATGCCGCGGTGGATCATGTGTCCTTGGACGTGCCTGCGGGCACGTTTTTCTCGATTCTGGGACCCTCCGGTTGCGGCAAGACCACGTTGTTGCGACTCCTCGCCGGGTTCGATAAACCCGATCAGGGAGACATCCACATCCGTGGCGAGCGTATGAACGATGTGCCCCCCAACCGTCGACCGGTGAACATGGTGTTCCAGCATCTGGCCCTGTTTCCCACCATGACGGTCGGTGACAACATCGCCTATGGGCTGAAGCGCCGGAAAATGCCTCTGGTAGAGCGGCGAAAGCGCATTGCCCGGGTGCTGGAGCAGGTGGGGCTGCCAGATCTGGAACACCGTAACCCCCAGGAGTTGTCCGGTGGCCAGCGACAGCGGGTGGCCCTGGCGCGCTGCCTGGTACTGGAGCCCACGCTCCTGCTACTCGACGAACCCCTCGGCGCCCTTGACCTGAAACTCCGTGAGCAGATGAAGGTGGAGCTCAAACACCTCCAGAAACAGTTCGGCACTACCTTCGTGTACATCACCCACGACCAGTCGGAAGCCATGGTAATGTCGGACCAGGTGGCCGTCATGCGGGACGGTCGATTCGATCAGGTCGCGCCGCCGGAAGAGCTCTATCGGGAACCGGCGACCCCGTTTGTAGCGGGATTCGTTGGCGATAATAACCGTCTGTCGGGAGAGCTTGTCTCGGTTCGCGACAGCCTGGCCGAACTCCGTCTGGATGATGGTGTACTGGTTCAGGGCAGAGTGGCATCGGACAACCTTCAGGCTGGCCACCGGGCTGAACTGTACATCCGGCCTGAATCTCTGGTTCTCTCCGGGGATGCGCTCAGTCCCGGATTCTCGTCGATGCAGGCGAAAGTGCGAACCACCCTGTTCGATGGCGCCAATAGTCGGGTCGAGGCTGAGACCTGCGGGCAACCGGTTTATGCCCGCCTGCCTCAGGATGGCTCGGCACCAAGGCTGTCTGTCGATAGTTCCATCCGGCTGGCCTGGAACCCGTCATTGGCCAGGGTCTTTGGAGCCGAGAGCCTGTGAGGTCCTCAGTCAGTCGCCTATCGCTCTGGTTATTGCTTACCCCGTTCCTGCTCTGGATCGTTTTGCTGGTGCTGCTGCCCCACCTGCAGATGCTACGGGTATCTTTCCTGGTCCGGGAAAGCTGGGACACCCTTGCCTGGGGCCTTGAGCAGTATCAGAACTTCTTTACCGAATCCTATTACTGGCGGACCTTTGTACGCACCGGGGTGATGTCGCTGTTCACGACCTTTCTGACGCTGATCATCGCCTTCCCCATTGCCTGGTATATTGCACGACTAGCCCGGGGCCGCTCCAAGGGCTTCCTGTTTCTGGCCTGCCTGATCCCATTCTGGGCGAGTGAGTTGGTACGTACTTACGGTTGGATGATTCTGCTGCGCGAAAGTGGGCTGTTCAGTTCCTGGCTTCAGGCCCTGGGCTGGGCGGATGGCCCGGTGGAGATGCTCTACAACGATGTGGCGGTCATCATCGGGCTTGTCTACAACGGCCTTCTGTTCATGGTTGTCCCACTGGTGACAACCCTTGATGGCATGGATGAAAACCTGGTGGAAGCCGGTTACGACCTGGGTGGCGGTCACGGCACTGTGTTGCGCGAAATTGTGGTGCCCTGGGCCATGCCCGGTATCGTTTCCGGATGCATCGTGGTGTTCATGCTCACTCTTGGCAGCTATCTGACGCCGGTACTCATGGGGGGCAAGGACAGCGCCTGGTTTACCGAGCAAATCTTCACCCAGTTTATCACCCGTTTTAACTGGGAGCAGGGGGCTGCACTTGGTGTGCTGCTATTGGTCCTGTCGTCGGTCATCGTGTGGCTGGGGCTGAAGATCTCGGGTCAATCGCTGCGAAAGGTGATGGGATGACGTTATGATTCGTTCGGTTCCCCGCTCCCGGCTCTTCGATAGCCTCTATCTGGCCTATCTGGTGGCATTTTTCGTGTATCTGGCCTTACCCCTGGTGGTCACCGCCGTGTTTGCCTTCAACGATGCGCCTTTTCCGTCGCTGCCATGGAAAGGCTTTACCCTGGACTGGTATTTCGCCGATGGCAGTGAGGGCCGCACCGGGCTTTTCCACGACGATGGTCTGCTCACAGCGCTCTGGGTCAGTGCCAAGATCGCCTTCTGGGTGACTCTGGTGAGCGTCGCCCTGGGGTGCGTCAATGCCGTGCTGTTTGAACGGGTACAGTTCCGGGGCAAGGAGTTCCTGTACCTGCTCATGTTGCTGCCACTGGTGATTCCCGGGGTCATTCTGGGGGTATCCATTCTGGTGTTCTACAGTGGTATGGCCAATGATGTTTCATCGGCCTGGGGTATCGAGCTGGATCTTTTCCGGCCTGGTATGACCCTCGTGGTGATGGGGCAGGTCACTTTCATCGCGACCCTGAGCACCCTGGTGATTGCGGCCCGGTTACGCAAGTTTGATCCCCAGCTGGAAGAAGCTGCCCTGAACCTGGGCGCTACGCCACTGGTGGCCTGGTTTACCGTAACCTTGCCCTGGCTTTTGCCGTCCATTTTCGGGGCTGCCGCCATGGCGTTCCTGATGTCATTTGAAAACTTCAATACCACCGTTATGCTCACAGGTAGTGACACGCCGTTGACGGTGGCACTGTTCAACCGTCTTCGGGAGGGGTCGACGCCCGTGCTCAATGCGGTGGCCCTGCTGCTGATGGTTGGATCCGCGCTGTTGGCATTGCTGGTGATGGGGCGTTCCTCACGTTAACGTTATCCGCCGCGCAGACGGGCAGCGAGACCGGACTCAACAGACAGCCGTCGGGAGGTCTCATGAAGTTCATTTTCGAAGTGCATATCCGGGAGGGGCACACCGCTGAGGAATACGCGGATGCCTGGGTCAGAGCCAGCGAAATCATTCAGCAGGCGCCCGGAGCCCGGGGTACCGAATTGCATCGCAAGATTGGCGACCCCAATACGCTGATTGCAATTGCCTCCTGGGAGAGCAAAGAGCAGCGCGACGCCATGGAGGGGCAGCACAACCCCGATGTGGCCGCCATCATCCGGAGTGCGGCGCCCTTTGTCGATATCAAGCCCATTGGTGAGTTTGAAGACCCGGAATGGGTGGTGAAGCCCAGAAAAGACTGATCAGCAGGCTTAGCAGCCCCCACCTTTTCAGCGTGCTGGGCTATAATCAACTCTCATCGCCAGATAACGCGGGTTCGCTTTCCTGATGTCATTGATAAGCCTGCTGCGCCTTTCAAGTGTGCTGCTCCTGGTTCTCCTTATGCCCGCGTTGGCTAACGGTGCATCGCAGCCGGTAACTCAGGGTTGGGAATACCGCTGGGGTGACTCTCCGTTTACCTCTGAAGGTGTTCCCCAGTGGGTGTTGCAGGATGCGCCGGAAAAGTGGAACAGCATTGGTTTCCCGTCCAATCCTCCTGGCCGCGAAGATCGTGAAAACGTTTGGTTCCGGGTGACTTTGCCCGCAGGGGAGTGGCAGGAGCCCGTTCTTTATATCTTCAGTGTCGATCTGATCGTGCAGGTCTGGGTCGACGGCGAGAAAATCTACCAGTATGGAGAGTTCGACGCCGAGGGTCGTGGCCGCTTTGAGGGCTGGCCCTGGCATGAAATCTTCCTGCCTGAGGGGTATGAGGGCAAGCCCGTATACTTCCGTGTGTTCTCCAACTACACGGACATTGGGCTGTGGGGGGAAGTCTCCATCATGGACCACCCGGACCTGGTGTTGTACATCCTCAAGAATTCCCTCGAAGCTCTCGCAATCGCAGGCTTCGCTACCCTAATTGCGCTGCTGGCGATCATTTTTGCGTTACTCCAGACGGAAAAGAAGACGTTTGCCAGTATTTCACTGTTCACCCTCGCTTCGGCCCTGATGCTGGTGTCAGAAAGCCAGGCCAGCCTGCTGATTGCTTACCAGCCGTTGATGTGGGATTACCTGGCCGCCGGTTCCTACTACATGCTGCCGGTGGCCCTGGCGCTGCTGCTTGAGCAATGGTTGACCAATCATCGCCCCTGGGTCATCAATCTCATCTGGAAAGTACATCTGGTATACCTGGTGGGTGCATTGCTCGGCGCGCTTGCTGGCGTGTTTGATCTGTCCTCGACATTCCCGCCATTCGATGCCCTGTTCCTTGTTTCTCTGGTGATCATTTTCGCCGTGGTGCTGCGTCGTATCCGTCGGATGTTGCGGGAACAACAGATATTGCTACTGGCCTTTGGCATTTTCTGTGTCTTGCTGATTGTGGATATGGCAGTTGCCCACGGGGTACTGCCGTGGGGACGAGTGCCGGTTAGCTGGGGTATGCTCCTGTTCTCCCTGGCGGTCGTGGTTATCTCTCTGTGGCACTATGCGGGAACCCAGGAAGCGCTGAAGCGGTTGAACGTGTCTCTGGAGGAAAAGGTGGCTGAACGTACCGCCAAAGCAGAGGCATTGGCCCGGCGTGAGCAGGCACGGGTTCGGATGCTGACCTTCGAAAACGAGAAAAACAGGATTCTGGGCGACGTTCTTACCGAACTCCAGGACTGTCTGGGCCTGAAGCAGGCGTTCGGTCTGCTTGTACGGGCGCTCCCGGATATCTGCAGCCCACTGAAAGGCGCCTTCTATCAAAGGGGTTCAAGCGACCGGTACGATCGCGTCGCTGTCTGGGGATTCAGCCGCCCAGTCCCTCTGCCGGTGTTGCTGGACGCCCGCAAAGGTCTGCCGGAACCCTCCAGGCTGCCGCAACTGAGACAGTGGCATGGCGCCGAAGGGGTAGATAGAGAAGTCGAGAGTGCCACGCTTTGCTTCTGGGTGAACGTGGAGTCAGCCAGCGCGGGTAACGTCACTGAAGGCATTCTGCTGCTGGAGGGGGATGGCGTTTTCGATAACGCAGAGAGCGAGTATGGTTCGGCCCGTCTTTTAGCGGCACTGGATCAGGCCATTCAGAGAATCAGTATTACTCTCTCCAGCATTGCTCTTCGGGAAGAGTTGCAGAAGTTTTCGTACGAGGATGGACTAACCGGGCTTAAAAACCGCCGCTACTTTGATCAGCTTTTCGAGCATGAGAGCGCTGTTGCACAGCGCAACGATCTTCCGCTGTCGCTGTTGATCATCGATATCGATCACTTCAAGAAGTTCAACGATACTCACGGTCATGAAGCTGGAGATAACGCCCTGAAAATAGTTGCGGGTATCCTCCAGAAACAGTTCCGTGAGAGTGATCTTGTTTGCCGCTATGGCGGTGAAGAGTTCGTGGTGGTGATGCCTGGAGCCACATCAGAAGCGGCAATGGATAAGGCAAGCCAGCTCAGTAGCGCAGTGAGGGACGTGGCGATCATTCATCGGGAGAAAGATCTTGGCGCACTGACAGTCTCGGTGGGTGTTGCCAGTTGGCCGGAAAGTGGCGAGAAACCGTTGCAGATTCTGACCCTGGCCGACAGGGCGCTCTACCGCGCCAAGGAAGCCGGCCGTAACAGGGTCGAAGTTTTTGGTTAGACGGTTAAACCACAAGAACCGGGCATTTCGCGTGAGATGCTACCCGATGTGAAACACTGCCCAGAAACAGGCCATCCTTGTCACTGTGCGTACCCTTGGTACCGATGACGATCAGGTCCACACCCTTCTCTTTCGCGAACTCCACAATGACTCTTGATGGTTTGCCGGCCTTGACGAAGCCGCGGACGTTTTTGCCGCCGCGCTCCGCAGCCAGTTGTTTCGCGTGATTCACCACATCCTTGGCGTACTCTGAAAGCACTTTATCCGGGATGTCCATTTCAGCCGGCCGTCCGATCGACAGGGATGCCTCAAAGAGGCTGTGATGCTTGTACACGCAAAGCAGGTAGATCTCTGCATCCGTCAGTTCTTGCAGCTCAATAGCCTTGCTCAAGGCCTCGAAGGAGGTCATTGAACCGTCTACTGCCACCAGAATCCGTTTGAACATGTCGCTCTCCTTTGTATTCACCCTCCAGGGTGGTCAGATCACCTGAAGGCCAGGTCGCGCAGGAACAATGCTATTTGCGGGAACGCAATCAAAAGCCCGGCAGCAGCTATCAGCATGAATACGAACGGCGGCGTGCCCCGAATAACCTCCAGGTAGGGGCGCTTGAAAATCGCGATGGCAGTGAAGATGTCACAGCCGAACGGCGGTGTCGCCGAGCCGATGGCCACCTGCAGGGTGATCAGCACACCGACCAGGACCGGGTCCAGGCCTGAAGCCTGGATTGCTGGCGCAAAGATTGGTGTAAGCACCAGAATCACCACGATCGGATCCACGAACATACAGGCAATAAAGAAGGCGACACAGATCGTAATCATCACGCCAACCGGTCCCATGTCGCTGATCCCGACTGAATCGAGAATCGCCTGGGGAATCTGGGCAAAGGATATAATCCAGGAGAAGCCGGTGCCCACGGCGACCAGGATAAACACGACTGCGGTAATCAGGCCGGTGGACTTTGCAATCCGGTAGATGTCAGCAAGCTTCAGTGATCGGAACACCACGAATTCCAGCAGGAAAGCGTAGAGCACGCAGACGGCCGCCGCCTCTGTCGGGCTGAAGATGCCACCGTAGATCCCGCCGACGATAATGACCGGGAAGAATAGCGGCCATAAGGCCTCCCGCATGGCCACGGCTCGCTGGCCCCAGGTGGACTTCTCCTCGGTGGGAAGCTTGTTGACATGGGCGTAGATCAGGCAATAGATCGAAAACATGAACAGAATCATGATGCCTGGCCCAATACCGGCAATGAACAGTTCCGCAATGGAGGTCTCGGAGATAACCCCGTAGATGATGAAACCGATGCTGGGCGGAATCAAAAAGGCGATGTCGCTGGAGTTGATAATCAGTGCCAGCGAAAACGAATCCGAATAGCCGGCTTTCAGCAGTTTTGGCCGCAGGGGGGAGCCAACAGCCACGACCGTGGCCTGGGTAGACCCGGACACAGCACCGAACAGGGTACAGGACGTGGCGGTACTGATGGCCAGACCGCCTTTTACGTGGCCGATGAACGCCATGACCATGTTGATCAGCCGGTCAGCGGATTGACCACGGGTCATGATGTCCGCTGCCAGAATGAACATTGGGACCGCAATCAGCGAGGCGGGCCGGATACCGCCCATCATCTGCTGGACGAAGGTGCCCATCTGGCCGAAGCCATCGAACATCATTACAAAGCCGACCACCGCACCTGTGATCAGCGGAACCATCATCGGGAAGCCCAGCAGCAGCAACCCGATCATGATCAACATCATTATAGTTGCCATGATTTCCTATCCTTCCTTAACGTCAGCTGCAGGGTTCATACTTCCGATTCTGTATCCGCGTAGCCGTCGACAACCCCAGTGGAAAGATAAACATCCTTGCTGGTGAAGTTCTTGATGGCCGTCAGGAGGTACTGAATACCTGTAATGGCAAAACCGATCGGGACCCAGATATAAATCCACCAGATCTCAAAGCCCAGGGCGGGCAGAATACGCCCACGACTGTAAAGGGTTTCTATGTATCCGAAGGAGTGGTAGCAAAGAAAGAACATCACAAGAGACGTGAACAGGGCGATGATGATCATCAAAACCTTGCGGCCCTTGACTGGCAGTGCGTCGTAGATTGCGGACATCCGGATGTGCCTGCCGTGGCGGGCTGCATAGCCGATGCCGGCAAAGGTGATGAGTATAATCAGGATCCGGTTGATTTCACCTGAGAAAAAGAGGCCTTCACCGAATACATACCGCGCAATGACATTCACACAGGTATTGATTGCCATCAGGATGACGCCAGCGGCCAGCATGAACGCCTCGACCTTGGCAATGATTTCATCGATGGTCCCCAGAAATCCGGGCAGGCCGGACTCGTAGGTGCCGGTGTCGTCTTCAAGATCCGGGGAATTCTCGGACATGGGGTCTGCTCCAGAGCATGTCGCTCCCTGCCGGTAGGGAATCCCCGGCGGGGCGGGGTTAGCACAGCTGCCCGCCGGCCGGAGCCGGCGGGAGTGGTTCCTCTAGTCTTAGTTGTTCTGAACTGCTTCCAGGTCTGCTTTGAACTGGTTCAGCAGTTCTTCGCCACTGTCGCCAGTCATTTCGATGAACTTCTCTTCCACCTGGGGCGCACGGGCCTTGAAGGCTTCGATCTGTTCGTCGTTCAGACGGGTGACGGTGACTTCATCGCTGGCTTTCTGGATCTTGGCCAGGGCTTCGTCTGCCAGACCATCGATGTGCACAATGATTTCTTCAAAGGCAAAGTCTGCAGCGTCCTGAACCAGTTTCTTGTCGGCGTCAGACAGGCCATTATAGAAATCCTGGTTGGCCATCATGGCAGTGGTGAACCAGCCGTGCTTGGTGAAGACCAGGTTCGGGGACACTTCATAAAGACCGCCGGACTCGATCCAGAAGATCGGGTTTTCCTGCCCCTGGATCATGTTGGTCTGCAGCGCACCATAGACTTCACCCCAGGGCAGCGGGGTCGGTGTCGCGCCGAAGGCAGAATAGGTTTCTGACAGAAGCGGGTTGGTCATGACCCGGATCTTCTTGTTGTTGAAGTCCTCGGGCTGGGTGACCGGCTCGTCAACCGTTACAACCATTTCCCCTTCCGGATACATCTTGAGAAGCTCCAGACCCTTCTCTGCGTAAAGCTCCGGGAAGTCTTCATTGATGGCTTTACTGGTGCGGAAGAATTCGATCACCGTATCCATGTCGGTCGGCATCAGGTAAGGAATAAAGAAGATCTGCGCTTCCGGAATCAGCGAGCCTGTAAAGCCGGGCGACTGGTTAACAAAGTTCAGAATACCTGCCTGGGTTTGCTCCATGATGTCGTCAGACTCACCCAGCTCGCCGAAACGGTATACCTGCAGGGTGTGGTCAGAGTTATCCTCAATGTATTCCTTGAACTTGTAGGCGAATACGTCCTGAACGTCGCCTTCGTACTCTTCGTGCGCATAGCGCCAGTTAGCGGCGTTTACAGAGTTCGCCATGGTCATCGCAGCGAATGCGAACGCTGAAATTCCGGCCAGTTTCTTGAACTTACTCATGCTGCTCATCGGGTTTTCTCCGTTCGTTTTTTTGCTGAAATTTATTGTTACATTAATAAAGACTGGCAAAACAAAGTGGTTTTCGCAAGAAAATGGCCAAAACAATCGTTTCAGCAGAGATGGTTTTGACCGTTTCGCAAGTTCATGAAATCACGGTCGATTCATATCTGAAAGGCAGGTTTGAAGGAATTCGCGGAATTCACTGACGACCCGATCAAGACTGTTTTCCAGTCGGTGCCCATCCGGCAGGACCAGAATCGGAAGGCCCTGATCACGGGCCAGATCAAGCACCGGCGCTACCGGTACCACGTCGTCATCCCAACCATGAATGATCTGACGGTGGTCCGCCTGGATCAGCGGGCTGGATTGGGGATACCGGGCCATCGCCAGGGCTGGCGCCAGCATGAAGCATCCCAGAACAGGCGTTTCCGAGGATGTCTGGGCGCAGACCCAGCCCCCCATGCTCGAACCGGCAAGGATGGTGTTTTCCGGCTTGGCATTGCATTCAGCCATTGCCTCGCGCATCTGGGCCAGCCGTGTCGCTGGATCCCGGGTGCTACTGTGATCAATCGCGTGGGCCTGAATGCCCGGAAAGGTTTCCGACTCGGCTTTCATGGCCTGGATCTTGGTGCTGCCAGGGCCGCTCTCCAGGCCGTGGGAAAGGAAGACGTGGATCGGGGTGTCTGTCATGATGAATGTTGCTCCGGTGCTGAACGCTTTAATCACCTGAATGATGAGCAGCAGGGCCTGCTCTGTCCACCGTGCTGGCTGAGCCATCGGTCCGGTTGCGGCGTATAAATGAAACTTAGTTGAACAGGGAATCCGGATCCATGAAACAGGTAAAACGAGGTCTGATAATTACCGCTTTGATTCTCGGTCTTTCAGGAGCGCAGGTAGTCATGGCGGACAGTTGTCCGGCGTTTCTCGATCATGAACAACGCAAGCTTCACTCAACAGACACGGTAAACCTGTGTGATCTCGCGGCTGGCAAACCCATGCTGGTGGTCAACACCGCCAGCCGTTGCGGATACACAGGGCAGTTCGAGGGGCTCGAGGCCCTGCACAAACAGTATTCGGAGAAAGGGCTGGTTGTGGTCGGCTTCGCCAGCGACGATTTCCGGCAGGAGGCAGATTCCGAAGCCGAGGCGGCCACCGTCTGTTTCAAGAACTTCGGAGTGACCTTCACCATGATCGCACCAGGAGCGGTGACCGGAGCCGAGGCCAACCCGGTGTTCCGGGCCATCAATGAGCAGAGCCAACCCCCGCGCTGGAACTTCACCAAGTATGTGATTGATCGTTCCGGCACGGTCGTCGACTCCTTTCCGAGCCGGGTGCGCCCACAGGATCCGGAGCTGATCGACGCGGTGGAATCTGTGCTTTAGGACAATGCCAGCCCGGCATTTCTGGTTTGCGCCAGGATGTCGAGCGCATGCCGGCGCCTCTCGGGGTCGTAGATATCCACCGTGAACATCAGCTCCTCGACCTCAATGTCCGAGAGAATTTGTCGCAGCTGTCTCCCGATCGTTTCGGCATCGCCAAGCAATTGCAGACCCAGAAAATCCTTCACACTGGCTTTCTCGCCTGCGTTCCAGAGCCCGTCCATGCTGTTTACAGGCGGTTTCATCCACAGCGGTTGTCCGCGGAAGAGGGCGAGAATGCGCTGGTAGCTGGTGGTAGCAAGAAACTCTGCCTCCTGAATGGAATCGGCCGGGACGGCTGGCAGGGCAAGCATGGCATAGGGTTGTTCAAGTGTTTCCGAGGGCTGGAAGTTGTCGCGGTAAACTTTGAGCGCTTCCCTGTAGAGTCGGGGTGCGAAATGTCCGGCGAAGGCATAGGGCAGACCGCGCATGGCGGCCAGCTGGGCGCTGTAAAGGCTTGATCCCAGCAGCCAGAGTGGCACATTGGTGCCCGCACCGGGAATGGCCTTCACGGGCTGCCCTGGCTGCAGGGGGCCAAGCAGGGACTGAAGCCGGGCGACATCCTCAGGAAACTGTTCAGCACCCAGGCCGTCGCGCCTCAGGGCCCGCGCGGTCACCGGGTCAGTGCCCGGCGCGCGGCCCAGTCCAAGGTCAATCCGCCCCGGGTACAGACTCTCCAGTGTTCCGAATTGCTCGGCAATGACCAGTGGCGGGTGGTTGGGCAGCATGACACCACCGGAACCGACCCGAATAGACTTCGTTTTGCCTGCGATGTGTCCGATCAGGACAGACGTCGCGGAGCTGCTGATGCCTTCCATGTTGTGATGCTCGGCCAGCCAGAAGCGCTTGAAACCGAGTTTCTCGGCCCGTTGGGCATAGGCCACGCTGTTGGCAAGCGTGGTGCCTACCGAGTCGCCTTCGCGGACGGAGGCCAGTTCGAGCAAAGAGTAGTCAGGACAGTCAGGCATGGAGCTCCCGCAGTAAAAGTGGAGTTTGAGAGATAGAAAACATGGTGTCTGCCGGCGCCTGTTTCAAGATAAGCCGCGAACGGTGCTACAGATCGATCACAATCGGCGGGTTCAGCGGTTTGAAACTGCCGTTACAGGTGCTGGCGTTTACGCACAGGCAATCGCCAATCTGTTCTTCGCCGTGGCCTTCGTGAATATGGCCAAAGATATGGAGTTTCAGGGACAGTCTGGCGATCCGCTCGGCCAGGGCCTCACAGCCAGGGCGCACGATGCCAGAAGGAGACTCGATTCGGTCGAGAATACCCGCGGGAGGTCCGTGGGTGATGAGGACATCGGTGTCTCCGGGGATGCGGGCCCAGCGCTCGGCAATGGCATCGCCCCGTTCCAGATTGAATGCCCAGTTGAAGAACACTGGCGTCCACGGGCTGCCCCAGAACTTCAGGCCGGCAAGCTCCAACGGGCTGTCCTGCAAATAATGAGCGTTACGCACCAGTTCCCGGGCCTCTGCCGGTTCGTCCTGGAAACACCAGTCGTGGTTTCCGGCAATCAGTATCTTGTTGGTATGGGGCAGCTCCGAGAACCACTGGTCCAGATCCTCGAGTTCGTCCAGTGTGCCAACCCCGAGGGAATCGCCGGCGTGAATCAACAGGTCGCCGTCCGGAACCTGGATCTGGCGGTGCATGCTGTGGGTGTCGGAGATGCAGACAATTCTCATGGTGTTGGCGGTTCCGGTCAGTGACATTCGCACATTTTTGTTTTGTCTAAGATAGCATTTACCGCCCGTTCAGCCTTCATGCTTTTCGAGTAATGCCATGCGATTGATCCTCAGCCGAAAAGGATTTGATTCTTCTGCCGGTGGATGTCCCAGCCCGGTCCTGCCGGATGGCTCGCTGTGCGTTTTGCCTATTCCTGATACCCGGTCCCGAATCCGCTATGACGATGTGGTTTTCGACAAACGCAGGCTCGGCAAGATTGCCCGGGATCTCACCGGTGGCCGAATCCGGGGTAGTCACGGTGCCCACCTGGATCCGGATCTGATAGCGGGTGCCTACCCCCGTGGAGAAGGCTGGCGACCTCTGCTGGGTCAGACTGGCTCAGCCCAGGGACACCTTCGCAATCAGGGCGTTGAGCCGGGAGATCTGTTTCTGTTCTTCGGCGTTTTTCGCCACGCCGAAATGCATAACCGGCGCTGGCGGTTTGTACCCGGATCCCGTCCGTTCCATGCCCTTTGGGGTTGGCTCCATATTGACCAGGTTCATACTGTTGACGAACTGGGTCCGGATGCCCTGCCATGGGCCCAGTATCATCCGCACCTCCACGGCGAGCCGGATCCAGGCAATACGCTCTACACGTCCTCACTGTCGTTTCCATTGGCAGGCGGCGCAGAGGTTTGGTCCGGCAGTGGCGTGTTTCCGAAGCTTCGCGAGGACCTGGTCCTGACCGCCCCGCAGAGCCGCCTGCCCACGCGGTGGCGCCTGCCCGCCGGGTTTTATCCCGGCGATAAACGGCCTCCCCTGAGCTATCACACCAGGCCGGACAGGTGGTGCCTGGAACCGCCCTGGTGCTATCTGTCTTGTGCTGCCAGGGGGCAGGAATTCGTGCTCGATCTCGACGCTTATCCCGAGTTGACGGACTGGCTTACGGGATTGCTCAGAACTGGCCGTGGCGGCCAGCACCCTCTTTGAATTTCCTGGCCCCGGCAATGGCCTCCTCAAAGACCACCGGATAGCCTCCGGCGCCTTCGGCTTCGAGGGCTTCCGGAGTCTCCAGGTCCCATTGGTGTATAGCGGATGCACGGTCTGCCCTGAGGCACTGTTGGGGGAATCCGGCCAAGGTCATCGCAAGTTCCTGCGCGGCTTGCAGTGCAGAGCCGTCCGCCACTACCCGGTTTGCCAGGCCCATCTCCAACGCTTCCTCTGCCGCGACGGGGCGCCCGGTGAGAATCATATCCATGGCCCGGCCGTGGCCCACGATTCGGGGCAACCGCACGGTTCCGCCATCAATCAGGGGCACGCCCCAGCGCCGGCAGAAAACGCCGAACACCGCGGACGCTTCCACTACCCGCAAGTCGCACATGAGCGCCAGTTCCAGGCCACCCGCCACCGCGTAGCCGGAAACCGCAGCAATCACCGGCTTGGATAAGTGCATTCGGGTGGGCCCCATTGGGCCATGACCTGTGCCGTGAGGATCAATCCGGTTTCGCCGCTGTTCATCACCGATCGCTTCCAGATCGGCGCCGGCGCAGAAATTGCCTCCGGCGCCACAGAGTATCGCCACCTTCAGGGCATCGTTCTCCTCAAATTCGGTGAATGCCCTGCGCAGAGCGTCGGCGGTTGGTCCGTCCACGGCATTGCGCCTGGCTGGCCGGTTTAGGGTGATGGTGAAAATGCCATCGTTGGCGCTGGTCAGAACTGCGTCATTGCTCATTGCTTTATCCTGCTCATTGATCTGTCCGGGTGATATTCACCTAAGATAGTAGAAGAGCGAATCTCAGGGAGAAGGGAATGTATCGGTACAGTCTGGGAAACCGGCGCTGGCAGTTTGCAACGCTGGCCGAGTTAATGGCGAAGGCAACCCCCGCGCGCTCTGGTGACCGGCTGGCCGGCGTCATCGCCCATACCGCCGAGGAAAGGGTGGTGGCCCAGATGGCTCTGGCCGAGTTGCCCCTGAAGACCTTTCTGACTGAAGCCCTCGTCCCTTACGAGCAGGATGAGGTTACCCGGTTGATTCTCGACGATCACGATGTCGGGGCCTTTGAGCCGGTTTCCCACCTGACCGTGGGCGACTTCCGGAACTGGTTGCTGAGCGATCTGGCCACGCCTGAGATCCTGGTACGCATCCGCGCCGGGATAACTCCGGAGATGGCGGCGGCTGTGTGCAAGATCATGCGCAACCAGGACCTGATCCTGGTCGCGCAGAAATGCCAGGTGCAAACCGCTTTCCGAAGCACCGTCGGCCTGCCGGGGCGGATGTCGACGCGGCTCCAGCCCAATCATCCCACGGATGATATAACAGGCATTGCCGCCAGCATTCTGGACGGATTGCTTTATGGCAGCGGCGATGCGGTGATCGGAATCAATCCTGCCACGGACAACGTGGCCCAGAGTGTCCGGCTGCTGCAGTTGATGGATGAGGTGATCCGCAAGTACGAGATTCCCACCCAGTCCTGCGTACTGACCCATGTAACCAATACCCTGGAAGCCATCGAGAACAGGGCTCCGGTAGATCTGGTGTTCCAGTCCATTGGCGGCACCGAAGCCACGAACAGGAGTTTCGGGTTTGATCTGGCCACTCTGGCCGAGGCCCGGGACGCAGCGCTGTCTCTCAACCGCGGCACGGTGGGTAAGAACGTGATGTATTTCGAAACCGGCCAGGGTAGCTCGCTGTCGGCCGATGCCCATCACGGTGTCGATCAGCAAACCTGCGAGGCCAGGGCGTACGCCGTGGCCCGCAAATTCGAGCCGCTTCTGGTGAATACCGTGGTCGGGTTTATCGGGCCGGAATACCTGTATGACGGCAAGGAGATCACGCGGGCCGGGCTGGAGGACCATTTCTGTGGCAAGTTGCTGGGCCTGCCAATGGGGTGTGATATCTGCTACACCAATCATGCCGAGGCCGATCAGAACGACATGGACAACCTGCTGACTTTATTGGGCGTGGCCGGCTGTAACTTCATCATGGGTATACCCGGCTCCGACGACATCATGCTGAACTATCAGACCACCTCGTTTCACGATGCCCTTTACGTTCGCCGGGTGCTCGACAAACGGCCGGCGCCGGAATTCGAACAGTGGCTCACCCGCATGCAGATTTTCCAGGATGGCGCGGGCAAGGTGCCCGCAGACGGGTTACCAGAAGCCTTCCGGAAAAGCCTGGCCAGTTTGCCCGGAGGGGTCGGATCATGACTGACCATAAGCCATCAGTAATCGCCAACCCCTGGCGCCGGCTCTCAGCCTGGACCGATGCACGGATTGGTCTTGGCCGGGCCGGTATCAGCCTGCCCACGCATGAGATGCTGGCGTTTCAGCTCGCCCATGCCCAGGCAAGGGATGCGGTCCATCTGCCACTGGATACCTCAGCGTTGATGAAGGACCTGGCCGAACTGACCGAGCGGAGAAAAGCGTTATTGCCCCATGAGCCGGTTCATCTGCAAAGTCAGGCCAGCGACCGGATAACCTACCTGCAACGCCCGGATCTCGGGCGCAGGCTCAGCCAGAAATCCTGTGAGGCGCTGGACCGCCAGGGCCACACCGGTGATTCACCGGTCGACCTGGCTCTCGTGGTCGCAGACGGCTTGTCCTCCTATGGCGTACAGGAAAACGCCGTGGGGTTTCTCGAGGCGCTGCTGGCGAATCTTGAGGCCGATGATCAGACCTGGGAACTGGCGCCCCTGATCGTTGTCTCTCAGGGACGGGTTGCGATTGGTGATGATGTCGGTAACCGGCTTAACGCCCGATGTGTTGTGGTGCTGATTGGTGAGCGCCCCGGCCTGAGTTCTCCAGACAGCCTCGGGCTTTACCTGACCTGGGCGCCGGAGCCCGGACTGACTGACGCCAGCCGAAACTGCATATCCAATATCCGCCCGGCGGGGTTGTCGTTCGAAGAGGCGAGCCGGCGGCTCGGGTATTTGCTCAGGGAGGCTCGCCGTCAGGAGGTTTCCGGCGTACCTCTCAAGGATCGCTCGGAAGAGACGGTTATTGATCAGGGTATTGGCAACTTCCTGTTACGCTAGATGAAGCCGTTGAACCATTCAGGGTAGGAGAATTCTCTTGCAGCAAGCCGAGTACTATGAAAACGACACCACACTCGCCCAATACCTGGAATTTCACTTTGGCGAGCGGTGGCACGGAGAGGCCAACTTCCCCAAGGCGCTGGCGGATGCTGCCATGCATGCGATGGATGGCAGGCCCCTGGATCGTGCGCTGGATATTGGTTGTGCCGTGGGCCGCACCAGCCTTGAGTTGGCCCGCCATTTCCGGCACGTGGACGGCATTGATTTTTCCAGGGCGTTCGTCAACAAATGCCAGGAAGTCGCTCGCGACAGAAGGGTGCGTTATGCGCGCCCGGAGGAGGGGGAGCTGGTAACCTTTCAGGACCAGTCTCTTGCGTCCCTCGGGCTGGAGGAGGCCGCTGAGCGCGTGTCTTTTCATCAGGGCGACGCCTGCGATCTGCCATCGCAGTTCACCGGGTATGATCTGGTACTCGCAGGCAACCTGATCGACCGGTTGTACCAGCCATCTCTGTTTCTGGAGACCATTCATGAGCGGATTAACGAACTCGGGCTTCTGGTGATTGCCTCACCCTATACCTGGCTGGAAGAGTACACGCCGAAGGAACACTGGGTTGGCGGGTTCAAGAAGAACGGAGAAGATTTCTCGACATTCGACGGCCTCAAGGAGATGTTGGCGCCCCATTTCCGGCTGTTGTTCGAACCCTGGAGCCTGCCGTTTGTCATCAGGGAAACGAGAAACAAGTTCCAGCACAGCTTCTCCGAGCTGACCGTCTGGGAGAAAGTAAGCCAGTAAGGATGCGGGAATTTTGAGGATGGCCTGAAGGCTGTCATCAAACTGTCACCGGGAAAGCATAGCCTGAAAACTCATCAGGACGACATGCATTGTGTTGTGCATCGTGTGAATGCTTTAACCGGGGACTTCCCCGGTTTTTTATGCCTGGATTAAGGGATCTGACAGGATGAGGACCATTGCGTTTTACAGTCTGAAGGGCGGTGTTGGCAAAACCGCCGCCGCCGTGAATATCGCCTATCTGGCCAGCCAGGCCGGCTATCCCACACTGCTCTGGGATCTTGACCCCCAGGGCGCCTCCAGCTGGTATCTGGCGGGGGCTGATGAGGTGAAAGGGCACAAGCTCTCGCACTTGCTCAAAGGCAAGACGCCCATCGCCGACTTTATCCATCAGAGTGAATACGAAAACCTCGACTTCATCCCGTCTCACACCAGTTTCCGCAACCTGGATGTAAAGCTGGATCAGGAGGATGGCAGCAACCTGATCAAACAGTGGCTGGCGCCGCTGTCTGAAGAAACCAGTCTCGTGGTACTGGATTGCCCGCCGTCGCTGTCCCGGCTTTCCGAGCAGGTGCTGAAGGCGGCCGACGAGGTGTTCGTGCCGGTGATTCCCACCTGGCTGTCACTTAACAGCTGGAAACAGCTGCAGGAATTCGCCAGGGACAAGAAGCTGAAGCCATCGAAGCTGCACCCGTTCTATTCCATGGCCGACCGCCGGAAGGGCCTGCACCGGGAACTGATCAATGCCCAGGATGAGATTCTGCCCAAGGGCCTGAAAACGATCATCCCGAACGCCAGTGTGGTGGAAAAGATGGGTGAGGAGGGCACGCCGGTGGAACTGCTGGCGCCCGGCTCGGTGGCCGCCGACGCCTACCGCCGGTTGTGGAAGGAGATCAATCGCCTGCTCTGAGGCCCTCATCGCATGCGCTCAGGATCGGGCGAGCTTGTCCCTCCGCAGGGAGCGCTCCAGTCGGCGGTGGCTCTCACTGCGTTCTGAGAGTACTTGCTGAACGTACTGGATGTGCTTGCCGGCCAGTTCCCGGGCTTCCTCGGCCCTGCCTTCAGAGATGGCTTCGTACAGCATCCTGTGCTGTTCCACCAGACCCTGCCGGGTCTCCGCCTCTCTTCGATACATGCCACCGATGTTGGTAACCACGTTGCTTTTCAGCATGTTGAACAGGTTTCGAATGGTGTGCAGGAGAATCACGTTATGGCTCGCCTCGGCAATCGCCAGGTGGAACCGGGCATCGGCTGCCCCTTCGGCTTCCAGGTCCCGGTTCCTGTCGCTGCCATAGCAGGCTTGCAGTGCCTCGTAAGCGGTTTTCAGGTGAGCCCTGTCGACCTCTGTCGCTCGCAAGGCTGCGTAATAGGCGCAGTCCGCCTCCAGTGTGCGGCGAAATTCCAGTAGATCCCGTTGTGCGTCTGGCCGGTTTTCAAGCAGAGGAATCAGCGGATCGCTGAAACTGCCGCCGAGGGACTCAGTGACATAGTTTCCTCCGCCCTGGCGGCTGATCAGCAGGCCTTTGGCGGTCAGCCGCTGAATGGCCTCCCGCAGGGAAGGGCGGGACACGCCGAACTGCTCCGACAATACCCGTTCCGGGGGCAGCCGCTCGCCCGGTTGCAGGGTGCCTTCCAGAATCATCGTTTCCAGCTGTTCCACGATGGTGTCCGCGAGTCTGCGTGGGGCGATCTGTCCGACGTCCATAAGAACGAATTTCCTGTCCAAGAATTTATTGGTAATACCAATACCACAGGGCGCGATTCAGGCCAAGTCCCGGTGTATCTGCGATGGTTAGACTGAAGTCTGCTGCGGAAAACTTTGACATCAGCAAGCGGTCTCGAATACCTTGGTTATTATTGTATGTCAATTGGTATTACCAATTTTCAGTTTGTCTGTCTGAGACTGTCTTGAGGCGCAATCAATGAGTCAGCTGTTTTACGATGCCGCTCCCAATGCCACCCGGGTATCGCCCGAGCGGGAAGCCGACCGGCATTACCCGGAGAAGCCGGAAGCGGTCACTCTGTTCGGTACCTGCGTGGTGGATCTGTTCTTTCCTGAGGCCGGGCTGGATACCATTCGCCTGCTGGAGCGGGAAGGTGTTCGCGTGCATTTCCCCCAGGAGCAGAGCTGTTGCGGGCAGCCCGCCTGGACTTCCGGATATCGGGATGAGGCCAAGGCAGTGGCCCGCGCCCAGCTGGATATCCTCGATCGATCGGGTCTGCCGGTCGTGGTGCCGTCCGGCTCCTGTGCCGGGATGTTCCGGCACCATTACCCGGCGTTGTTTGCCGATGAGCCGGACACGCTCAAGCGGGTAGAAGCGCTCGCCGAGCGCACCTTCGAGCTGACCGAGTTCCTGCTGAAAGTCTGCCGGGTGCAGCTGGCGGACCGGGGCGCGCCCAGCAAGATTGCACTGCACACCTCCTGTTCGGCCCGCCGGGAAATGAACACCCACCTGCACGCCCGCGAGCTCTTGCAGCAGCTTGAAGGTGTCGAACGTATCGATCACGACCATGAAAGCGAATGCTGTGGGTTTGGCGGCACCTTCTCGGTGCGAATGCCGGAAGTTTCAGGGGCCATGGTTAAAGACAAGACCCGTTCGCTGATCGACTCCGGCGCGGTTGAAATGGTGACCGCCGACGGCGGCTGCCTGATGAACATCAACGGGTCGCTGGAGAAACAGAAAGAGAGCTTCCGGGGGCGGCACCTGGCCAGTTTCCTCTGGGAGCGCACCAACGGCGACAACGCAGGGGAGGTGGCATGAGTCAGCGTATTCCGGTTACCGAGCTGACCCCGGACTTCCGGGGCCGCGCCGAAGAGGCCCTTGCGGACGGTCAGCTGCGCAACAATTTCCGTGTGGCCATGGACTCGCTGATGACCAAGCGGGCCAACGCCTTTCCAGATGCCGACGAGCGTGAAGGCCTGAGGGAACTGGGTAACCGGATCAAGGCCGGTGCCCTTTCCCGTCTGCCGGATTTGCTGGAGCAGCTTGAACAGAAGCTCACTGAAAACGGTGTCAAGGTCCACTGGGCGGAGACCGTCGAGGAAGCCAACAGCCTGGTGCATGGCATCATCGAAGCCCGCAAGGGCAGCCAGGTGGTGAAAGGCAAGTCCATGGTCAGCGAAGAAATGGAGATGAACGACTACCTGGCGGAGCGGGGCGTCGAATGCCTGGAATCCGACATGGGGGAATACATTGTTCAGCTCGACAACGAAAAGCCCTCCCACATCATCATGCCGGCGATCCACAAGAACGCGCGGCAGGTGTCCAAGCTGTTCCACGACAAACTGGGCGAGCCGGAGACCGAAGACGTTAACCAGCTGATCCAGATTGGTCGCCGGACCCTGCGCCGGAAATTCATGGAAGCGGATGTGGGTGTGTCCGGAGTGAACTTCGCCATCGCCGAAACCGGCACCTTGCTGCTGGTGGAAAACGAAGGCAACGGGCGCATGAGCACGACGGCGCCGCCCGTGCACATTGCGGTAACAGGCATTGAAAAAGTGGTTCCGAACCTGAGGGACGTGGTGCCCCTGGTGTCCCTGCTGACGCGCTCGGCCCTCGGCCAGCCCATTACCACCTACGTGAACCTGATCTCCGGCCCCCGCAAGCCCGACGAGCTGGATGGTCCGGAAGAGGTGCACCTGGTGCTGCTGGATAACGGCCGCACCGGCGCTTTTGCCGATGCCCAGATGCGCCAGACCCTGAACTGCATCCGCTGCGGCGCCTGCATGAACCACTGCCCGGTGTATACCCGGGTGGGCGGCCACACCTACGGTGAGGTCTACCCAGGCCCGATTGGCAAGATCATCACACCTCACATGGCCGGCCTGGACAAGGTGCCGGACCACCCCAGTGCGTCTTCGCTGTGCGGAGCCTGCGGCGAAGTCTGCCCGGTCAAGATTCCCATTCCTGAACTTCTGCAGCGCCTACGTCAGGAGAACGTGAAAAACCCGGAGCAACCGCAGCAGGTGAAAGGTGGCGGCGCCAAATATTCCCGGACGGAACGGTGGATCTGGCGTGGTTGGCAGATGCTGAATACCCGGCCGGCGCTGTATCGCAGTTTTCTCTGGGCCGCGACCCGATTCCGGGCGCTGGCCCCGAAAAAAGCCGGCCCCTGGACCGAGAATCACAGTGCGCCGGTGCCCGCCCGCCGCTCCCTGCATGATCTGGCGGCCCGGCACCTTGACCAGAACGGAGGTCGGCCATCATGAGCGCCCGCGCGAACATCCTTGGCAAATTGAGAAACAGCCTCGCCGGCACGACGCCCCGCCCCGACGAGTTTGATGAGCGGCTGGTTACAGCCCCCTGGCGGTACGCGCCGGAAGACCGGATCGAACGGTTGCGTAGCCTGATGGAAGCGGTCCACACTGAAGTGCATCCGTGCCGGTCTGACAACTGGCCGGAATTGGTGGCCGAACTTCTGAACAAACGCAACCTCACCAACCTGTTGTGCGCCCCGTCGAAAGAACATGGCCGGGCGCTGCAGGCTTACTTCGAGGCCACGGAGCAGAAGGTCGAGTTATTGGCCTACGATCAGCCGGTGGAAGCCTGGAAAGAAGAGCTGTTCTGGAGCGTGGAGGCCAGCCTGACCGGCACCCTTGGCGGTATTGCCGCCACCGGCACGCTCGTGCTCTGGCCGGATTGCCATGAACCGCGGCTGATGAGCCTGGTGCCGCCGGTACATATTGCCCTGCTCAAGGCCAGCGAGATTCACGACAATCTGTATGACATGATGGTGGCTCAGGACTGGGCGGCCGGGCTGCCCACAAATGTTCTGCTGGTGTCTGGCCCGTCCAAGACCGCGGACATCGAACAGGTGCTGGCCTATGGCGCCCACGGCCCCCGTGAGCTCATTGTGCTGGTTCTGGAGGATGCATGACTTTTACCCCGGAAGTGTTGGCCAATATCCGGCAACGGATTCCCGAAAACCGGGTCTTTAACGATCCGATGTCCACCCTTGCGTTCGGAACCGACGCCAGTTTCTACCGCCTGATCCCAAAGGTGGTGGTGCGGGTTCAGGATGAAGCAGAGGTTGTCGATCTGCTGGCCATCGCCCGCCGCCACAAGGTGCCGGTGACCTTCCGGGCCGCCGGTACCAGCCTTTCCGGACAGGCGATCAGTGATTCGATCCTGATCGTTCTGGGCGATCAGTGGAACGGCCACGACATCCGGGAAGAAGGCCGCCAGATTCGTCTGCAACCGGGTGTGATCGGCGCTCAGGCGAATGCCTGGTTAGCACCCAAGGGCTTCAAGATCGGACCGGATCCGGCGTCCATCAACGCCTGCAAGATTGGCGGCATTGTTGCGAACAATGCCAGCGGTATGTGCTGTGGTACGGCCCAGAACAGCTACCATACGCTGGCCGGAATGCGGCTGGTGCTGGCCGACGGGGCAGTGCTGGATACCGAGGATCCGGCAAGCGTTTCGGCGTTTCGCGACAGCCACGGTGATCTGTTGGCGGCCCTGAAAAAACTGGCCATCAATACCCGGGAGAATCCCGAGCTGGCGGAGCGTATTCGTCATAAATACCGCCTGAAAAACACCACCGGCCTGTCCCTGAACGCCCTGGTGGATTTTACCTGCCCACTCGACATCCTGACGCACCTGATGGTGGGCTCCGAAGGCACGCTGGGTTTCGTCAGCGCGGTAACCTACAACACCGTTCCCGAATATCCTGACAAAGCCACGGCCCTGTTGGTGTTCCGGGATGCGGAGAGCTGCTGCCGGGCAGCGTCGGCGCTGCGCTCACAACCGGTGGCGGCGGTGGAACTGCTGGATCGACGCAGCCTTCGTTCGGTGCAGTACAAGCCGGGCCTGCCGGACTGGATTCATGATCTGTCGGAAAGCGCCTGCGCGCTGCTTGTGGAGACCCGGGCGTCATCTTCGGAGATTCTGGATGAACAACTTACCCGAATCAGGCAGGCCCTCGCTGAGTTTCCGCTGGAGCAGCAGGTGGACTTTACCCGCGACGCCAAAGTGTCCGACCAGCTCTGGGCCATTCGCAAGGGCACATTCCCCGCCGTAGGCGCGGTGCGTCCGAACGGTACGACCGTAATCATTGAGGATGTGACCTTTCCTATCGATCAGCTTTCCGAGGGAGTCACCCGTCTTCAGGCGCTGTTCGTCAAGCATGGCTATGACGACGCGATCATCTTTGGCCATGCCCTTGAAGGAAATCTGCACTTCGTGTTCCCCCAGGGCTTCGATGACCCAGCGGAAGTCGCTCGCTACGAAGCCTTTATGCAGGATGTGGCACAACTCGTCGCCGTGGAATTCGGCGGTTCTCTGAAAGCGGAACATGGCACCGGTCGCAACATGGCGCCCTTCGTGGAACTGGAATGGGGGCATGATGCCTGGCAGTTGATGTGGCAGATCAAGCGGCTACTGGACCCGGAGAACCTGCTCAACCCGGACGTGGTGCTCTCGGAAGATCCGCAGATCCACCTCAAGAATCTAAAGCCTCTGCCGGAGGCGGATCCGCTGGTGGACAAGTGCATCGAATGTGGCTTCTGTGAGCCGGTGTGTCCGTCTGAAGGGCTGACCCTGTCGCCTCGTCAGCGCATCGTGATCTGGCGGGACATCCAGGCCCGCCGCCGTGTCGGTGAAGATACTGCCGAGCTGGAAAAAGCGTATCAGTACCATGGCCTGGATACCTGTGCCGCGACCGGTCTCTGCGCCCAGCGATGCCCGGTGGGTATCAATACCGGCGATCTGGTGCGCAAGCTGCGCAGTGAAAAGGCCACCGGTCAATCCATGGCCAATCAGTTGGCAAAGCATTTTGCCGGCGCCTTGAAAGCCACCCGTTTTGTGCTGGCCAGCGCATCAATGGCCGAAAGACTGCTGGGTGCGCCACTGCTGACCCGGCTCAGTGGCGGCGTTCGCAAGGTGTCTGGTGGTCGGGTAGCCCAGTGGGATCCGAGTCTGCCCCAGCCGGTGCGGTTTGTTTCACCGAAAGCGCCGGAACCGTCCGATGGCCGGCCCCGGGTGGTGTATCTGGCGGCCTGTGTGTCCCGGACCATGGGCCCGGCGCGGGGCGATAAGGCGCAGGAGCCGCTGATCGATGTCACTCGACGGCTGCTGGAGAAGGGCGGCTACCAGGTGGTGTATCCGGAGGCCCTGGACAGCCTGTGTTGTGGCCAGCCATTTGCCTCCAAGGGCTATCCGAACCAGGCGGCGACCAAGAAAGATGAGCTGATTTCGGCGCTGTTGCGGGCCAGCCGGAATGGCGTTGATCCGATCTACTGCGACACCAGCCCCTGTACACTGCAGATCCGCGAAGCCGCCGAAGAAGCCGGCCTGACGCTGTTTGATCCTGTCCGGTTCATTCGGGATCATCTATACGAGCGTCTGGACTTCGAGCCGGAGCAGACCCCGCTGGCGGTGCACGTCACCTGCAGCACCCAGCACCTTGGGGAGTCGCAGGGACTGATCGATATCGCCCGGCGGTGCAGCACCCAGGTGGTGGTGCCCGAGGGTATCCACTGCTGTGGCTTTGCCGGCGACAAGGGCTTCAATGTGCCCGAGCTGAATGCCCATTCTCTGAAGACACTGGCAGAGCAGACGGCCGGCTGCGAGGAAGGAATATCCACCAGCCGAACCTGCGAAATCGGGCTCAGCCGGCACAGCGGTATCGACTATCACGGCCTCGTGTATCTGGTTGACCGGGTCACGAGGCCGCGAGCAACTGCCTAGCGGTTATTTCATCTCGAAGCCGCATTTGCGCAGGAAGTCGCGCATGTGCGGTCGCAGTTTCGAGGTGAACAGCGGCTTGAGCTGCTCAGACCAGGTAGTGTCCTTGTTGCCACCGGTGCGTTCCCGATAGTACTCGTTCATGGTGCGATCGAACCCGGCGACCAGCTCCTCGTCCCGTGCATCGGAATAGTAATCTTCCCTGAGAATCGCCTCCACCGGCAGACGTGGCTTAACCTCCGGGTTCTGGTCCGGGTAGCCCAGGCACATACCGAACACCGGATAGACATGTTCGGGAAGCCGGAGAATTTCGCTAATGTCCGCGGGGTTGTTGCGTATGCCCCCGATATAGCACAGACCCAGCCCCTCTGATTCCGCGGCGATGGCCACGTTCTGGGCCATCAGGCTTGTGTCGATGGTGGCAACCAGAAGCTGCTCAGTCATCCCCCGCACCACGTCTGCCCCGGCCCGTCCGGCGGCATCGGTAGAGCGCCGCATGTCGGCACAGAACACCAGAAAGTCCGAGCAATCGGCGATGTAGTCCTGTCCGCCCGCGAGTTCGGCGATTTTCCGGCGGTTCTCCGGATCAATCACGTGAATGATTGAATACGCCTGCACGTGGTTCGAGGTGGCGGCGCACTGGCCGGCGCGGATCAGCTCCCGGAGCAGGTCCTCGGGAATTTTCTTGCCGGTAAATTTGCGTATCGAACGATGGGATTTCAGAAGTTCTATGGTCGGATTCATGGGGTCTCGCAGTGAGTGCATGGATGTCGAGTCAATCTGTGACAATTATCATACCAAACGCTACATGGCACGTGCGCAGGCCTGGGCGGGAAGCTGATACCCTGACGAATCCCATTGTATAGCCTGGAACGCTGTGCCTTTATGGATCTGAACATGCACCTGCCAACGCTGCTGGTCACTTCGATCATGATTAACCTCCTGATCGGCGGCATGCTCTGGGCAATCTACCATCTTCGCCACCGTGAACGTTGTTTCCTGCTCTGGGCGCTGGCCTGTCTCACTTTTGTGGCGGGCACGGCGTTAGCGGTAGTTAATGAGGTAACCGAAGCGCCCGCGCTCATGCAGTTTACGGTTCATCTGGCGCTTGGCGGGTCTCCCTTGTTGCTCCTCGCAGGGATACATGCCCTGATGCAGTTGCCCATGGCAGGCACCCGAGGTGCCTCCCGGTTTTTGTACGGAGCGTCTCTAGTCTATCTGTTCGGTTTGGTTGTGAGCACAGGGTGGGATCCGGTGGCTGCCAGATTCCTCACGGCACTTTTCTCCGCACTGGTCTTTAGCCTGGCGATCTATCGTCTGGCTTCCATTGAACGCAAACCGCGGCTGCCGCTGCGGATCCTGCAAACGCTGTTCGGCATCCACGGTACCCTCATGATGGCCCAGGTACTGGTGATTGCAGTCTCCGTGACAGGAAGTGCCCCGCTGGATCTGCACGGGCTGCTGAAACTGATTCTGGTGAACCACCTGTTGCTGGTGAGTGCGACGGCCATGGCGCTTCCGTTGCTGGCATTTACCCGTGCCGAACAGGCCCTGGTCGCGCTGGCAGAGCGAGACGGCCTTACTCAACTGTTCAATCGACGGGCCTTTTACCGGGAGGGTAATCTGGCGTTTGAAAAGGCGCGGGAAGACGGCTCACTGATCACCGTTCTCATGATCGACCTCGATCACTTCAAGCAGATCAACGACCGCTGGGGGCACGCCACTGGCGACGAGGTACTGAGAATTGTGGCGAACCTGATGAAAGCGGAACTCCGGGATGATGACATCATTGGCCGTGTTGGCGGGGAAGAATTTGCGGCCGTGCTTCGTAATAACAACCGCGAGGCGATTGAAGCTGTAACCGGGCGGCTGTTACAGCGCATTGTTGAGGCCGGTCGCGGGGTTGACGGTGTTCCGGTTCATCTGTCGGCAAGCATCGGAGGCGCCTCTCTTGCTCTCGAACATGCTGCCTTCTCAGACGTGATGGCTTCCGCGGACAGGGCGCTTTATCAGGCCAAGCACAATGGCCGCAACCGGGCCGAATTCGTAACGGCGTCAGCAGCCGCGAAACCCTGACGGCCGTTTGGCCAGAAACGCCGACACGCCCTCGGCAAAATCCTCGGTTCGGGTCATTTCAAGGAAGGCCACGCGCTCTGCCTCCAGATGGGCGGCCAACCGGTCACCGTTGGCACGATCGATCAGTTGGCGAAAGGCACCGAAGGCCCGAGTCGGTCCCTTGGCGACTTTTTCGATCATCCGGTTCACCCGGCTCTCGAATTCGCTGGCCGGGACGACCTCGTTGACCATTCCCCAGTCTTTTGCTTCGCCGGCATTCAAGGTCCGTCCCAGCAACATCAGCTCCGCCGCGCGACCAGCGCCCAACTTGTGGGCCAGGGCCCAGCTGCCGCCGCAATCCGGAACCGCGCCAATACCGTTGTAGGCGACCAGAAATTTCGCGTCTTCCTCGGCGATCACCAGATCGGCCATCAGCGTGAGACTGAGCCCTGCGCCGGCGGCGACGCCCCTGACCGCAGCGATAACCGGTGCGTCCATGCTGCGAAGAAGCAGGATGGCGGGATTGACGGCATCCAGGATCGCGCCTATCGCTTTGCCTGCCTGCTCTGACGTTCCGGCCATGCTGGACACGTCTCCGCCGGCCATGAACGCTCGCCCTGCGCCTGCCAGGACAATGCAGCGAACGCCGGAAAGGCTATTAATATGCTCGACTGCCGCAAGAAAGGCCTCTGCGAGGGGTACATTGATGGCGTTCAGGGCTTCGGGGCGATTAAAGGTCAACCTGGCTACCCCTGTTCCGGCATCAAAAGCGGTGGTTACCAGCGTGTCTGTCATGATGAATCGCCCTCCCTGTTCGGCAGGTCTGAAGATCAGAAACCTGCGTAATGATGATGGTTGTCGTTCGGGTATCAGGATAGAGCGGTTTGCCTAATGTTGCCTGAATGGACTACTTTAAATCTGGATCGGGGTTAACCCCGACGACAAGAAAAACAAAATTACAATCATCTTCGGGCGTGAGATGGGTATCGGCAGGGCGTGTTCACGTGCCTGACTACCCGGCGCCAGGGGTGCCGGGAGGTATAGTGAGCATCCTTGAGATCAGTAACCTGTCTCTGTCGTTTGGTGGTGTGAAGGCGCTGCAGGACGTGAGCTTTCGGGTGCCTGAAAACACGGTAACCACCATTATCGGCCCGAACGGCGCCGGCAAAACATCGCTGTTCAACTGCATTTCCGGCTTCTACAAACCCCAGCAGGGCACCATCCGCTATCAGGGGCAGACGCTGCCGGGCAGTATCAAGCCGCCGAAACGGGCAGCATTGGGCCTTGCCCGAACCTTCCAGAACATTGCCCTGTTCCGGGGTATGACCGTCCTGGACAATATCAAGCTGGGCGCCCACGTGCACATGAAGAGCGGACTGCTCAGTGCGCTGGCCTATTTCGGCCCCGCCCGGCGTGAGGAAATGGCTGTCCGTAAGGATGTGGAAGAGCGCATCATCGATTTCCTCGAGATAGACCACATCCGTCGCCAGCCGGTTGCGAGCCTTTCCTACGGCCTCCAGAAGCGGGTCGAGCTTGCCCGGGCGCTGGCCATGCAGCCGAAAGTCTTGATGCTGGATGAGCCGGTGGCGGGTATGAATCGGGAGGAAAAGGAAGACATGGCCCGCTTTATTCTCGATATTCGGGAAGAGTGGGGTGTCACCGTGCTGATGGTGGAGCACGACATGGGCATGGTCATGGATATTTCCGACCACATCGCGGTGCTCAACTTTGGTCAGGTCATCACCGAAGGCCTTCCTGCAGACGTCCAGAACAACCCCGAGGTTATCAAGGCTTACCTGGGCAACAGTGATATCGAGAGCCTTCGCAAAAAGCTCAATGCCGAGGGGGAGGCCGCCTGATGGATTGGTTGTTCTTCGGCGAAATCAGCCTGGCAGGCCTTGCCATGGGCGGCCTTTACGCCCTCATCGCCCTGGGCTTTGTGATCATCTATAAAGCGACGAGGGTGATCAATTTCGCCATCGGCGAGATCATGATGTTCGCGGCCTACCTGTTCCTGGCGTTTGCCGGTGGCATGGAAATGTCGCCCTGGATTGCACTTCCGCTGGCTGTCATCGGCGGCAGTATTCTCGGTGGCGTCATTGAAAAGACCATGATCCGGCCGATGCTGGGCGAGTCGCCGATTTCAGTGGTGATGGTGACCATTGGGATTGCGAGCATCCTGGTGGGTCTGGTGGAGTTCATCTGGACGGCGGATCCGCAGTTGCTACCCAATTTCCTGCCTCGCGAGCCGGTGTTTATTGGCGAGCTGTACCTGGCCCCGAAAATTGCCTACGGCTTTCTTATCGGGTCGGCCCTTCTTATTGTCTACCTGCTGTATTTCCGGTTCTCCCGGGGTGGCGTGGCCCTGCGAGCCACCGCCTCCGATCAGGCGGCAGCCTATTCCATGGGCATCAATGTGCGCCGGGTGTTCAACATGGCGTGGGTGTTTGGCTCTCTTGCGGCATCGCTGGCAGGTGTGCTGGTGGCGGCCACCGGGGGCCTCAGCCCGCAGTTCGGGATCATTGGCCTGAGTGTTCTCGTGGTGGTGATCGTAGGCGGCCTGGACAGTATTCTCGGCGCCCTGGTGGCCGGCGTGTTCATCGGCTGGCTGGAGACGGTAGCCGGTGCCTATCTGGGCGGTGAATACCGGATGCCGGCAACCTTCCTGGTGTTGGCGATAATCCTGGTGATCCGCCCCTACGGCCTGTTCGGCACCCACGAAATAGAGCGAGTTTAAGATGCGCATCGGTGACGCAAAACAGAGCTACGAGGCCGATGAGGCAATCTGGACCAGCCAGACCCAGAAATTGTGGCTGGGGTTCTTCCTGCTGATCTTGCTGGTATTCCCTTTTGTGGTGGACTCCTATCTTCTCTACCTGGGGTGCCTGGTCGGCATAGCGGTGATCAGTACTACCGGCCTTAACATCCTGACCGGTTTCACCGGACTGATTTCGCTGGGGCAGGCCGGGTTTATGGGTGTGGGCGCCTACACCGTTGCCTGGCTGTCGATTAACACCGCATTGCCGTTCCCGGTGACCCTGGTACTGGCCGGGCTCATGGCAGCCGCCGTCGGCATCCTCGTAGGCCTGCCCTCGCTTCGCGTCAAAGGTCTGTATCTGGCCATCGCGACTCTGGCGGCCAGCGTGTTCCTGCATTTCATCTTCGCCGAGTGGGAATCGGTAACCGGCGGGATGGGTGGCTTGAGCCTGGAACCGGCGCACCTGTTCGGTCTGACCTTCCAGAGCGATTTCATGATGTATTTCATCATTGTGCCCCTGGCGGTGCTGATGGTTCTGGCAGCCCGAAACGTATTCAGAACCCGGATTGGCCGGGCCTTTATCGCCATTCGTGACCGGGATATTTCCGCCGAGATCCTGGGCATTAACCTGCTGCGTTACAAGCTGATGTCGTTTGCGCTCAGCTCGTTCTATGCCGGGATCGCCGGCGGCCTGTTCGCCTATTTCTATCGCGTGGTCACGCCAGAGAGCTTTCCGCTTTCCATGTCCATTTTCTATCTGGCGGCCGTGATCGTCGGCGGTATGGGGAACTTGCTGGGTGGCATTCTTGGCGCTGCCTTCATGACCCTGGTGCCGGAAGCCCTGAAGCTGCTGACTGCCGCGCTGACGCCTTTCTATCCGAATGCGCCGGTGTTCATGTCGCCGATGCTGGAAATCATCTTTGGCGCCCTGATCGTGGGCTTTCTGATCTTCGAGCCCCACGGCCTGGCGGAGATCTGGCACCGAATCCGTCGCTTCTTCCGCCTGTGGCCGTTCAGGAATTAATTGTGTTTCAACGGGGTCGCTACCTGGGACCCATGCACCACCAACAACAAGAAGCAGCAAGGAGAAGAAACATGTTCAGAAACATCCTCGAAAAAGGTCGCCGGCTTGCCGGGCTTGGTAGCCTGGTCGCTGCACTGACCGTTGCTGCCCCGGCGATGGCTCAGGACAAAGAGCCCATCGTATTCGGTGGCTCCATACCGCTTTCCGGTGTCTTTGCCTTTGCCGGTATTCACCTCCATGCCGGTCTCACCGACTACACCGATTGGATCAACAGCCAGGGCGGCATCAATGGTCATCCCGTGGAATACGTCATGGAAGACACTGCCTATGAGGTGGACCGTTCGGTCGCGGCTTTCAAGAAGATCTCCGGCAGCAGCTCGCCGGCCACCTATTACGGCGACAGCACCGGTTTCATGAAGGCCATCGCCTCGGAGCTCAACAGCCAGGGCAACACGCTTATGAGCGGCGCGTCCTTCGCTACCGTGCTGACCGACAACGAAATCTATCCGTACCAGTTCATTCCGGGGCCGAACTACAGCCAGATGTTCGGCATCATCCTCGAGTACATCGCATCCCAGGGTGAAGGCGGCGATATGCCGAACGTGGCGTTTGTCTACAGCGATACCGAATTTGGCAAGGATCCGATCGAGAATGGCAAGGCCCGCGCTGCCGAGCTGGGCATCGAAGTGGTGGAAGAAATTGTCACCAAGCCCGGCAGTGTCGACGTCTCTGCCGAGGTGCTGAAACTGCGTCGGGTGCGCCCCGATTACGTGGTCTTCCACGGATATGTGCTGTCACCGATCAACGAATTCATGGTGCAGATGCGCCAGATGGGCCTGGATACCCAGTTCATGGGTACTTTCTGGTCCTCCGACAAGCTGATCATCGACAAGATGGGCGCGGATGCCGACGGCTACATGGGCGTCATGCCCTACAACTACTACGACAGTGAGGAAAGTGGCCCGATGCTGGATGCCCTGAGGGCCCAGGCCGAGAAGAGTGATCCGGAGGCCGGTTACCGTCCCACCGGGTATATCCAAGGCTGGTTCAACGCCATGGTCTGGACCGAAGTGATCAAGCGCACCCTGGATGCCGGCAAGGAGCTGAACGCGGACAACATGGCAGAGGCCCTGGCCTCCATAGAGGACTGGGACACCGGCGGTATCATCGGGATTCCGGTCACCGTGCGGGACATGTCTTTCCCGGTAGGCCGTATCTGGCGGGTGAACGCTGACAAAGGCCGCTATGAGCCGGTGTCGGACTGGATCCACCTCGACTGAGGGGCTGTATGGAAGCCTTACTGGAAATCGATAATATCGAGGTGGTCTACAACAAGTCAGTGCAGGTCCTTCGGGGCCTGTCACTGCGGGTGCCGAAGGGGGCCATTGTGGCGCTCCTCGGCTCCAACGGTGCTGGTAAATCCACCACCCTCAAAAGCGTCTCGGGGCTGCTGACCCTGGAAGACGGAGAGGTCACGGCCGGCGAAGTACGCTTCAGGGGTAAGGATGTAAAAGGCGTTCCGCCGGAGCGGCTTGTGCGCGACGGACTCTTTCATGTCATGGAAGGCCGCCGAGTGTTCGAGGACCTCACGGTTGAGGAGAACCTGATTGCCGCCACCTATGCGCTCAGTGGCAGTAAGCCGTCCCTGAGTGACAGCTATGAGCTGGTTTATAACTATTTCCCGAGACTGAAGGAGCGCCGCAAGCAGTTGGCCGGTTACCTCTCCGGCGGCGAGCAGCAGATGTTGGCCCTGGGTCGGGCGCTGATTGCACAGCCGGATCTGATCATGCTCGATGAGCCCTCCCTCGGTCTGGCGCCGCTGCTGGTGGAAGAGATCTTTACCATCGTGGCCAGAATCAACCGGGAACAGGGGACTGCCATTCTTCTGGTGGAACAGAATGCCGCGGTGTCACTGGCGATTGCATCTTACGGTTACATCATGGAAAACGGCAAGATCGTGATCGACGGCCCGGCAGACAAACTCACGGCGAATGAAGATGTTCAGGAATTCTATCTGGGTGTGGGTGGCAAGGAAGGTGAGGCCCGCAGTTATCGAGACATCAAGCACTACAAACGCCGTAAACGGTGGCTGTCATGACAACGCCTTCCATCCCTGATCTCACGCTGACACAGATGCTCCGGGCCCATGCCCGGGAGCGGCCGGACGCCCTGGCTTTGCGCCAGAAGGACTTCGGTATCTGGCAGGCCTATTCCTGGCAGGATTATTACCGGCGGGCCCGACACTTCGGGCTGGGGCTGCGTGCCATGGGGCTCGAACCGGGTGGCCACGTGGCCATTATCTCGGAAAACCGGGTGGAGTGGGTCATTGGCCAGATGGGCATCGGCCTGGTGCAGGGCATCTGTGTCGGGGTCTATCCCACCAGTCCCTGGAACGAGGTGGCCTATGTCCTGGAGCACAGCGACGCGGAATTTGTGATCTGCGAAGATCAGGAACAGACCGACAAGGTGCTGGAAGCCTGGCCAGATTTGCCCAAACTGAAGCACTGCATTGCCATTGATATGAAGGGCCTGCGCTATTATCCGGAGCCGCCGTCGGCATTCGAGGATATCGAGGCCAGGGGCCGGGAATTCGAAACGCAGCATCCCAACCTGGTGGATGAATTGCTGGACAGCCAGCAAATGGATGACACCGCCCTGATGATCTATACCTCCGGGTCCACCGGCCGACCCAAGGGGGCAATGATCAGCTGGCACAACCTGCACGCCGCGGCGCCGGGGCTGATTGAGCTGTTGCAGGCGGACGAACACGGCTCCAGCCTTTCCTATCTGCCGCTTTGCCACGTGGCAGAGCAGGCCTTTACCAACATTGCACCGGTCTATGTAGGCAGTACGGTCAGCTTCGGAGAGAGCCTGCGGACCATTCAGGAGGATTTGCGGGAGATTGCGCCGACCTTTTTCCTGGGGGTGCCGAGGATATGGGAGAAACTGCACTCGTCCATCTACATCAAGATTCAGGAGACCGGGCGTTTGCGGCAGGCGTTGTTCAACTGGGCGATCCGGGTCTGTTCGCCTATGGCCACGAAACCCCGCGCAGACTGGAACCTGAAGGAAAAATGCCTGTATGGCATCAGCTACTGGCTGGTGTTGCGCGCCTTGCAGAATTTTATCGGCCTGCGCCGATGCAGCATTGCGCTCACCGGGGCAGCCCCTATATCAACCGGCATACTGGAGTTCTTCCGGACCATCGGCATTCCCCTGGTTGAAGTATATGGCCAGACGGAAAGCACCGGCGTTGCCACAGCGCAACCCGTTGATGACGTGCGCCTGGGAACGGTGGGTGTGGCTGTGTCCGGGGTGGAGGTAACGCTTGGCGAGCACAACGAGATCATCATGCGCGGTGGCAGCATGTTCAAGGGGTATTACAAGAACGACGAGGCCACGGCTTCAACTTTGAAGGATGGCTGGCTGCACACCGGCGACGTGGGTGAATGGTGGGATGGCCAGCTAAAGATCGTCGACCGTCTGAAAGACATCATGATCACCGCCGGCGGCAAGAATCTTTCACCAACGGAGATCGAAAACACCATCAAGGCCAGTCCCTACATCAAGGAATGCATTGTGATCGGTGAGGCCAGAAAATACGTGTCTGCGCTGATCCAGATTGATTTCGATACGGTAGCCAAGTGGGCAGAGCAGGAGCGTATTGCCTACACCACCTTCCGGAGCCTGACCGAGCAGCCGCAGGTGAATGAACTCATCCAGGCAGAAGTGAACAAGGGCAACGACCAGCTACCACAGGTGGCGCAGATCAAACGCTTCCACTTGCTGACCAAGGAACTGGACCACGACGATGACGAGGTAACGGCGACCATGAAAGTCCGCCGGAGCAATATCTACGAGAAATATACCGAGGTGATCGAGTCGCTTTACGCCTGACAGCGAGGCGCCTAGAAACGGGCGCCTTCTTCAACCCGGATTCGTTCCATGTACTGGGTCAGGGCGGCGTTAATCAGTGCCAGAACCAGGAACAGCAGGATACCCTTGGGCACCAGGGCGTGAATTTCCGGGTTGGGCGCGGTGCTGGCGGTGACCAGGATCAGGCCCAGAATGTTGCGGGCCAGCCGCATGGTGAGCATGGCGCACAGATACCCGGACTGGAAAGCCGATTCTGCCCCCCTGAGCAGACGGCCGAAGGCCGGCATCAGGTGCACGGTGTTAAACAACAGGACAGAAAAAATAACTAATTGAAGAACACTGTAAATGGTCATGACCAGAGACTACCCAACGACAACAGTACTGGTTGAAAAACGGTCGAAATTATCCCTGATTGGACAGATTTAATCCAGTTCATGCCCGTGCCGGCTAATAACTGCTGTTCAGAAGGTCGTGGTAGTCACTCCGAAATCTCTGAAAACTCAAATAGTTATTTCTGTGGTCTACCAGATTTGCCGAATTGAATGCTTCCACAAAGGCCCGGGACTCTCCGGTGCTGATCTCACCATAGAATCCACCATCCCAGTCAAGCACCTGCACCATTTCCAGTAATACCGTCATCGCAAGGGCGCCATTGGCCTTTTCCAGGTAGCGGTAGGCCAACCCGTAATGCTCGAACCGATAGGGGAAGTTTGCAGTGTCACCGGGAGTCACGTCCCAGAGAGGATCGTAGTCATAGTGCTGATAGACCTCTGCAATTGGCTCTCCTGCCACAGCAACGGCCTGTCCCTCTGCAAACCAATAAGGCAGCAGACTGTAACTGGCGTCATACCGTGACAGGTTTTGCTGGACGAAATGGGCCAGTTCGTGGGCGACGATGTTTCCCGCCTCGTAGGGCCATTGGCCGTAGTACGGATTGAATGCCACGGCGGCCATCGAGGCAGACACAAACTCGCTGTGCGGCACCTCGGGGCTGAGGCAGCCGATCACCTGGCGGGGATAGGCAACTGCGGCGCTGCGGTCCTGGACAAATTCGGACCAGCGCAACTGGAACCGGGCCAGTACGCCGTCGATTCGGCGCTCAAGCTCTGAAGCCGCGGCCCGGAACGAGGTTTCACTGTAGGCCGGCGAGCCATAGACCCGCACCCGACCGCTATGGGTTTCGAAATACAGAGGTTCATTTTGGCATGCTTCGGTATAGCGGGTGAGTGACCAGGAACTCGTAGGGTAGTGCCTGCCAGTATCCCGTGCGTCGTAGAAAAGCCCCGAGACGAAGCCCCCGGACTCCGGGTAATGGTGACTGTCAGAGGTGGTGACCTTGCACCCGGTCAATGCGAGCAAGAGAACACCGAGTATCAGCATGGCTTTGCTGGTTGCCATAAACGACTCCGAATCGATCCTGTTATTCAGGATCATCGCAGGGTTTTCGGGAAGGCTCCGTCAACGGGGTGTAAAAATCAGGTAAAGCGAGCTAGCGTGTTGATAGATATGGATGAGAGGGAACGGATACATGGATTACATCGCTCCTGTCAGCAGCGCCATCATGGCGATCGTCTGGATTGTCTACTTCCAACTGTTTTTCCTGCAGTACAAACGAAATAATCGCCCATACCTTGTTATTCACCACGCTCAGAACGAAAACCCGGATGCCCAGTGTCTCCTGGTGAACATGGGCAAGGAAACGGTGCACGTGCAGTGCGTTCAGGTGGTTCTCTACACCCGCGCGGGCGAAGAGAAAATTATGACGGTGACCGAGTATCGTCGTGTCGGCGCGGATGATGCCAACGTGCACCAGGTGCTGCGCCAGGGCCCGTTACAGCCCGGTGGGTATCTGGTGCTGGGCTCGTTCAGGAACATCATCCTGGGACGTCGCAGTGAAGAAAGCGAAAGCGATTACCTGTTCGAGGACATCACCGGCGTTGAAATCCGGGCCGCCGTGATCCACGGGCCCACGAAGTATCCGGTGGGTGTACGGCGCAGCTTTTCTCTGAGTCATGAAGGAAGGCCCGAGATCTTTCCCCGCAACATTCACAGCGAGCAGCTGGTGCGCCGGAAAGATCGACACCAGGTGAGACGCTGGGTTGAAGAGGAATTGCAGCCCGAGCGCAAGGGCAGTTCGGAATCTGACGACTCGGACCAATCCGGACCAGAAAAGTAAGAGTGGCTCAGAGTAACATTGTGACTATTGGAATGTTCGGTCAGTACGCCCCGCGGATCAGATCAATCCCTGGCGTCAAAACCTCACGCCACGCAGCATCCAGTTCAGGTGTGTATTCCGGGTCATGCAGGCGGACGGTTTTCAGGAGCGAATCCAGCCAGAGGGAATACCATTCGGGCTTGATGTCGTAATGTGAGCGGCTATGACTTTCACCAAGCGCCTTAAGTTTTCTGTCAGACATTCCGCGAGCATGCAGGATCAATTGCATGATGCCGTTGCGTAGCAGGTGGCGTTGAGCGGCCATATCCGTTTTTACAAAACGTTCCCTGATAATGTTCGAGCTGGCCATGAAGAAGTCGTAAAAGTCGACAAAGAAAGCATCCCGGTTGCAGCAGCGTCCGTAGCTCTGAAAGACGAGGTCCGTTTTGTTCATGTGCAGTAAGTGTCCTTGCCTGATCTGTCGGTGATGAAAGCGAGGCGGGAGGATACTTGGCACGATGAGCACTTTCAGTTGAAATTTATTACTGGTTTTCCGAAATAACTGTCGCTGAATCAGTCATATAGCTGGTCTACGGGTTGCGTTTCCGCTCCTAGTTCTTGAGGATGTGGTTAAACACTCGCCATTAACGCAATGGAGGCATTTATGTCACTGAAAGACGAACTGATCAAAAAGGCCGAAACCCAGCTGGAAGAGTGGGAAAAGCAAGCCGATTCCCTGAAAGCCAAGGCCAAAGCCAAAGAAGCCGAAGCCGAGAACGAAAAGGCGAGCGCAGATATTCAGCAGAGCACGTCCGATGCATTGCGTTCGGTTGAGAATAAAATTTCTGATGGCCGAAAAAAACTGGACGAACTCAAGCAGAGCGGTGAAGACAACATCGACAGCCTGCGCGAGCGGCTTTCCGATCTGATTGGCCCTGACAACAAGCGCTAGGCCGCTTGGCTCAGGAACGGCAGGCTACGTCTACTGAAACTGGGTGTAGCAGCGCTGTCGTTTGGTTTGCCAGCCCCGCCATTGGGGCTCGCGGTGATGGAGCCGATAACGCTCCATCACCGCCATGAACCTGCCCATGTAATCGCATTGACCCGAAGCCGGCAACCACTCATCGGGGCCACGTCCATCCCTCAATATCCTGTCAGTCTGACTCATTCTGATCTGGTTCTCCGGGTCTTCCAGAAACCGCTCCTTCATCGAGGGTGTCCACTGATCAGCGCCCAGCTCTTTGGCAAATACCAGAGGTACAACCTGGGTCTTCGCCAGGTTTTCCGAAGCAGCCGGTTCCTCCCTTGTCGCCGCCGCCAACACAATCAGAATCGCTGCAATGAACAGGGCCAGCTTGGTGTCTTTCATGACTCATCTTGCTCGTGGTTTAGCTACACCAAAACCTACGCGCAGGTTGGGCAAAGGGCTTACCCGGATCCGGACAAAACTTTGTGACTCGACAACTCCGAATTGCTGGATGCAACGTAGGGTAAAGCTCACCTGTATTGCAGATAGACCGGTCAGGAGCGGAAACGAGTATGCCCGAAGGTCCCGAAATACGCCGTATGGTCGATGACATTCATAAGGCCGTTGGCGGTAAGACAGCGCAATCTGTGTTTTTTGCGTTTGAACACCTGAAGCCTTTCGAGAATGCCCTTCGGGGACGCAGAGTCGAGAGAGTGGAGGCGCGGAGCAAAGCCGTGTTGGGTTTTTTTGAGGCCACAGATGAAGACGGGCCGTGGTGCGTTTACAGCCATAACCAGCTGTATGGCAAGTGGCGCATGGGCAAACCCGATCGGGAACCGAGTACAAACCGGCAACTGCGATTTGCCATTATCGGTCCGAAGAAGGCGGCCCGGTTGTACAGCGCCTCCGACATCCAACTGGTTCGGCCCGATGAATTGAGCGAGGTGCCCTATCTGTCACGGCTGGGCCCGGACCCTCTCAATCAGGAGGTCAGCATCGATCAACTGTTGGCGGTGTTTGATGACAAGCGATTCCGGGGCCGGAACCTGGGTGGTTTGCTGCTGGACCAGGCGTTCGTTGCCGGAATCGGTAATTACCTGCGCTCGGAAATCCTCTTTGAGGCGAGGGTTTCACCGCGGGCACGGCCTCGTGATCTGGACGCCGATCAGCAGTCGAGATTGGCGGAGGCGATTCTGACTCTGGTTCAGCGAACCTATCGATTAAAGGGCATCACCAATCCGCCCGACCGTGCAGAGCGGCTCAAACAGGAAGGATGGACGTTCGGGCAGCGCCGGCACATGGTGTTTAACCGCGATGGTGAACGCTGCCACGATTGCGCGTCGCCTCTTGTTAAAACCATGATGGCCAGCCGGCGGCTGTATTATTGCCCTGAGTGCCAGGGTGTGCTGGATTAAGTGAATTGTTCGGTACAGGCCCGTCCCAACCGATCGTGAACGGCCAGCCACTGGCTTTCCCGTGGCGGAAGCTCAATCACGATCCGATCCACGTTCGCCTTGTCCATGGCGTGCATGGCGGTATAAAGCATGCGAGCGTACTCGTTCGGATCGGCGCTGAGCATAATGGACTCGGATGCCAGTTCGCCCGGGGCAGACTGCCACCAGATAACGCCAATCTTTTCGCCTGCCGGTGTGACTTCGGGCAGAAGTCCGGCGAACCGATCCGTGGCTACTCCAACGGTAGGTGTGACCGGCTGGTAGTGGCGCTTTACGCTCCCCGGTACGGCCTGGCTGGCCGCTTTGCCCGGGGCGAGCGCGATTCCGAGGCAGGCTTCGATATCGCTCTTTGCGATCTGCCCGGGTCTGGCAATAACTGGCGTGTCGCCGGTCAGATCGACAATGGTGGATTCAATGCCTACCGAACAGTCGCCGCCGTCCAGAACTGCCTCGATTTTTCCGGACAGTCCCGCGAGTACGTGCTCTGCGTTGGTCGGGCTGATCCTGCCATAGGGATTGGCTGACGGGGCGACAAGATCCCTGCCAAGCCGTTGCATGGCCGCCAGCGTGGCCGGGTGCGCCGGCATCCTGACCGCCACACCCGGATTGCCGCCGGTAATGAAATCGCTGACGCCGCTTTTCTTCGGCAGTAGCAGCGTAAGCGGGCCGGGCCAGAATGCCTGGACCAGCCGCCTGGCAGTGTCCGGAATCTGGTCGACCCAGAGACTGATCCGGTCCGGTGATGCCACATGCACTATCAGCGGGTGTCCGACCGGGCGCTGTTTCGCCTCGAACACTTTCCGGACCGCCTGATCGTTGCTGGCATCGGCCGCAAGCCCATACACGGTTTCGGTGGGTATAGCGACGAGGTGGCCGGCAAGAAGCAGGCTGGCGGCTTTCTCTAGGTCGCCTGATTGTGTTGCGTCTAACTTGATGGTTGCGGGCATAAGGTCTCAGGGGTTACAGGTTGGGCAAAAATCAGGTTCCGTTGTCACAGCCTCCACGGGGCGCGACTCTGAGTGGTCGCAGGCGTGGCAGGACCAGACAAAAGACCTTGGCCGGTCTGTCGGCGTATCGCACGCACTGCATGGCAGGCCTCTCTCAATATCGGTTATCCAGAATCCCGGCAGGGAACACCCTGGGCACAGGCTCTCCATTTTGTTGCGAAGGTTTTCTGCCGCCAGTGCAATATTGGCCATTCTGCCAGGCGACTCATGGGCTCGAAGGTCGTACTCGATAAAAACCTGTCCAGACGGCGAGGCATTCCGGAGTGCTCTGAACAGGGTATGGATTTCCTGGTGGTCGCGCAGCCCTTTGTAAATCTCCGGGTGCCCGGCATGCTCGGGCCGCATTACCAGGCCCTGGCCTGCAGGGCATCGATCCAGAAACATCTGCAAGTCCTCAACGGAGCGGATGCTGGCCTGCTCAAGACCAAAAGGCGCGCTGTGCTCGCCAAAGAGGGTAAGGCCGTGCTCCGGATCAAACAGGCAAACGACCTCCAGATTGATGCAGAACAGACCACCGCCAAAAGCCCCCTCGCTACCGAGGCCGATACGATTCTCGCCCTGCGCCGCGGCAATTCTGGCTTTCTCGAGCGCGGTTTCCTTCTGACCGGCGAAACGTTCTGTTTCCCGGGTAAAGGTCCCAAGGCGATCGGTGTCGAAGCTGCTGTCGCAGGTTAACGCCAACCCGAGCGGTTCCAGTGGCCGCGCAATGGCGGGCAACTTGCCGTGCCGGGTTAGCAAAACCGCGGAGCGGCCGCCCCAGATCGACATCAATCTTCTCCGCTTTGACCGCCGGTGGAACTTGAACGAGTGGCTACAGGCTGCCACTCATTCCGGTACAACCTCTCGATCGAGGTCTGCTCATCGTTGATCCGGAACAGGTACAGCCAGTCGTTATCGATCAGCTCCTGCACAACTTTGTGTTTTTGCGCGATCTCGGCAATGGCTTCCCTCGGTGCCGCCAGATAAACGCTCAGGCGCAAGGGCTCGTGAACCCAGCGCTTACCATCGTGTACTGACTGCAGCGGCAAACCGATTCGCAAATCGCCGCCGTTGCCCTCGAAAACGCCCAGGTGGCCGCCAACCACGTTGTGTAGGACCTTGTTGCCGCTACCGTAATGCAGATTGTCGGTAACAGACATGAAGTACTGGAGGTTGATCCAGTGGGTGACCACCATTGGCGCGGTCATGATCAGTTCGAGGATGTTAAAGCCTTCATCCTCGCGCCAGCGGTAGTCGTGGAGGAAACTGCGGCCACCCAGATCCAGGTGTCGCGTGGCCGAGCGAGGCGCCACGATAAAGCTGGCGTTGCCGGCAAGCCCCCATTCCGGCCGTACTTCGGACCAGTCCTGGCTGCGCTTTTTGATGGCGCTGTCAACATCGCTCTCGTTTGCGATACCAAGCCGCAGGGCGCGTTCACGACGTGCCTGGGCGCCGGCATTGGCCAGGAAACCCCGGATCTCGTCAGGAACATCACCTGAGCACTCGACCTCGTCGGTGGTTGTGTTATGCAGTGCCCCCACGAATCGGGTTTCGGAGGGGATCGAAATCCCCTGCTTAGCCAGGGCCGCACGCACGTCCTTGTCGTTCAGGATGCCGGCAAGTACGCGAACGTTTACCGAACCGGTCTGTCCGCCGCAGGCGCCGCAGTCGAGGCCCGCTGCATGGGGATTGTTACGCGTACTGCTGCCGTGCCCGACAAGGAGAACGGTGGGCGCAAAATCATGAGTCAGGGTCATGGCCCGAAGAATACCCCCGGCCAACTCCGCCTTCTCCGCAGCGCCCAGCAGGGTTCCGTTCTGGCGGATCTCGAACTCGGTCTGTCCCTTATGGAGTTGATCAACCGGGTTATCCGAGGACTTGCCAAAAAAGGTTTTGCGAACCATGCGTCCCAGACCTGCGAGGCCCATGCTCTCGATAAAGCTGAAGCTCGCCGGGCCGGCGTTGGAAAACTGTGACCAGTGGGAGTGGTTGGCTAATGATTGCCGGCTGAAGCTGTCGGCGGGTTCGGCCTCAGTAACCTCGAGCGCCGGCGCCAGCAAGCCCGGCAATTGTGGCCGGCAAAACCCGGTGCCCTTGGGTCGATAGGAGATCGGGAGGCCGAAGAACCCGGCAAACCCGAGGGTCTGAATAGCGGGATTCTGGGCTTCCAGCGCACGACGATAGACCTCCGACCGAACATCGATGCAGAAGGCCGCCTGTAACTTGAGCGGCTGATCGTCCGACGAGGGATTTTCAGGCCTGGTAAGAAGCTTTTCAGCCATCTGTGACTGGTAGGCCGACTCAGCCTCTGTTTGCTGGCGCCAACCTGTGGTTTGAGATTGCTCGTGGGTCTGCAGCATCTCTGGCCAGGTATCCCACTGTTTGAGCCAGCGTTGCTTCAGTTCGGCAAAAATGGCCCCGCCAACGTGTTGGACGTGCCGCCATATGGCGAGCTCCCAGGCCAGTCGGATGGCCAGTAGACCCGGCAGCAGGTCTTCCTCGTGGCCACTGAGTCGCGCTTGCCACCGCAAGTAGGCGGCCCAGGATGACCAGCCGTTGATATCCAGGAGGAGCGCATGGGCATAATCCGGCGCATAGTCCGGTTGTGATGCCAGGGCGTCGAGAGCATCGGTAATCAGTTTTTCATGCTGGTCCGGTAACACCTGAAACTGCGAGGGCAGGGATGGTTCGCCCATAACAATGGCGATGCCGCGGTCAGCCCGGGTCATTTGCAGCCAGCTATGGTAAAGGTCCTGGGCATCCGCCTTGAAATCACCGGCATCCAGACGCTGGAAATAGTCGCCGCAGAACTGGCTTATCTGATGCACAACTTCATCCTGCCAGCCTACCTGGTGGGCGGTGTCGCGATTGCGATCCAGCTGGGCGCTCAGATTCTGCCAGTGTTCGGGCATGCTGGCGGTCTCCGCGGCCGCCGGGCCGTTGCCCTGTCCGGCAAGCGCGGCCTGATTCTGGCAGCAGGTGCCATTGAGTGCCGCCATGCGTGAAGCGACCCTGGTGAATGGCAGGTCCCGCATTTCCCAGAACGGATTCACGGCGATCATCTGATCCAATGGCCAGGAGGGCGCGATTCGCGCGCAGGCATCGGTGACGGCCGCCTGCCAATCTGGTGTATGGGTGGTTGCTTCGGTGGTGGCATTAAGGCTCGACGCTAACATTATGCGGACTCCCTGGAACCAGAGGTTGAAGAGACGCTGACCACCGCTCGCGGCCGCACGACATCAGGCAGTTTGGCAGGCCATATTTTCAGGGTCAGACGGGTGGACCACTCATCGAGGTAGCCCGCGGCGAACAGGAACCGATAAAGCCTGGCGCCTGCGGGTGAGAAACGGTGGTAGCGAATCTGGTAGTAGCCGCGTACCAGTATTGCGATAAGGGCAGCGACAAAAACCACTTCCAGCAGGCTTGCCTGGCTTTCCGGTGGCGCAAGCAGCAAACCGAAGAAGGTTTTCTGTAGCCAGTACAGTGCCCAGAAGGCAGCACCAATAACCAGGCCTCGGGCAACGGTGAGAACCCCGCCGCCGGCTGACAGGAACTCTGAGAGCAGAATCGTCAGGGCGATGCCTGGCACAATCCATGAAAACATGTGCGCCGTGCCGGCCTCATTGGACAGGAAAACAGTCGGCAGCATGAACAGGCCCGCCAGGGCGGCAGCGGCCAGCCACTGTTTTGCCCCGGGCTCATTGACGGCAACCAGGCGTTTTTTCATCGACAACTCAACGGTATTGCCGGCGTTCAGGAAGGTGTGAGCCTTGTACGCGGAATGCGCAACCAGATGCAGGAGCGCCAGCTCGTACAGCCCCAGAGCGCACTCAACCAGCATCCAGCCCATCTGGGAGCAGGTAGACCAGGCCAGCCTTACCTTGATGGAAATACGAGTCATCATAACAAGGCTGGCAAACACCGCCGTGGGGCCTGCCACGGCAAGCAAAAGCCACTGGGCTGCGCTTACTTCGGAAATAAGCGGTGCCATCAGAATCATCAGGAAACCGCCAAGGTTCACAACGCCGGCGTGAAGCAGGGCAGAAACCGGCGTGGGTGATTCCACCACCTGAATCAGCCAACCGTGGAAAGGCATCTGTGCGCATTTGAGCAAAGCGGCCACGGCCATCAAAACCGCAGCGATCTGGGCGCCGGCGGGCACCTCTGTTGCACCGGATACCTGGGCCAGAATCCGATCAATAAACGGCGTGTCGTACTGGACATAAAGCAGGAGGAACGCCAGCGCCAGGCAGAGCTCCGCAATTCGCGCAAAAATGAATTTTTTGTGCGCGGCCAGGGCGGCGCGCGGGCGATCAGGAAAGAACATCAGCAACTGGTGCAGGCTTACGCTGATAGCAATCCAGCTGACGAGGAACACCAGCAAATGATTGGTGATGGCGATCATGGCCACGCTGGCGAGGATCACCTGAAGCCAGATCATGAAACGGCGCTGGCCGTGATCCCCCGCAAGATACCTCTCCGAGAAGCGTCCCAGCACCATTCCAAGCAAAGTGATCAGCAGCAACATGATTGAGGCCAGAGGCGCGTGACTGAACCAGACGCCATCGACCGGCCACCACCAACTTCCGATTGCGGCGGCCAAAGCCGATACAAAGGCAAGCTTGAAGGTCAATGACCGTGCGAGAAGGTTGCTCTGGTTGGTTGCCAATCCTGTCGCGACTGCGCCGGCACCGAAAAGCAGCGGTACCAGCAGTGAGAACAAGGATTCGATCGCCTGAACATCGAACATGCGAGGACCTCGGAATCAGGAGTATTTAGTACGCGTAGTATCCGAGGCTTTCGCTGTGAACAAAAATATATATATCTGATCGTTTCGTTCGTTACTAAAGAATGATTGCCGGGTATGGAAACTGGGTCAGGTCCTGTAAGAGTCCAATTGAGACTTCAGTCTTTCAGCGAGTTGTTTCAATGTTTCTGACGCCTCATTGGTTGATGCGGCGTTCTCCTGGCTGCTGCCAGCCATTTGCCGAATGTGCTCAAGGCGCTGGTTGATGTCCTCAGAAACCTGGCTTTGCTGCTCGGCGGCGCTGGCCATTTCAATGTTGGTATCCCGAATGGTTCGAACGCTCTCGCGCAGTGCGTCGATCGCGTTACCGGTTTCGCGGATCATGTCGTTGGTTTCAGTAGCCAGCTGGCTGCCAACCTCAATAACGTTTGTTACACCGGCAACGCCTTCCTGTAGGTGATTGATCTGGTCCTGGATCTCCTTGATTGATTCCTGGGTTCGACGGGCCAGGTTCCTGACTTCGTCGGAGACCACAGCAAAACCTCTGCCGTGCTCCCCGGCTCGGGCTGCCTCAATCGCTGCGTTCAGGGCCAGAAGGTTGGTCTGTTCTGAAATGTTTTCGATGACGGAAAGAATATTACCGATGTTATCCGATGCAGCTCTCAGTGAAGCGCTGGTTTGCACGGAGCTCTGGTTGTTTTCGAGCTGGCTCTGTATTTTTGCGGTGGTTTTTGCAATGAGCGACTGGCCACTTTCGGCCAGACCATCCGCCTCTTTTGCAATGTTTTCGGCCCTGGATGCGCTTTCGGCAACGGTTTGAGCGGTTGCTGTCATTTCATTCATGGCGGTTGCAACCTGCTCTGTCTCCTCGGTTTGTTGCGAGACAACGGTTGCGGAGTCCGATGCAATGCCCCTGAGACTCGACGAGGCCTCAAGCAGGCTTTCCGACGAGCCTTTGGTGTCTGAAATCGTGGTTTGCAACCGATCAAGCAAGCGATCAAAGCCCTGGGCCATGACATCCAGTTCGCTCTTGCCCGTTGCATTGAACCGCACAGTGAGGTCGCCCTCTCCACTGGCAATGTCGTTGATGGCATCAATCATTTTTTGAAGAGGTCGGGCCACAACCAATTGTGCGAGGGCACTCAGGCAACCGATCAGCACCAGTCCGCCGATCAGAATTGCAATGATCGTCTTGATAGTCTGATTGCGAACCATGGCCCCCACTTCGTCTTCTGAATAGCCGGTTACAATCTGGTACCCCCAGGGATCAAACGCAGTGCGTTCAAGGTTCCAACCGTCCGGCTCGGTTTCCAGCAGGTTTTGCAGTGGATCGGGCTCAATTGAGTTGGAGTGCATGCGGAGTCGACCCTTGTCGTCCACCAGGGCGAGAAACCCCCTGTCCAAGAGGCTGGATGAGGTGATGGCCGCTTCAAGTTCTTCAAGGTCCGCTGAATAGCCCACATACCAGATGCCGATAATCTGGTTTGAGGCGTTACGGATCGGGCTGTACGCGGTGAGGTAGGGGTTGCCGAGGATATCGACCTGCCCGAAGTAAGCTTCGCCCCGGCTGATGGCCTGCCCGGCGGCGCCCGCCATATTCAGCTTGGTACCGATGGCACGGGATCCATCATCTTTCTTGACGTTCGTGGAAACCCTCACGAAGTCCTGCCCGTCGCGAACGAAGAGTGTGGCTGTGCCGTCCATGACCTGGGTAATCCCGTCCACCAGATCAAAATTGTTGTTGATCATGGTGTCGCCCAGAAACAGTGCTGGCGCCGATTTGCCTGCGACGGGTTCCGTTCCCTGAACCCTGGCGGTTCCCATTTGCTGACCACGCTCAATCAGCAGATTCAGAGAATTCTTCACCCGTTTTGACATGAGCTCGTCGGTGATGGAGAGCATTCCGGTGATCTCCTCGACAAGATCACTCTGCCTTTCAGCGACGTCTGCCGTGATCGTTTTCTGCGTGTTCAAAGCGATCACAATGCTTGCGAGCAATGCGATGACCAGCAGAACAACGGCAATCGAGACGATGAACAGTTTTCTGATAGACATTCTGATTCCCCAGAATCTATAAGCCGGACGGAGTATTGGAGCACGCAAACCACTGCGATCTTTTTTTATATCGGCCGGGATCGGTGCTTCGTTAATCATTATTTCGTCATTCGTGAATGATTCCAGAAATTACGACGCGTATGTGCTGCCAAGAGAGCAGAAATGTCGCTCCGGAGGCACAGGCCTGGCTGCGGGTTTGTAAAACCTTCTTGCAATCACCATATTTCGGCGTCCACGAAATGATCAATCGATGGGGCTCGAGCTCATCGTTCAATGGCCATTCCTGGACGACGCGTGCAAGAAGTGAAAACCGGAAAAGACCGAGGCAAAGAATTGGATTGTGAAAAAAAGGGCGCTTTCCTGGCTCGAAGGAAAAAGCACTCGACCCTGACCGCCGGGGTTTATTACCCGAAACCCGAAGCCATTGCAGCCGACTACTGGGGTGTCTTCGTTGATAATACGCCCTACATATTACTGGTGCCTGACGAAGAACGCAGTGCCCGTGAAAAGGCCGAACGGCTGGCTGAATCCGCGAATTTCCGCACGTTGCTTGAAGCAACCCTGACAGCCTGTGAGCGTATTGAAGCGAAACCTGTTGATGGCAGCGCAGTGGATTGGGGCGCGCCCCTCACCGTGATAAGCGCCAGTCGCTCTGGCGACGTTGAGACGGGGACAAGAGAGATCGGCGAGGTCAGGGCAATCCTGATGCCCGGTTGTCATCAGGCCGTGGCAGACACCCTGTGTATCGACGATACGCTGGCGACTGTGATCGATTCGAAATTCCCGCAGGTTTCGAATTTTGACGATCTTCCAGAACTGTCGGAGCGAGACGTGAAAATGTCGCTGGGTAACCTGGAAGCCCGCAAGCATCCACGAGGTGGTCACTAGGGGCAGGTGCTCGCCGGGATTTCCGGAGTTTCCTGGAGGGGAATTGCGCAATCTTCCGGCAATGCGTCGGTCAGCTGCATCAACAGATCTGTTGTGTGGCTCATTTGCTCGCTGAGTTGACTGTAATCAGTGCTATGCTGATTCTCTGACTGCTGGGCGGCAAGCTGGTACTGCTTTTCGAGGATCAGGTCCTGCAGGAATCTTATTTGCCGGGCAGTCAGCATGACCGGTCGACTGTCGTCGCTCATTGTTTGGCCTTTTCGTCTGTATTAAATAGAGATGAGGGTAGGGTTACGGTGGTTTGCTTGCTATGGATCTGACGCAGGTCTCGATCCTGTTTGTTTACAACGTGGTTGTCTGCGGCGAACGAAGAAACGCGTCCATCGCATCGGTACCAAGGGGGCGACTGAAGTAGAAGCCCTGGGCATCACATTTTGCCTGCTTGAAAAACGCCACCTGAGCCTCGGTTTCAACACCCTCGGCAATCGTTTTCAGTTTGAGGGTTTTTCCCAAACCAATAATCGCACGCACAATGGCTTTGTCTTCTTCGTCATCCGGCAAATCCATCACGAAAGACCGGTCTATTTTCAATTTGTCGATGGGCAGTCTTTTCAGGTAGCTCAGGGAGGAAAAGCCGGTACCGAAGTCGTCAATGGCGATGGTGATGTTTCTCTCTCTGAGTGCGTGAAGCTTCGGTATGGCCCTTTCGGGTTGGTGCATGAACGAGCTCTCGGTTAACTCCAGTTCCAGATGCTCTGGAGGCAATCCGGATTCGTCCACAATCGCTAACACCTCGGCAAGAAAGTTCTCATCGTGAAACTGCGATGCAGCGACATTGATAGAGATGCGTCCTATGTCCAGGCCGGCATCCAGCCAGGCTTTACCCTGGTGGCAGGCGGTTTGGAGCACCCACTGTCCAATGTTTCTTATGGTGCCATTTTGCTCGGCGATCGGTATGAAGCGATCCGGTGTAATCAGTCCCTTGTCTGGATGCTGCCAGCGTATCAGTGCTTCCATACCGGTGAGTTTTCCAGGCTCCAGATCAAACTGGGGCTGATACTCAAGGAAGAGTTGATTGTCAGAAACAGCCCTCCTGAGCGCATTCTCGAAGAACACGTACTCCAGTGCCCGGGCGGTCGATTCGCTCGAATAGAATGCATAGGTGTTTCTGCCGTTCTCTTTGGCCTGATACATCGCTGCATCGGCGTCAGCCAACAGTTCTGCCGCATCATTGGAGTCCTGTGGGAAGAGGCTGATTCCCATGCTCACGGTTACCCCGATCTCGACACCGTCCATGGCGAACGTCTCTTTAAACGCTTTCATCAGAGTGTCGGCGACCTGTCCGGCATGTTCCGCGCCTTCAATGTCTTCCAGAAGAACGACGAACTCATCACCTCCAAGGCGTGCCGCCGTGTCGGAAGCACGTAGCTGCTCCCTCAGGCGAGCAGCTACGTGCTTCAGCAGTTCGTCCCCCGTGGGATGGCCCATGCTGTCGTTGATGTTTTTGAATCGATCAATGTCGATGAACAAGACCGCTATAGAACGGCCGGTTCGCTCCGACAGACGGATGCTCTGTTGCAATCGGGAATTGAAAAGGAGGCGGTTTGGCAGACCCGTCAGGGGATCGTGGTGAGCCAGATAATCCAGCTTTTCCTGATGGGCTTTCAGTGTAGAAATGTCCGAAAATACCGTCACATAGCCGACCGGCTCGTCTTTGTTGAGAATAGTGCTGATGGTCAGTAGTTCCGGGAAGACACTTCCGTCTTTCCTGCGGCTCCAGATTTCACCACGCCAGTGCCCGTTTTCCCGAACACTTTGCCAAATGGCATTGAAGAAGCTTGGATCGTGTTTTCCCGAATCGAGAAGGTCGGGCGTTTTGCCGATGGCCTCCTCTTCCGTATAGCCCGTAATCTGGGAAAAGGCGTCATTAACCTCAATGATCCTGTTATCCAGATCGCTGATCATCACGCCTTCAACCGTGCTCTGGAACACCGTCGCCGCTTGACGCAGCTTGTCATCAGCGATGCGCGCCTCTGTCACATCAATAGCAACTGCATAGATCAACCCCGCCTCGGGGGATGTCACTGATGACCAGGACAGCCAGCGGTAGAAGCCGTCTTTGTGCCGATACCGGTTTTCAAACTCCGATGACCCTTCGCTGTTTTCTATCACTCTGCCGGCTTCGCTCAGGGTTTTCTCACGGTCCTCCGGATGGACAAACTCGATGAAAACCTCTCCTTCCAGTTCGTCGCGACGATAGCCCAGCTTTGTTTCCCAAAGTCCATTGACCCGCACGAACTTGCCCTCGAAGTCGACCATCGCGTTCATTGTCATGCGCTGATCGAAGAAGCTGTCCAGTGCTTCCTGGGTCTGACGTTCGCGTGTTACATCAATGATCACGCTATTCCAGCATATGTCTCCATTTTCGCGCTGTTTGGGAGTGCCGGTACCACTCAGCCATTTCACAACACCAGATGCTGGCTTGATCCGCCACTCGTGTCTCCAGAAGGTCATGGTTTCCGCAGAACCACGAATCGACCGGGCCAGTCCCTCGACATCCTCAGGCAGAATCATTTCCCATAGTGGGCCTGGATCCCGTTTCAGTTCTGCCGCTTCAATCTCCCACAGATCAACACACCCCCGGCTGATGTAGCTCAACTGGTCGGTGCCGTCAGGATGGAGAATATACTGAAAGATTGCCCCGGGGATGCCGTCGGTAAGCTCCAGGTAAAGGGCGTTTTCCTCGCCTGGCGTGGAAAAGAGTGGGTCTGAACTCATCGGAATGCCAATTATTAGAGAGCCTAATTAAAGATAGGCTGTTGGAGTTTGATTTTCCAAGAGGGCGTGGTGAAGTGCAGGGAAAGATTGAACGTTCAGTTGCAGTTTATGCCAGGGAAATACGGTAACGGGTGACGCCAGCTTCTTCCTCTCGGGTCCATTCAATCCGGTGGCCGGTGATATCACAGAGGGCCTGAAGGTCCTTTCGGCCGGTGGGATCATCCGCCAGGAAATCGACCAATGTTCCGCTGGGCAGGTCTTTGGTCCGTTTTTTGAAACGCAGGATGGGGAGAGGACATACCAGACCGACGGCGTCGATCTGGTATACCCCGGACTGATCAGTCAAGGCGCACACTCGTTGGACTGCTGCCCTGTTCGGCTGCCGACCAGCCGAACTGATTCAGCACCATCGGTGCAGCAGTAGCAATCAGAAGAGCTGCGACAAAAGCGGAAATCATGACTTTCACGACGAACCTCCTTTGCCTTGTTTGGCTTCAACCTCAGCGACCCACAGGTCGTGGTGCTGACGGGCCCATTCCAGGTCCACCTGGCCGTTGCCCATGGCGTCAAACGCGCCCTCCATACCAATGGAGCCGATGTAGATGTGGGCAATGATGGCCAGCATCATCACAAACGCTACAATCGAGTGCCAGATGTTGGCGTATTGCATCTCTTCATGTGGCGTGAGCTCAGTCGGGAAGCTGGTTCCAATGATGCTGTTGATGATACCGAAGGTGTCGGCAAACATCGGCATGTGGAAAGGGAACAGCAGCGATAGCCCGGACAGGGAAACGGAGGCGCCCAACACCATCACGGTCCAGAAAATGATCTTCTGGCCAGCGTTGAATTTCTTCGCCGACGGATGCCCTTTGGTAAAGATGCCCCCGCCCGCTTTGAGCCATTGCCAGTCCAGCTTATTGGGAATGTTGTGGGCTATCCACATTACGAAGGTCATCACCAGTCCCAGCATGAAAGACCATGCGATGTTGTTGTGGACCCACTTGGAGCCGGCAGCGATGGTTGCAAAGGCGTCGTGGCCGATCACCGGAATCAGGAAGCTACGCCCCATCAGCGTTAATAGGCCTGTGATGCCGAGTGCGATGAAAGAGCCTGCGAGCAACCAGTGTCCGAATCGCTCGATGGCTTTGAACCTCTGAATGGTTGTGCCCGCAGGCCCTCCATCAATCATGATCTTGCCGCGAACGAAATAGAAGACAACAAGCAACGCAAGGAAGCCGAGTATTGCGCCCCCACCGTACGTGATGATCGGACCTTCGCGCAGTTGATACCAGGGCATGCCTGCGTCCTGAATCATTACCTCGTTGGCAGGGCCAGGGGACTGAATTCGGGGATCGATCTCGTTATAACGGATTGAACGCCAGACATCGGCATCCGAGCGCCCGCCATTCGTGCCCAGAGGCGCAGTGGTAGGTGCTGCGTTTTCAGGATTGCCGAGGTTTTCAGACCGAAACGAATCATCCATCTCCAGCTGTTGCTGGCGGCGCATGATGTCCTCGAGGGTTTGGGCCCCCCCGGTCGCGGTCCGGTCAACCGTAGGGGACTCTTGTGCCCACACAGGGTTGAACAGCAGTGTCGCCAACACGAGGAGGGCGGCACTAAAAAGTTTTGTTTTCATTAGAGCACTCCAACGGAATGAACAAGAAGAAATTGTCGTCTTGACCGACGTCGGGGCCCCGAAGGGCCCCGCATGAGTCAGGCCAGTTTATGCACCTTTCTTCTCGTAGGCTGTGCCCCATCCCCAGGCGCCGGAACCGAAACCACGATTCACAACACGCTGGCGATAGATGTCCGCCACCTCGTTGCCGTCACCGGCCAACAGGGCTTTGGTCGAGCACATTTCCGCACAGATCGGCAGTTTACCCTCAGCAATACGGTTACGACCGTATTTCTGGAATTCAACTGTGGAGTTGTCTTCTTCCGGGCCGCCTGCACAGAACGTGCATTTGTCCATCTTGCCGCGGCTGCCAAAGTTGCCCGCTTGTGGGAACTGGGGCGCACCGAACGGGCAAGCGTAGAAGCAATAGCCACAACCGATACAAAGGTCCTTGGAGTGCAGTACTACACCGTCTTCGGTCTGGTAGAAGCAATCCACCGGGCAGACGGCCATACAGGGGGCGTCTGAACAGTGCATGCAGGCTACCGAAATCGAACGCTCTCCTGGCTTGCCATCTTCGATGGTTACCACTCGGCGACGGTTGATGCCCCAGGGGACCTCGTGCTCATTCTTACAGGCCGTTACGCATGCATTACATTCGATGCAGCGCTCGGCGTCGCAAAGGAATTTTGCTCTTGCTTGTCCTTCAAGTGCCATGGTCTACACCTCTTGTTATGCCGGCATAATCGAACATAGGGTGGCTTTGGTCTCTTGCATCTGAGTGACCGAGTCATACCCGTATGTTTGAACTGTGTTGGTGGATTCGCCCAGAACGATGGGGTCGGCGCCCTTGGGATACTTGTCCCGCAGGTCCTTGCCCTGATAGTGCCCGCCGAAGTGGAATGGCATGAACGCCACACCCTCGCCAACACGCTCTGTCACCATGGCCTTCACCTTGATCTTCGACCCTTCCGGACCGGACACCCAGACGTCATTGCCGTCGCGAACATTCAGATTGTTGGCGTCGCGTGGGTTGATCTCGATGAACATGTCCTGCTGCAGTTCTGCCAGCCAGGGGTTTGAACGGGTTTCGTCACCGCCACCCTCGTATTCGACCAGACGGCCGGAGGTAAGGATGATCGGGAACTCCTTGCTGAAGTCGTTCTTCTGGATTGACTCGTACAAGGTCGGCACCCGCCAGAACGTCTTGTCCTCGTAGGTCGGATAATCCGCTACCAGGTCGCGACGTGTGGTGTACAGAGGCTCACGATGCAGCGGCACCGGATCCGGGAAGTTCCAGACAATGGCGCGTGCCTTGGCGTTGCCGAAGGGCGCACATTCGTGTTTGATGGCTACGCGCTGGATACCACCAGACAGGTCTGTCTTCCAGTTGGTTGAGGCGCCGGCGACAGCTTCAATGCTGGCTCGCTCCTCAGCCGTCAGGTCACCATCCCAGCCCAGGTCCATCAGCATCTGCATGGTGAACTCGGGATAGCCGTCCTTGATTTCCGAATTCTTGGAGTAAACACCGTCCGCCAGAATGTTCTGGCCGTTATGTTCAACACCAAAGCGGGCCCGGAATGTCAGGCCGCCTTCGGAAACCGGCAACGACATGTCGTACAGGTTGGCGGTGCCCGGGTGGTTCATCTCCGGGGTGCCCCAGCACGGCCACGGCATACCGTAGAAGTCACCATCGCAAGGTCCACCGGTCGCTCGCAGGGTGGTCTTGTCGAAGTGGTGCTGGTACTTCATGTGTTTCTTGAGTCGCTCCGGCGACTGGCCGGTATAGCCGATGGTCCACATGCCGCGGTTGAACTCGCGGGTGATGTCTTCAATCGACGGCTCATTGCCATCAATGGCGATGTTGCGGAACATGCGATCGGTGAAGCCGAACTTGTCCGCAAACAGTTTCATGATTTCATGATCGACCTTGGAGTCGAACAGCGGCTCTACCACTTTTTCACGCCACTGCAGAGAACGGTTCGACGCGGTTACCGAGCCGTAGGTCTCGAACTGGGTGGTCGTGGGCAGCAGGTAGGCGCCTTCCTTGCGATCGTGGAGTACGGCAGAAACGGTCGGGAAGGGATCCACTACAACCAGCAGGTCGAGTTTCTCCATGGCTTCCTTCATTTCTGTCATCCGGGTCTGGGAGTTGGGCGCGTGGCCCCACAAAACCATGGCCCGGGTGTTGTCTGGCTGCTCAAGGTTTTCCTTGGCTTCCAGAACACCGTCAATCCAGCGGGAAACCGGAATGCCCTTCTCGTTCATCATGGCCCGGGACTTGCCGTCTTTATCCCAAACGGCAAAGCGACCCTTCAGGTAATCCAGATCCTCTTCCCAGACACGGGCCCAGTGAGCCCAGGAGCCTGCTGAAAGACCGTAGTAGCCGGGCAGGGTGTCAGCGAGTACGCCGAGGTCCGTTGCGCCCTGAACGTTGTCGTGGCCACGGAAGATGTTGGTGCCACCACCTGCGACGCCCATGTTGCCAAGGGCCAGCTGGAGCACGCAGTAGGCGCGGGTGTTGTTGTTACCGTTGGTGTGCTGGGTACCACCCATACACCAGATAACCGTGCCGGGGCGGTTGTTGGCCAGAGTGCGGGCCACACGCTCAAGCTGTGCTCCGGGGGCGCCGGTGACACGCTCAACTTCCTCGGGATTCCAGCGCTTCACTTCCTCGCGAATGTCTTCCATACCGTACACACGGGTACGGATGAATTCTTTGTCTTCCCAGCCATTTTCGAAGATGTGCCAGAGAATACCCCACACCAGCGCTACGTCGGAGCCGGGGCGGAAACGTACAAACTCGTCGGCATGGGCCGCTGTGCGGGTGAAACGCGGGTCGCACACGATCAGCGGGGCGTTGTTCTCTTCCTTCGCCTTCAGCACGTGCAGCAGCGACACCGGGTGCGCTTCGGCGGGGTTGCCCCCGATAATGAAGATCGCCTTGGACTTGTGGATGTCGTTGTAGGAGTTGGTCATTGCGCCGTAGCCCCAGGTATTGGCTACGCCGGCTACGGTCGTGGAGTGGCAGATACGAGCCTGGTGGTCCACGTTGTTGGTGCCCCAGTAGGCCGCAAACTTACGGAACAGGTAGGCCTGCTCGTTGTTGAACTTTGCGCTGCCCAGCCAGTAGACCGAATCGGGACCGCTTTGCTCACGAATTTCGAGCATCTTGTCGCCGATTTCGTTGATGGCGGTATCCCAGGAAATCTTCTGCCACTGGCCGTTGACCATTTTCATGGGCGACTTGAGACGACGCTCGCCGTGGGCATGCTCCCGTACGGAAGCGCCTTTGGCGCAGTGAGCACCCAGATTGAAGGGGCTGTCCCAGCCTGGTTCCTGGCCAGTCCACACGCCGTTCTGAACTTCGGCTTCTACGGTGCAGCCAACCGAACAGTGCGTACAAACCGATTTCTTGACGACCACTTCTCCGCCACCGGTTGCCGGAGCCGCAGCTTCAACCCGTCCCGATGTCAGCGACAGTGCCGCCAGACCACCCACTGCCACGCCAGACGTTGTCAGGAACTGACGACGGTCCAGAGTCTTGGCAGCGAGAGAAGAAAGCAAAGAGCCTGCACGGGAGCCTTTCGCTACCCCGTTGGTCTTCTTCCTCAACATGTCGTTTACCTCTCTCTTTATTATTCTCGTTTTTTCGGAAAGCCGAGTCTCTCAAGGGCCTTTCGCAACCTCGATCAACTCAAATCCCCGTTAAAAGCGAGCCGATTCGAAATACTTACGTGTGTGTTCGGTATCACGTAAACCGCGGCTTTTCGGAACGTCTGTTCTGACGACCTCGGCTGCGGCGTTCGGTGCAACCGTCATTGCAACGGCAGCTGGAGCTGCTGCTGCAGCCATTTGCAAGAAACGGCGACGGCTGTTTTCACGCTTCGGGTTGTCCATTGGACACCTCCCCCTGGGTTTATGGGACCTTGAGATCCCGGTTACTGAATTGCAAAGGCGTCGGCTTCTACCGCCATGAAGGCTCGACCGAGCGAACCCACTGGTGCGTAAAAAATGGCGCTTTGCGCTTCTTCCAAGTCGGTAAAAAACAAGGCTGCCCACTTTGCCAGGTGGGCATCAAAAAATGCTTTTTGCGACGGCAGTCCGCTGTCGCATGGAAATTCCCCGGTGATGATGCCCGCCATGATTTCGCAGAGGGTGCCGATGTGATCTTCCGGCTCCTTTACGTCGCTGCGGGATTTGATACCGCGGGTCATGAGATCCGTACGCAGCTCCGCCAGGGGCTTCTCATTCAGGAAGCCGGTGAGGTAGTAGCTGGCATAGGGGAGCAGTTCTCCGCGACCGAGTCCGACAAACAGATTGTTGAACTCTCGCTCGGCGTCATACGGGTTGGTGCGTTCGGCGAGGGCTGCCAGGTTTTTGCAGGCCGAACCGAGGGGCGTCTCGTCGCCTTGTAATGAAGCCAGCCCTTTCAGCAATTCACTGGAGGGCGGGTCTACAAGCAGGACGCCAAGCAGCTGATAGATCTGGGCCCTGGCACGATCTTCTTCAGAGATCGAACGCGGGCACTGGATTTCCGCAGTGTTACTCAATTCCTGTTCCTTCTAATTATTATGTGCGGCCTGTCACGCTATTCTAGTACACAATCCAGAATATTGGCCTGACCGACCTTTAATTTGCTAATAGCTGAAACGTATTCTGCTAATAGTCAAAACGCATACGAGGACGGAATCGTGGTTCCGGCTCCTCTTCTGAGTAGGTCGCCTCTTCTTGGGCAAGCTGCTGCTCGGGAAGTTCCGTCGGCGTTGCCATATCTTCCAGTTCGGGACTGTCCTCAGAATCCGGTTCCTCGGCGGTTGTGGAATCAGGCCCTGCCAACGATGAGACTGCCTGCTTTTCCGACTGATCGTCCACGACGTCCGCGGCTTTTTTGGCTTTGTCGACGAGCCCCTCTCCAACCTTGTATAGAGTTTTCACTGTCTGTCCGGCCGTCGAGGCCAGTGTGTAGTCCTCATCGTAATCATTGAGGCCGTCCAGAACGGCCAGTACCGGGTTCGATTTCCAGAGTCCCCTCAGGGCCTTGCGGCGGAGGAACTCCGGAATTTCCTTGCGCATGAATCCGGTGATGTCCGTACCCAGTTCAATGTTTTCCGGGTCAGGCAGGCCATACTTCTCTAGCAGCTCGTGTTCCGGCAATGCTTCATTGATTGCCAGTTCCTGCTCCTCCGGGGCTGGCTCAGCCTCGATAACCGGAGGAGGGGATGGTTCCGGGCGCTTGGCGGCTTCGGCCTTCTTGCGAGCCCAACGCTGGAGTCTTGATTCGGCCATTACTGAATTCTCGGCTTTTTGATGTTCGCAGGGGCACGGTAGACGTCGCTTTCCTGGCGAATGCGCGGGTCGCCCTTGGCATCCTCGGCGCCATCAACGCGAACTTCATCGCGGCGACGTTTCTTGAACGGCTCCTCGATGTAGTGCATGTCGATAAATTCCTTGATCCAGGCCGCCATTGATTCGGGAATAGGAACCGCCTCAACTATACTTTCGCCACTATCAAGGGCATCCAGTGCTTCATGGGCGCTGGCCGTAATAGTGCTCACGACCCATCCGGAGGGCGACTGGCTCGTTACATCTCTATCCATGATGATCCATACGGATGGAACGGCCATGTTCAGTGAGACCAGATAGCCTTCGACGTCGGCCCGAAAAAGCTCCATCGTAACGGTGCTCGCGTGGTAATCGACCACGTCTTCCTCGCGAACCAATTCTTTCCAGAATGCATCAGGTGCACCAGGTATAACGGCAACCGGCTTCCAGATTTCTTTTACCCAGCGAGTGACGCCCGGGGATCGACGAACGACAGCGCCAACCCTCAGCTCGCGTTTCCACTGTTCTGTACGACTACTCATGGTGCTTCTCATTTTTTGTTATAGCGTAAAACTAGCAGGGCACAAAAGATTATCCAATTGTCCAAAAGATAATGCCTGTGGCATGCTCGAAAAGCGATACGTAAGCGTATACGTATAAAAACAACGAAAGAGTCAATTTCCTGATGACGGCACATAAGACCTTATTACTATGCAGCTGCGACAAATCACAGACCTTCGATTCAGAGGCTTTGCGCAAAGCCGCAGGCGCTGAGCAGGCGATTGCAGTTGATCAACTGTGCGGCAAGGAATTGAGTGTTGCCGCCGAGCATCTGGGCGCCAGCAATGATGTCCTGATTGCCTGTGGCCAGCAGGCCGCCTTGTTCGAGCGCCTTGCGGAGGACGTTCACGCCGAGATCCAACACGCCGCGCCACTCCAATCCATTGATATCAGGGATCGTGCTGGCTGGAGCGCCCCCGACGCGAAGCCCGAGCGCCTGCATGCGAAGCAGGCAGCCCTGATTGCCGCCGCCCAATTGCCGCCGCCCATGGCGCCGGCGAAAACCATTCAGTCCAACGGCGTGTGCTGCATCGTCGGTCCTACCGAGAAGGCAATCCGGATGGCCGGACTGGTGCAGGACGAACTGGGTGTTACCTGTATTGTTAATGATGCCGGCCCCATCCAGCTGCCATCTGCCGCTTACGACGTGGCCAAGGGCCAACTGACGGGAGCCTACGGTGCACTTGGCAATTTCAAGCTGGAATTCGCCCACCTGCAACCCTTGCACCCGGCCGGTCGCGGTGAGCTGGGTTACGAGGCGGCCAAGCCCACCGCCCGCAGCGAATGCGATGTGTTTATCGATCTGCGGGGCGGCGCCCCGGCATTTCCGAGCCACGAGAAGCGCAACGGCTACTTCTGGGCCGATCCGGAAAAGTCCGGCGAGCTGGAGCGCATTGCCCTGACGGCAAGGGAAATGGTGGGTGAATTCGAAAAAACCGTCTATTTCAGGCTCGAAGAGTCTCTGTGCGCGCACTCCCGGGCCAACAAGCCTGGTTGTACACGGTGCCTGGATGTCTGCCCGACAGAGGCTATTTTTTCCTTCGGGGATCACATCCAGATTGATTCGGATATCTGTGCCGGTTGCGGCTCCTGCGCTGCCGTCTGTCCCACCTCTGCAGTGACCATGAATGAGACGCCGTTCGAGGCGATCACCAAGGCTGTGGAAGTGATGGCCAAAGTCTACCGCGAGCATACCCACGAATCGCCCCGCCTGGTCTTCCATACCCTGGAAGCTGGCACAGAGGCCATTGCCAACCTGGCCCGCTACGATAATGGTCTCGCGGATGATCTGATCCCGATGGGGCTGGAACATGTCGACCGGATCGGCCACGCTGAAATCATGGCGGCGTTTGGTGCCGGCTACGCCGAGGTTCTCATCCTTGCGGACAACGAGCTGGATCGCCGTGCAGTGACCGCAGAAGTGGAGCTGGCCCAGGCCATGCTCAAGGGTACCCACAACTCGCCGAGCCGGATCAGGGTTATTTCCGCCATCGAGCTTTGCGACGCCGGGGACAATGCCGGTCGCGTGAGCGACCCTGTGCTGCTGGTGGGCGGTCGCCGGGATATCACCCGGGTGACAGTGGCCGCCATGTCGGAGAAAATCGAAGAGCCGATTCCGTTGCCCAAAGGCGCGCCTTACGGTGCCATCGAAATTGATTCCGATAAATGCACCCTCTGCCTTGCCTGTGTATCACTATGTCCGACCGGCGCCCTTGGTGACCATCCGGATCGGCCCGAGGTGCAGTTCACGGAAAACGCCTGCGTCCAGTGTGGTATCTGCGAGAGTACCTGCCCGGAAACCGCCATCACCCTGAAGCCCCAGCTTGATGTGTCCAAGGCGGCGCTCAGTGCCCGGGCGTTGCACGGTGAAGAGCCCTTCGAATGCATCAAGTGTGGCACCCCGTTTGGTGTAGCCAGCACGATTAACCGCATCGTCGAGAAGCTGGAAAACCAGCACTGGATGTACAAGAACTCTGATAACGTGCAGCTCATCAAGATGTGCGATGACTGTCGGGTCAAGGCCCAGTTCCATGGCAGCACAGCGCCCATGGCCGGTGGCGAGCGCCCGCGGGTCCGCACCAGTGATGACTATCTGGACAGTTAAAAACAACAGGACACACCATGGTTGAGTACACCGAAGTAGGAAAAAATCCGAATCTGATCGGAACTGACGCTCCAAGGCCTCAGGACAAGAACCCGAGGGGCGTCGATCGCATCATTGCCATTGCGTCGGGCAAGGGCGGCGTTGGTAAATCGACCGTGTCGTCCAACCTGGCGGTGGCCCTCGCCTCGAAAGGGCTGAAGGTCGGCTTGCTGGACGCTGACGTCTATGGCCCGAGCCAGCCCCGCATGCTGGGGGTTTCCGGTCGTCCGTCCAGCCCGGATGGAAGCACCATCCTGCCGCTGAGAAATCACGGCGTAACGCTGATGTCCCTGGGCCTGATGGCACCGGAGGACGAGGCTATCGTCTGGCGCGGGCCGATGCTGATGGGCGCCTTGCAGCAGATGATGAACCAGGTTGAATGGGGCCGGCTGGACGTGCTGCTGGTGGATCTTCCGCCGGGCACCGGTGATGTCCAGATGACCCTGAGCCAGAAGTTCTTCGTGGCGGGTGCGGTCATTGTCTCGACACCTCAGGACATCGCCCTGATGGATGCTCGCAAGGGCATTGATATGTTCAAGCGAATGGACGTTCCGCTGTTCGGGCTGATCGAAAATATGGCGTCGTTTATTTGCGATGGCTGTGGCAAGGAACACCATCCCTTTGGGCACGGCGGCGCACGAGCCGAGGCAGAGAAACTGGGCTCGCCCTTCCTCGGAGAGATTCCCCTGGATCTCGATATCCGGTTGGGATCGGACGGCGGAGTTCCGATTGTGGTCTCGAAGCCTGACAGCCCCCAGGCCCAGGCTTTCCAGCGCATCGCCGATGAAATTGTCGCCTCTGACGTCTACGCCCGGGCCATCCAATGATCGAATCACCCCAGTTCCCACCGTTACTAACGGGAGAAGTGGTGCCCAGACACATGGACCCGTTTGATAAAGCCGTCAGCCGGGCGATCGCGGGCGTCGATTCCGGCACGGTGTTCTACTCCGAGCAAGACGACACCCTGCGCGCAGCCCTGGTCCTGGCGCCCGAAACACCGCTTGAAGAGGCGATTCAGGCAGTCTATGTGGCCCAGATCGGCCTTGCCGAGAGTCTGGGCGCGCTGGCCCCGCCCGAAGTGCCGGTGTACTTTGAGTGGCCTGACCGCATCAAGGTAAACGGTGCGCTCTGTGGCAGTGTTCGTTTCGCATCGGATGTGTCTGATCCCAAGGCCTACCCCAACTGGCTGGTGATTGGAATTGAGGTGCCTTTTATTCCGAAGACGGACCAGCCGGGAGAAAACCCGGATGAGACCTGTCTGTATGAAGAAGGCTGCATCGAAATCACACCCATGGTCCTACTGGAAAGCTGGTCCAAGCACACGTTGCTGTGGCTGACCTACTTTTTGGACAGCGGCTTTGAGCGGGTACACAACGAGTGGCGGCCAAGGTGCGACACCTTGGGCAAAAGGATTGAACGGCCCAGACCAGGTACCTTCGTTGGCCTGGATGAAAAAGGCCGGATGCTGTTGCGTCAGGATGTCATGACCGAGACGCTGAGTTTGATCGAATTCGCGGAGCACGTATGAAACTGGCCCGAACCCTTCAGTTGGATATTTCCGACGAAAACGTATTTGAAAAGCCTGCACCCAGCGGTGAGTGGGCGATCTCCGGTGGCTTCGAGTTTTCCAACTGGACTGAGGGAGACCTGAAAGGCAAAGCCCGTCAGGCGTTCAGTAACGGCTGGTACAGCATTGAATCAGGCGGGCGCGCCAGTTTCGTGGGGGTCTGCAACATTACCGAACCGGAACTGGAGCATGTTCGCCGGACTCTAGCGCAGACCTTTGTTGACCATTACGGCGCGCCGGATATCGACGCGGCCTACCCGGTTGCCTGTGAGGAAATCGACCAGATGCGCAGCATGTGCGAGGACTTCGAGGACAACACACTGTTGATGGTCAGCCGCACCCTGACCGAGCTGGGTGTCGAGGAAACCTACCGTTCCCGGGGGCCTCAGGATGCCTCACTGGAAGCGTTTGCGGTTCACGGCAGCGTCGACTGACTACAGACCGAAGCTGCCGTATGGAATAAACCGCACGGGAGTGCCCGGCTCAATCTGCTGGGCACTTTCATCCAGTTCCACCAGCCCCTCGGACCAGGCCAGGCCGGTCACCCGGCCGGAGCCTTCCGAACCGAACACCTCTACCTGCCCATCCCGAACCCGTGCCCGCAGCATCTCGCTGCGCCCGGGCTTTTTGTTTTTCGAAAAATTCGCCGGCATCACGTAGGCCTGGGGTTCGAACCATTCACCGCCTGCAAGTAATGCCATTGCAGGGGCACCAAAACGCAGGGCACAGACCCAGGCGGCGACCGGATTGCCCGGCAGGCCCACCACAGGCGTGCCCTGGAACATGGCGAGGGCCAGCGGGCGGCCAGGTTTGATGGCAATGCGCCAATTGCTGATGTCGCCGTGGGCTTTCAGGGTCTTCGACACGTGATCTTCGTCACCGGCCGATACGCCGCCACTGGTGAGGATCAGATCGCACTCTTGCGCCCCTGTTTCCAGAGCCGATTTGACCTCGTCAGCCCGATCGAGTGCATGACCAAGGTCCACCAGCTCGTAGCCCAGTTGCGAGACCAGGGCGCTGAGCATCGGCCGGTTGGCGTCGTAGATTTGCCAATCAGTGACTGTGGCACCCACCGGTTTTACCTCATCGCCGGTAGACAGAACGCCAACCCGCAGCTTCTGGTAGACGTCGACCGACTCCACCCCAACGCTGGCGAGTACGGAAATCTGCGTGGGTGTCAGGCGAGTTCCTGCGATCAGGATTCGATCCTGTGCCTGGATGTCTTCACCGGCTTTGCGGGCATTGGCGCCCGCTTTCAGAGTGCCGTTCAGATACAGCTGGCCATCCCGGACTTCGCAGTCTTCTTCGAGGACCACTGTGTCTGTCCCGGATGGAATGACTGCGCCGGTGAGAATCCGGATCGCATGTCCCGCGGGAACCTGGCCTTTGAAAGGCTCGCCGGCGGCACTGCGACCATCGACCAGAGGCAGTGTGCAGGGAACATCCGTTACAGGGCCCGCCAGTGCATAGCCGTCAACCGCCGAGTTGTTGCTTGGTGGGTGCGCCCGGGGAGCGTAGACGTCGCTTGCCAGGATACGGCCGTTTACCCGGGATAGGGGAACGGCGTGTTCAGTCTCCACCACAGGGTGCAACCGTGAACGCAAACGCTCAAGGGCCTCTTCGACCGGGGTCCAGTTGACGCCGGGGGGCAGGGCAAAGCAGTCGTTGCGAAGCGGTTTCATGGATCTTCGGCTCCTGGTTATGCCGTTCAGGCTTGCTTGCGGTTCAGAATAAAATCAGCGATGGCGGGAATGTCGTTGATGTCGAAAACGGGCCCCGAGAATTCGGCAGCGTAGTCCGACGCCACAGCAACAATGCTCGGGTCCTCGGTGAACAGCGGTGACCTCGAACCTTCTCGTCGATGCACTTCGATCTTGGCGTGGGTGTGGGTTTTGAATCCCTCCACCACGACCCAGTCACAGGGGCTCAGTCGTGCCAGCAATTCATCCAGCGTCGGTTCCGCCGCTCCCCGGAGTTCGTGCATGATGGCGAAGCGCTGGCCACCAGCGAGGATGACCTCCCGGGCGCCGGCGTCGCGATGCTTGTAGCTGTCTGTTCCGGGTTGATCCACATCCACCATGTGGTGGGCGTGCTTGATCGAATTGACCGTTAACCCCCGACTGGACAGCTCACGAATCAGGGCCGAGGCCAGGGTGGTCTTTCCGGAGTTTTTCCAACCTACAATGCCGATGACGTTCACTTCAGATTCTGCTCCGCCCAGGCCAGATCTTCCGGCGTATTGATGTTGAAAAAGTCGCCCTCGTTGAACACCACCAGGGTTTCGCCCTGGGCCTGAGTCCACTGGCGGATCTTGCGAACCCCATCGTTCAGGGCCGCCCGAAGGTTGTGGCGCAAGGATACCTGCCAGCGACCAAAGGTTGGCTGTGGCAGTCGACCCCGCTCGGGGTCCGGCGTGGCTGCCAGTACCACCGGGGTATCATATCCGGCCAGTCTTTCGGCCAGGTCCCGGGGAAAGGAGGGGGTGTCCGCGGCAACGCTGATCAGCCAGTCATGGCCCTGCTCGGCCGCCCAGTCCATGCCAGCCAGTACACCGGCCAGCGGGCCGGGAAAGCCCTCGATGGAGTCTGCGACCACTGGCAAACCCAGATCGTCAAACCGATGGATATCGCCGTTGGCATTCAGTACCACCGCGTCGACCTGCGGCGTGATTCGCTCAATAACCCGCTGGATCAATGACTGGTCGCCGAGCATAAGGCGGCCTTTGTCGCCGCCGCCCATCCGGTTTGCCTGGCCGCCGGCCAGGATGACTGCGCAATCGGTCACGCCGTGCCTCCGTCAATCATGCTGAGCCCCTTTTCGACGCAGCTTTTTGTCTTCATCGGGAACCTGCGAGAGGTCCTGATCGAACACCAGGCGGTGTTGGCCGCTCAGACAGGTGAATTTCTTGCCTCGCATCCGCCCGATCAGGGTCAGCCCGACTTGCCGGGCAATATCGACGCCCCAGGCGGTAAAGCCGGAGCGGCTGATCAGAGTGGGAATGCCCATGAGCGATGTCTTGATCACCATTTCCGAGGTGAGTCGCCCGGTGGTGTACAGCACTTTATCGGCCGCAGAAATATTGTTCAGGTGCATCCAGCCAGCAATCTTGTCCACGGCATTGTGGCGCCCGACATCCTCCATATAGGCGAGGATTTTCTGGCCCTGGCACAGCGCGGTGCCGTGGATGGCGCCGGTCTCCATGTACAGGCTGGGTGTGTGGTTGATCTGGTAGGAAAGGTCATAAAAGGTGCTGGTGTGTACCGGAGTGTCTGGCAAAGATAGCCCTTCCAGTCCGGCCATCATATCGCCAAAGACCGTGCCCACCGCGCATCCGGAGGTACGGGTTTTCTTTTCCAGCTTGTCCTCAACATCAGTAACGCTGGAGGTTCGAACCACGGCAACCTCAAGTTCCTCATCAAAATCGATCCCGGTGACCTCATCGGTCTCTTTCAGCATGCCCTGGTTGAGCAGGAAGCCGAGGGCCAGGTACTCGGGGTGATCGCCAATGGTCATCGCCGTGACGATCTCCTGGCTGTTCAGGTAGATGGTCAGTGGGCGCTCTTCGATCACGCTGATCGATTTGGCCTCGCCGTTTTCGTCAACGCCTTCTACCGGCCGGGAAAGCCGGGGATCCGTGGGATCGGGAAGTATGGGATCAATCGTCATTTTTGTTATAGCCGTTTCATGAATGCCGCAGAATGGAAGTTGTACGGAGATTGGCAGAGATTAGCTTATTTGGCATTCGGGAAAAACAGCTGCTTTCAGCCAATAAAAAACCCCGGCATGGCCGGGGTTTTCTATTGGCGTAAAACCGGGTCAGGCCGGGGGCCTTAGAACTTTGCCCGATTTGTCCTACTGGGCGTTCGGGAAGAACAGTTGCTGCCCGTCTACCTTGAAGTCGGCAATTGCCTTTTGTCCATCGTCGGACAGCAGCCAGTTATGCCATTTTGCGGCCATCTCATGCTTGAGATGCGGGTGCTTCTCTTCAGAAAGCAGCAGGCTGCCGTACTGGTTGAACAGCACTTTGTCACCTTCGAAGAGCAGCTTCAGGTTCTGGCGGTTTTCAAATGCGACCCAGGTTGCGCGGTCTGACATCACATAGGCATCCATGGCGGCGGCAGTGTTGAGGGTGGGCCCCATGCCGCTGCCCAGTTCGCGATACCAGCTGCCGCCCGGTTCAATACCGGCACTTTCCCACAGGCGAAGTTCTGCACGGTTGGTGCCACTGTCGTCACCACGAGAGGCAAACGGTGCCTCTGCTTCAGCAATGGCAGACAGCGCTTCAGCGGCGGTCTTCGCTGCGCTGATGTTGGCCGGATCATCGGCAGGGCCAATTAATACAAAGTCGTTGTACATCACGTCGGCCCGCTCTGTGGCGTAGCCGTTCTCCACAAAACGTTTCTCGCCTGCGGTGTCGTGTACCAGAAGGCTGTCGGCATCACCACGGCGAGCGATTTCGAAGGCCTGGCCGGTACCAACGGCGACAACGCGCACTTCGATGCCAGTGGCGTCCTCGAACTTTGGCAGGATCGAATCAAACAGGCCCGAGCTCTCAGTTGAGGTTGTCGAGGCCAGCGTTATGTAATCTTCGGCGTGGGCGCTGAAGGCCAGGCCCATGGTAGTGACGGCTGCAAGAACCAGATTAAGGGTCTTTTTCATCTTGTTATCTCCATCTTGGGTTTCATTCATCGGGTGAGCAGTGGATTGGTCGGGTTTTATGGTGGCGCATCAGGCGACAAGTTCACCGGAAATAAAAGCTTGTGCCTGGCGCGACACCGGCGTTTCAAAAAACACGTCTGCAGGCGTGTGCTCCTGTACCTGGCCACCAGAGAGAAACAGAACGTCGCCGGCAAGCCGCCTGGCCTGGTGCAGGTCATGGGTTGTCATCACAATGCGTGTGCCCTGGTCATGAAATTCCTTAACGGCGGTTTCCACGGCCTTTATCGCAGCGGGGTCCAGTGCGGAGGTGGGTTCATCCAGAAACAGCACTGCCGGTGAAAGCGACCAGGCACGTGCCAGTGCCAGGCGTTGTTTCTCGCCGCCGGACAGCACCCGCGCAGGCGTGTCGGCGCAGGAGGAGAGGCCAAACCGGGCCAGGGCTTCGAGAGCCAGCTCTGTGCGCAGCTTGCGTGGCACATTGTTGACCGCCAGTGCGTGCCGGAGGTTGGCCAGCGCCGAACGGCGCAAAAGGATTGGCGTCTGAAAAACCATGGCCTGGCGGGGCGCACTGGCGCCTGACCAGCTCACGGCGCCCTCCGTCGGTGTCAGCAGGCCGTGCGCCAGTCGCAGCATGAGGCTCTTGCCGGCGCCATTGGGGCCCATTACCAGCGTGGGGCCGGGGCCATCGAGCGTGAACGAGCAGGGACCAAAAAGCCGGTGCCCGAAAGGGTTGAACTCAACGTTTTCAAAACGCAGCGAAGGGGGTGCGCTGAGCTCGATCGAATTGTTGAGAGGCACGTTCAACGAAGTCATTCCATGCGCCTTTTTGCCATTTCACTCAGAATGTAGGCCGTTGCGTTGATGGCCATAACCAGGGTCAGGAGCACGATGCCCAGACCCAACGCCAGGGGCAGGGCGCCCTTGCTTGTTTCCAGCACGATGGCTGTGGTCATGACCCGCGTTACACCATCAATGTTGCCGCCAACCATCATCACGGCGCCTACTTCGGCGCTGGCCCGCCCGAACCCTGCGAGCAGAACGGTCAGCAGGGCGAAGCGGGCATCCCACAGCAGGGTGGGCATCATGCGCGCCCTGGACATGCCCAGAGAGACAAACTGTTCCCGGTATTCACCAAGCAACTCCTCCACTTTTTGCCGGGAAAGCGCAGCGAGAATAGGCAATACCAGAATCACCTGCGCAATCACCATGGCGCCGGGCGTGAACAAAAGCCCCAGCTCCCCGAGAGGCCCGGCCCGCGACAGCAGAAGGTAAACGCCAAGCCCGGCCACAACCGGAGGTAATCCCATGAGCGCATTCAACGCCACAATTACCCCGCCGCGCCCGGGGAACTGCCACAACGCGACTGCCGCACCGAGCGGAAAACCCAGCGTTGCCGCGATCAGGACTGCCAGAAGCGAAACCTGCAGCGAAAGCACCACGATCTGGTACAGCGAGGCGTCGAGATTCACCAGTAGCGACAGCGCTACGTAAAACGCATTATCTTCCACAGCAGCGTCTCCTTAGTGTTGAGCATCGTGGCGTTTTTAACTACGCTTTGCACAGCCTGCTGAAAAATATGCAGCCAAAAACAGTCTGGTGCTTTTGCCCGATCCGCCGGAGAAACCGATGTCCCTTCCCGCCTATCTCACTACGGCCGAGGCCGCCGAGTATCTGCGCCTGAAAGAACGCAAGGTCTACGATCTGGTCAGCCAGGGTGTCATTCCCTGTGTGCGAATTACCGGAAAGCTATTGTTCCCACGCCAGCGTATTGATTTGTGGCTGATGAACCATCTGGAAGGGGACGACGCGATCAGTGCGCCAACCCCGCCGGTGCTGGTGGGTAGTCAGGACCCGCTGCTCGAATGGGCGGTAAAGGAGAGCAACGCAGAGCTGGCCATGTTGTGCCAGGGAAGCGGTGATGGGGTGCAGCGGCTGGTCGATGGTCGGGCCATGCTCGCGGGTATGCATATCTGGCACGCCGAGAGCGAGCGTTATAACGATCCGGCAACCCTGGGTTTGACCGGGATGCGAGACCTGGTGCTGATTCGTTGGGCCAAGCGACAGCAGGGCCTGCTCCTGGCGCCGGGCAATCCCCACAAACTGACACAACTGGAGGATATCGCGCGGCCCGGTCTTCGCCTGGCCCATCGACAGCCGGATGCCGGTGTCAGTCATCTGTTGCAGAGCCTGCTTGCCCGCCATCGTATCGAGGGCAGTCAGCTGACCTGGGCCGAGCATCCTTCACTCAGCGAGGATGATCTGGCCCTGGCCATTCGCCAGGGGGAGGCGGACGTGGGCATAGGTATAGAAGCGGCGGCAAGGCGGCAGGGCCTGGCGTTTATCCCGCTGCAGCAGGAGCATTTTGACCTGGCCATGCGCCGGCGTCATTACTTCGAACCCGCCATGCAGCGATTGCTGGCTTTTGCCCGCAGTGAACGATTTGTTCAGCGAGCGGAGGCATTGGGTGGTTATAATATCAGTGAGCTTGGAAACGTTGTGTACAACGCCTGAGCAAAAATAATAAACAGGCAGATCAAGCAGGGGCCTGCATGGGGTCAATCGGAAACAGAACTGTCAAAGAGTTCAGCGGCGCTTTGGGAGACATTGGTACCCTGCTGCCACTGAGCCTTGGTGCTATTGGCGTGGCCGGGCTGGCGCCGGTACCGGTTCTGCTGGGGTTTGCCCTCTTCTATATCGCCACCGGTCTGTATTATCGACTGCCGGTGCCTGTGCAACCCATGAAAGCGGTGGCCGCGCTTCTTCTTACCACCCAGGTCAGCGCCCAGAGCCTCGTTGCCAGTGGTGTTCTGATCGGCGCGATTCTTCTGATTCTCGGTTCAACCGGGTGGATCAACCGGGCTGCGCGCCTGGTACCGGGGTCGGTGTTGAGCGGCCTGCAGTTGGGGCTGGGGTTGTTGTTGGCCAGCATGAGCCTGGAACTGATGACTACCTCTTTGCCGTTGGGGCTCCTGGTCCTTGCGTTGCTGGCCGTCACCCTGAAACTTTTCCCCAGTTGGCCTGCGGCATTGCTTGGTCTTGCCGTGGCGATGGTTCTCGGTGCGCTGCTGGGCTCCCCCGGGCTACCGCTACCCGCCGATCCGGCGATTTTCTCGATGCCGGAGCTGCCCTCAATGGATGACTGGCAGCAGGGATTTTCCATCCTGGTGCTGCCACAACTGGCGCTGACCATCACCAACGCGATCGTTCTGACGGCCCTGGTGGTCGGGGATTATTTCGGCGACCAGTCCCGGGTTTCGCCTGCGCGTCTTTCCGTTACAACCGGCCTGGCCAACCTGTGCCTGGTTCCGTTCGGTGCCTTGCCCATGTGTCATGGCGCTGGCGGTGTTGCAGCACACTATCGGTTCGGTGCCCGCACGGGCATTGCGCCGGTCCTGCTGGGCGTGGGTTTGCTTCTGGTGGCAATCGTACCCGGCGGGTTGTCGTTTATCGCGGCTGTACCCGCGGCCGGTCTTGGCGCCTTGCTCATGGTCGCAGCTGTTGAGCTTGGCCTCACCAGGCGTCTCTGGACCGCGAAACCATCCTGCTGGCCGGTGATCGGAATCACCGCACTGATTACCTTCTGGGCCGACCCGTTTTTCGGATTCCTGGCCGGGGTGGCGGCGGAGACGTTCCGGACTGCCTGGTTGCGGGGACGATTCAACGGTGTGCATCAGGACTGAGAGAGCTGCCTCAGTCTCCCAATACCCCCCGAATGCCAACGTTTTTATCCTGCGGATCAAACAAAGCGCCCGGATTCAGGATGCCCTGAGGATCCAGGAAGTGCTTGCCCGCCGCCAGGGTCTGACGAAACAGCGGTGATGTCTGCTGCTCATAGCCAAAGCGATGATCCCGGCCAACGGCGTGGTGATGGGTGACGGTAGCGCCTTGCTCGGCCAGCACTTCCATGGAGATGCGCTTGAGCTGTTTCCACTTTTCCAGGGCTTTGCCCAGATCGCCGGTGGTGTCGCCCACGCAATAAAAAGTGAAATAGGGTGCGGGACCGTCCGGGTAAACGTGAGTAAAACGGCAGGAAAAGGAAAACGGACGTTGCGTGATCTCCCTAAGCGCGGTCTCCATGGTGGATTTTACCGCCTTGTAGAGCTCCGGGAACTTGTCCCAGGTAATCGCGGTTTCGAAGGTGTCGGCAATCATGCCCATGGCTGTCAGGCGGTTACGCCAGTAGGGCATGCGAATAAAAGCATTACGCCACGACTCGGCCTCGCTGGCCCCTTTCTCTGAATGATCCGGGTTATAGGAAATGCCATCTTTTTGCAGAACGCCGCCATGCTCCTCGGCAATAGCAACGGCCCTTTCGATTTTCTGGTCTTGGGGATGGTCTGCGGATTCGAAGCCAAGAACCAGAACGGCGCAAGGCCTGTCAGCAATCCGGTTGATGATCACTTCGGCTTCATCGAGCAGGCGGCAGTTGGATGGAAACAAGCCCGATTGCGCAATCTGCCGGACCGCATCGACGCCTTTCATAAAACCGTCAAACCGCACCGAGGCCGTTGCTCTCCAGGTGGGACGGTGCTGCAGTCGCATGGTTGCCTCGGTAATGATGCCCAGGGTTCCCTCCGAACCACAGATCATGCGATCTGCCGAGGGACCGGCACCTGAGCCGGGCAAGGCCCGGGTCTCGATAATGCCTTTGGGCGTGATCAGCCTGGTTGCTTCCACCATGTCTTCAATGTGGGTGTAGACGGTCGCAAAGTGCCCGCCAGCGCGTGTGGCGAGCATGCCTCCCAGGCTCACAAAGGGAAAGCTCTGCGGATAGTGGCGCAGCGTCAATCCGTGCTGTTTTAACTGCCGCTCAAGATCCGGGCCTTTGATACCAGCCTGAATCCGTGCCCGGCGGCTGACCGGATCGATCTCCAGAATCCGGTCCAGGTTCTCCATATCAACGCTGATGGTCGCCCGGTAGCTGTCGCCAACATCGGGCTCAACGCCGCCACAGACGCTGGTGCCGCCACCAAAGGGGATAAGTGCAATGTTGTTTGCGGCCGCATAGCTGAACAGTTGCTGGATGTCGTCTTCGGTTTTGGGAAAGGCAACGGCGTCGGGCGGATTATGTACTTGCCGCATCAGCATCCGGGCCATATCGGCGTAGGACTTTCCGTAGCTGTGCACCAGACGGTCGTAGGGCGTCGTGGAAATAATGTCTGACAGGTGCTCGGGAATCGTTGGTAATCGGGACGCGGGAAGCTCGAAGTCTTCAACCGCTGGTGGCTCAATCTCCACCAGACCTTCCGGTACAAACATTTTCGTGACCGTTTCGATCATGGCATGTTCGTCCGGGTGCAGATCCTCGTCCTCATAGCCCCAGCCCCAGAACCGCAGGGGTTTGCGAAGTGACTTGGTGCCGGATTCAGGCATCTGGTTCTCCATCTGTGAAGGGGCTGCCCCGTTACTCTGAACACTTCATCCTTTGAAATGATATCCTCGTACACCACTATCAGACACGCAAATAAATCCTGAATGCCGCTATCCTTCAGGCCACCTTTAATGAGGAGTTCGAGCCTTACCCATGAAAGTTATTATTCGTTATTTTTTCCGCACCCTGCGTCTGGTACTGACGCCCTTTATGCTACTCAGCGAAAAGCTCAGCACGCCAGAGAGCGTGAATCGAAGCGCTGAAGAGCAGGCCCGTGTCGATGAAGCCAGCAAGGATCTCGCCCTTTACCAGTTCAAGGCTTGCCCGTTCTGTATCAAGGTAAGAAAGGAAATTGCCAGGCTGGGTCTCAACATCGAAACCCGCGACGCCCAGCATGACCCGGAGCATCGTGCGGCGTTGGAAGCCGGTGGGGGTCGTGTCAAAGTGCCCTGCCTGAAGATTCGGCATGAGGATGGCAGTGCAGGTTGGTTGTACGAGTCTGGTGAGATCAAGGCATGGTTGCAGGAGCGGTTTGAGCCGGCCTGAGTGCGTTTATTGATGGAGTGGGCCTGGTCAGCCACTCAGCATCATTTCTCCGGAATGGTCGACTCCAGTGAAATGTCGATAAGCTCATGCTGAAGCTTTTTCAGAAGGTGAAGCAGGCTGACACCGTCATCAAAACTCATCCCTTGCATGGCCTGTCTGTAGAACTCGGCAATCGAGTCTTGCAGCCGGTCCCAGAAAAGCCGACCAGACTCGGTCAGAACGACCAGTCTGGCTCGGCGATCCTGGGGGTCCGGTATCCGGACGACATGCCCGTCCCGCTCCATTCGTTTGAGCACTCCGTCGAGGTTTTGTCGACTGACGTAGAGGTACTCTTTCAGTTGATTGAATGAGGTGCCGTCTTCGAAGCCTTCCCGCGACAGTGCGCCCAGAACCGCCCACTGCACGGCGCTGATGCCCATTTCATTCTGAACCTGGCGCTGGAGAATGTTTCCGGTCTGGAACAGGCGGAAAAACAGGCGGTTGGGTATGCCTCCGGATTCATTGACGATCATCTGCACTCCTGTAATGCCCTGCTGGCGGCTGAACCGGTGAGGGCGGTTTTCGGCGTCCTGAATCACGGAAGGCATGGGACGCGTCACTTTGGCAGGTATTCGCGGGCGATAATGTTTTTCATGATCTGCGCGGTACCGTCACCTATCTGAAGGCCCAGAACATCCCTCAACCGTTGGGCGAAAGGCAGATCCTCACCCCATCCGGTATGGCCATGGGCCAGCAGGCACTGTTTGACCACGTCGAAGGCGAGCTTTGGCCCCCACCACTTGTTCATGGCTGCTTCTGCGTTGTGGGGCCGATTGTTGTCCTTGAGCCAGAGCGCATGGTAGCACTGCATGCGGGCCGCATGAACATAGGTCTGGTATTCGGCCAGCGGGTGGGTCAGACCCTGGAATGCAGACAGGTTCTGGCCGAAGGCGGTACGCTCGGTCAGCCACTGCCAGGTTTCATCCAGGGACTGCTGGGCCACCGCCAGGCATTGCAGGCCGATCAGGGCGCGGCTGTAATCGAAACCCTGCATCACCTGTTTGAAGCCTTTGCCCTCGTCGCCCATCATCTGGCTGGCGTGAACTTCCACGTTATCGAAGAAGATGGAGCCGCGGCCGATAGCGCGCTGGCCGTTGTCTTCGAAGCGGGTTGTGGTAATGCCCGGGCTGTCCATCGGAACCAGAAACGCGCTGATGCCGGAAGCGCGCTGTTCCACCGTCCCGGTGCGGGCAAACACCACCGCCACATCGGCCTGGTCGGCCATGGAGATGGAGGTTTTTTCGCCGTTGAGCACGTAGACGTCGCCCTTTTTCTCCGCTTTCAGACGCAGGTTGGCAGCGTCGGAGCCCCCGTGGGGTTCGGTCAGCGCGATACAGGCTACTTTCTGGCCGCTGGTCATACCGTGCAACCATTCTTTGGCAAGGTCGGGCGCGGCGTGGCTCGCGATAATCTGGCCGTTGAGGGAAGTCAGAAGGGGAATGTAGCCAACGTTGAAATCCCCTTTTGAGATCTCCTCGATGATCAGGCCGCTGGTAACACAGTCCATGCCGCTGCCGCCGAATTCCTCCGGTAGCTCGCCACCGAGCAGTCCCATCTCGCCGAGTTGGCGGATGACGTCCTTTTCGATAATCCCTTCCTGGTCTCGCTTGCGATAGCCCGGAGCCAGAACCTCGGCACTGAAGCGGGCCACAACCTCGCGAATCGCGTTCTGTTCTTCATTGAAACCGAAATTCATGATGCTCTCCGGGCTATCTGGCCGTTACTTGTAGTACTTGCGGAATTCCGGCTTGCGCTTTTCCAGGAAGGCGTTCACGCCTTCTTTGGACTCGTCGGTGTCGTAGTAGAGGCTCAGGGCCTGCATGCCGAGGGCGCCGATACCGGCAATGTTGTCGCTGTCGGCATTGAAAGAGCGCTTGGCGATGGAAATGGCCGTTGGGCTTTTTTCCAGGATTTCCTCGCACCACTTCTGCACTTCCTCGTCCAGTTGCTCTGGCGGAACCACGGCGTTGACCAGGCCCCACTCCAGCGCCTGCTGAGCGGAATACTTGCGGCACAGGTACCAGATCTCCCGGGCCCGTTTCTCGCCCACGACTCGGGCCAGGTAGGCGGTGCCAAAGCCGGGGTCCACTGAACCCACTTTGGGGCCGACCTGGCCGAAGATGGCGGTTTCCGAGGCAATGCTCAGATCACAGATCACGTGCAGCACGTGGCCGCCCCCGATGGCGAAGCCATTGACCCGGGCGATCACCGGTTTTGGCACTTCGCGAATGGTGCGCTGAAGCTCTTCCACCGGCAGGCCGATCAGGCCACGGCCGTCGTACTGGCCCTCGTGTGCGCCCTGGTCACCGCCGGTGCAGAACGCTTTTTCACCGGCGCCCGTGAACACGATGACGCCGATATCCTTGTTCCAGCCGGCGCGGTTAAACGCGTCCAGCAGTTCCATGCAGGTCTGTCCCCGGAAGGCGTTGTAGCGGTCCGGCCGGTTGATGGTGATGGTGGCGACGCCGTTGTTTTCGTCGTATAGGATGTCTTCGTAAGTCATGGTCCGTTCTCCTGAATCGTGTAACGGGTTGCTTAGCCGGCCATGGTCAGGCCGCCGGATACGCTGATCACCTGGCCAGTGATGAAGTTGGCGTCGTCACTGGCGAGCAGGGCGATGAGGCCGGGGTAGTCCTCCGGTTGGGCCAGGCGCTTCATGGGCACCGCGTTGCGGAAGGCTTCAAGCAGCTTCTCCGGGTTTGGGGCGGTTTCTGCCACGCCCTTGAGCAAGGCGGTGTCGGTGGGGCCGGGGCAGACCACGTTCAGACACACATTCTTGGTGGCCAGCTCCCGCGCCACGGTCTTGCTGAAACCCACCAGGCCGGCCTTGCAGGCGGCGTAGACGGATTCTCCGGATGAGCCCACCCGGGCCGCGTCGGAGGCGACGTTGATCACCTTGCCGCCGCCGGCAGCAATCATTCCTGGCAGCACGACATGGTGCATGTTCAGGGCGCCGGTGAGGTTCACAGCGATCAGCTGGTCCCAGAGTTTCGGCTCGGTCTTCAGGAATGGCATAAAGCGGTCGAAACCGGCGTTGTTGACCAGCACGGTGGGTACGCCCAGATCGCTTTCGATGGCGGCCACGGTGTCAGTGATCATGGCGTAATCGGTGATGTCGGCGGCGTAAGCTTTTGCCCGGCCTCCAGCTTCGGTAATCAGGTCTGCCGTGGCCCGGGCGGTGCTTTCGTCGCGGTCCAGCACCGCCACCAGGCTGCCTTCCTCAGCAAAGCGCAGGCACACGGCACGACCAATGCCGCCACCGCCACCGGTCACGATGACTGTTTTTCCCTCGAGGCCTCTCATGATGACTTGCTCCTGTTGTTGTGAGATCAATGGGATTAATGGTGTTTGTTCGGTTCCAGGCGAACGTTTCTGGCCTGCTCGCGCAGTTTGAATTTCTGGATCTTTCCGGAGGCCGTTCGAGGCATGGCCTCGATCACTTCCAGGTATTCAGGCAGGTAGTTTTTGGACAGTTGCTGTTCGGTCAGGTAGGTCTTGACCTGTTCCAGGGTCAGGTCGGTGGCGTTCTCATCCAGGGTGACATAGGCGCACAGGCGCTCACCCAGGCGTTCGTCCGGGCAACCGACCAGGGCGACATCGACAATGCCCGGGAACTTGTAGAGCAGGTTCTCTACCTCCACTACGGGAATGTTCTCACCGCCTCGAATCACCACGTCCTTGGTTCGGCCGGTGATGCGGATGTAGGCGTCTTGATCCATGCGAGCGAGGTCGCCGGTGTTGAACCAGCCGGATTCGTCCACGCCATAGAGTTCGGGGCGTTTGAGATAACCGACAAACAGGCTGGAGCCGCGAACCAGCAGGCTGCCTTCTTCACCGGCAGGCAGTTCGTTGCCCTGGAAATCGGTGACTTTCACTTCCATGAAGGGCATGGCCTTTCCGTCGGACTGGCTGGCCCGCTCGGCTGGATCTTCCGGGCAGGTCATGGTGACAGCGCCGTTTTCGGTCATGCCCCAGGCGGAGACGATCTTTGCCTTCAGTACCTTGCCGGCCTGCTCAACCACGGCGCTCGGGATCGGTGCGCCGGCGGAGACGAAGATCCGCAGGGAATCCAGTTCACCTTCGTGCTTGGGTGCGGTCTTGACCAGATCGGCCAGGAACGGAGTGGCGGCCATGGTGAAGGCCGGCTTTTCGGCACCAATCACCTTGCAGACATAGTCCGCGTCCCAGATGTCTTGCAGGATGGCAGTGGTGCCCAGATAGACGGGCATCATGATGCCGTACATGAAGCCCGTCTGGTGGGCCAGGGGGGAAGCCATCAGTACCTTGTCATCGGAAGTCAGGTGCAAGCGGTCGGCGTAGGGTCGAACATTGGAAAACAGCGTGTTGGAGGTATGCATTACGCCTTTGGGCTCACCGGTGGTGCCAGAGGTGTAGAGGATCTGGATCGCATCGTCGGCGGTGAGTTGGCGTTCTGCGAACAGGCTCGTGATGTCCTGCTGTTTTTCCCAGGGCGTCTCCATCAGGCGTTGTTCGAAGCTGCGTTCACCTTCTCCGCCGATGACCAGCAGCGTTTCCAGAGCCGGCAACTCCCCGCGAATACCGTCAACCATCGCCTCGTAGTCAAAGTCCCGGAAGACCTTTGGAATCACCAGCAGTTTGGCTTCGCCATGCTTGAGCATAAAGCGGAGCTCCCGCTCACGGAAAATGGGCATGAGCGGATTCAGGATGGCGCCGATGCGCATGCAGGCCAGATGCAGGGCCGTGGTCTGCCACCAGTTGGGTAGCTGGCAGGCCACCACTTCCCCCTTTCCGATGCCCATAGCCGCCAGGCCCGCTGCCATGCGAGTGACTTTGTCATTGAGTTCTCGATAGGTGAGGGCGTTGCGGGTGTCGCTGGTGACCTGATAACCGACGATGGCTTCCCTGTCCGGGGTGCTGGCGACCGCTTGGTCGAAGTAGTCGGTAATGATCTTGTCGTTCCACGCGCCGCTTTTGATCATCGCGGCACGGCGTTCCGGATTAAGAGTGATGCCTGTATCCATCTTTTTCACCTGTTCGTTCCGGTTTTTGTTATTAAAAGGCCTGGCTGAAGCTGAAATCTGGTCCAGCCTCATTAGCTTCACAATACGCCTCGCCAAAATAATATGTCAACATGTTGCTTTAAAAGTGCAAGGCGATGGCCATTTCCTTTGCCAGTTATTCTCAGGTGTTCAATACGTTAGACAGGACGACGGATGCCGCGATGGTGGTTCATTGAAGATTTGCAAATTCCAGAATCAAGGCGCGCAATTTACCTGCCGCCGGTGAAAGCGGTCTCCCGCAGCGTTGCAAGACACCATAACGGGTCCGAAGAGTTTCAATCCCGGTTACAGAAACGGTTGTCACCTTTCCGCTTTCAAGCAAGTCAGCCACGATAGGCCTGGGCGCAATACTGATGGCCTTGCTGCCGGTAACAATGGCCGCGAGCATGGCAATATTGTCGCATTCTATTCTCCGTTTAAGCCCGCCTTGTTGGGCGCTCATGGCCTGGATATTCCGTTCCATATCTTCAGGAACACGGGTCATGGCCAGGGGATAATCGAGCAAATCGCCCCAAACGACCCCTTTTTTCCGGGCCAACGGGTGATCATGGCGACAAAACACAACAACCTCGGGCTGCGGCAAATGGGTAATGTCCAGGTCCGGATCGCCAGACAATTCGCCGGTATCGGCCACAAACAGCTCTATCTCATGATCCAGCAGCGCAAGGCGTAAGTCCTGCCAGTTATCTGTTCGAATGTTGAGGCGGATTCCCGGGTATTGATCCACAAACCGGGCACAGACCTTATCCATCAGGGCCAGCGCCGGATAGGGGCCAGTTCCGATACTCAATTCGCCTGTCTCAAGCTCGTCGATGGCCTCGACTTCCTGCCTTAAAGATTCTGCCGCGGCCAGCAGGCCCCGGACATGAGGCAGAGCGGCCCGCCCATGTGCGGTTAAAACCACTCCGAAGCGCCCCCGATCGAACAGTCTTGCCCCGAGTTGGCGTTCCAGTTCCTGGATGCTGCGGCTTAACGCCGGTTGAGACAGGTGCACGACCTCAGAGGCGCGAGCAAAACTGCCGCACTCAACCAACGCCATGAAGTGCCGGATGTGTCGTGTGTCCATGGCACTATATCTATGCGTTTTGCGCATGTTAAGTCAAGAAACATTGCATTGGATGAACGGAACACCTCGCTTCAAACTGCAGTTACGTGGCGCACGATTCAAAACCAACAAAACCCAGGTGCCGCCAAAAAGAGGAGATTCCGCATGCTACCCCTATTCAAGAAGGCCATGCTGGCAGCGTTAGGTGCCGGTTTGCTGTTCCCGGCGATCGCTCAGGCCGAAACCTCCAAGCCGGCAACTGCGGTGACAGCAAAGGTTAACCAGGCAGTCCTTAACGAGCTGCCGTTTGCTGACACGCGATCATTTGAGGATGCGCGCCGTGGTTTCGTGGGTGCGCTGCCGAATGGTCGGGTAGTGGACGAAGAGGGGCATGTGGCCTGGGACATGGAGCCCTACGCCTTCCTCAATGGTGATTCAGCGCCGGATTCCGTTAACCCAAGCCTGTGGCGCATGGCGCAGTTGAATGCGATCCATGGGCTGTTCGAGGTGGTGGATGGCATGTACCAGGTCCGCAACATGGATCTGTCCAATATGACCATCATCGAGGGCGACAGCGGCCTGATCGTTATTGATCCCCTGCTTACGCCCGCCACGGCCCGCGCCGGTCTGGAACTCTATTACCAGCACCGAAGCAAAAAGCCCGTTGTGGCCGTGCTTTATACACACAACCATGCGGATCATTTCGGGGGTGTGAAAGGTGTGGTTAATGAGGAGGATGTTCGGGCCGGGAAGGTGCGGATCTATGCTCCGGAGGGGTTCATGGAGCATGCCATTGCAGAGAACGTGATCGCCGGCAATGCGATGACCCGTCGTGCCACCTACCAGTTTGGCGCCGGCTTGCCTCCAGGGGTTAGAGGTCATGTTGACACCGGACTTGGCAAGGCATTGGGTAGTGGCGGGCTCAGCCTCATTGCACCCACGGATACGGTACCTGACAACGCCAACCTGACCATTGATGGCATTGATATTGAGTTCCAGATGGCCCACGGCACCGAAGCCGAATCTGAGATGATGATGTATTTCCCCCAATTCAGGGTGCTCAACACCGCCGAGATCACCAGCCAACACCTGCATAACATCTACACCATCCGCGGAGCCGCGATTCGGGACGCCAATTCCTGGTCCAAATTTATCGATAAGGTGCTGGTTCGCTTCGCCGACCGCGCGGAGATTCTGGTGGCCCAGCATCACTGGCCGATCTGGAACCCGGAAGACATCACGCATTTTCTGGAAGTTCAAAGGGACCTGTACAAACATATCCATGATCAGACGGTTCGTATGATGAACCGTGGCATGTTGCCCGGGGATATTGCTGAAAACCTGCAGTTGCCTGAAAGCCTGAACCAGGAATGGTCAGCGCGCGGTTATTACGGAACCGTCAGCCACAATGCCCGCGGTGTATATCAGCGCTACATGGGCTGGTATGACGCCAATCCCGCCAACCTAAACCCTTTGCCACCTCGTGAAGAATCGAGACGCACCATTGATTACATGGGCGGCGAGGCGGAAGTGCTCCGAAAGGCCCGTACAGACTTTGCCGACGGCGACTATCGCTGGGTGGCATCAGTAATGCGACATCTCGTTTATGCCAACCCTGAAAACCGTGAAGCGCGCGAACTCGGGGCGGACGCTCTCGAGCAGCTTGGCTATCAGGCTGAGGCAGGCACCTGGCGCAGTGCCTACCTTGTTGGCGCGCACGAATTGCGCCACGGCGTGATTACACCGAAACATGTGGGGCTGCAGCCAGACCTGATGCAGGCGCTGGAAACCAGCATGTTTTTTGATGCCATGGGGTAAGGATTGACCCGGAAAAAGCGGCCGGAAAGCACCTGGTGATCAACTGGTCCATCACCGACAAGAGCGAAGATTATCGGCTGAACCTCCAGAACGCCACGCTGACCCATCGGTCGGGGGAGCTGGACGAGCATGCCCACGCCAGCGTGAGTATGTCCCGAGCGGTTCTGGACAATATCCTCCTGCAAAAAACAAGTTTCCCGGAGGCGGTGCAGGCCGGCGATATCCAGGTTGAAGGATCAGTGGACGCCTTCTTTGGCCTGCTGCAAATGCTTGAGCAGCCGCCATCAAACTTCGCCATCATTGAACCGGTGGCGGTGCAATGATCTACAACAGCTTTGATTACATCGTCGTCGGTGCTGGCTCTGCCGGCTGTGTACTGGCAGACCGCCTGTCAGCCGACGGCCGATATTCTGTCTGCGTGCTGGAGGCCGGGCCCGGCAAGGGTTCGTTCACAATCCGGACGCCGGGCGCTTTTGCTGCCCACATGTTCATCAAGACATACAACTGGGCGTTCAACGCCCGACCCGACCAGCAACTGCGTGGTGGCCAGCCTCTGTTTACCCCTCGTGGCAAGGGGCTTGGGGGGAGTTCGTTAATCAACGGTATGTTGTATGTGCGGGGCCAGAAAGAGGATTACGACGAGTGGGAGGCTCTGGGTAATGAAGGCTGGGGCTATGCCGAGATGTTGCCTTACTTCCTGAAATCGGAACACCACGAGACACTGGCCGGAACGCCTTATCATGGCAAGGGCGGCAACCTTTATATCGGTGCCCCGGAAACGGCCGAATATCCGATGTCTGGAGCCTTCGTTGATGCGGCCCGGCAGACCGGTTTTCCCTACAGCAGTGATTTTAACGGCGCCGAACAGGAAGGTGTGGGGTATTTCCATCTGAACATCAAAAACGGCCGCCGGTTTGGTGTCGCCGATGCGTACCTGAAGCCCGCGATGAGCCGCCAGAACCTCACCGTGCTTACCGAAGCGCGAGTCAAAAAACTGGTGCTCGAGGGGAATCGGGCCGTTGCAGTTGAGCTTCGCCACAAAGACAGCGACCTTGTCTTGAATGCGAACCGGGAGATCATCCTGAGTGGTGGAGCTATCAATTCACCACAGTTGCTTCAGCTTTCCGGCATCGGGGATCACGATGCGCTGGAAAGCCTCGGTATCCGGTGCCGGCACGAATTACCGGGAGTGGGCAAGAACCTCCAGGAGCACGTGGATGCCTGTGTGCTGGTCTCAAGCCGGAAAAACAACGGCTTCACGGCCTCGCTCGGCGGCCTGCTGAAAATGGTCCCGGATACCATCCGATACTTCCTCAGTAAACGGGGCAAGCTCGCTAAATCCATCACCGAGGCTGGCGGTTTTATCAAATCCAGTGACAGCGTTAATCGCCCGGATGTTCAGCTCCACATGCTGCCGCTGCTGTTTGATGATAGCGGTCGGGACCTGAAACTCATGTCCAACCCAGGTTATTCAGTGCATGTCTGTGTGCTGCGGCCGAAGAGCTCAGGCACCGTAACCATAACGTCGGCCGATCCGTTTGCAGCGCCGGAAATCGACTACAACTTCTTTGCCGATCCCGATGACTGCAAAGTCATGGTGGATGGTATCCGCCAGGCCCGCCGGATTCTCGCGGCGAAGGCCTTTGACGATTATCGGGGTGAGGAACTCCACCCGGGCGCAGATCGCCAGTCTGACGAGCAGATCATCGAAAAGGTGAAGGAAAAGGTGGGCCTGGTATACCACCCGGTGGGCACCTGCAAAATGGGAACTGACAGGATGGCGGTCGTGGACCCACAACTCAGGGTGCACGGGCTAGGGGGCCTCCGTGTGGTGGACGCGTCCATCATGCCACGGCTGATTAGCGGCAATACCAACGCGCCTACGATTGCCATCGCCGAAAAGGCTGCTGACATGATTCTCGAAACGGCGGCAGGTTCCGACACCTGATCGAAAGGTTTATTCACTGGCATTAAGTGGCATCCACGGTCCGGTGGGCATTCTCCGTGTCATTTCACAGAGAACTGCGCCCAGCAGCTCAGATCACGAAGCGGATAGGAGGTCGGGCAGGAGTGCCACATATGTGTAGGCACAGGAAGTGCCCCAGCGTTTGCGAACGTAAAAACATCAAGGTTCAGACAAAGCGGTCCCAGGGAACAGCGTCCTCCTGGAACGGTCGGGCAATCAGGTAGCCCTGCACTTCATCGCTCCCGACTTTTTTGACTAATTTGAGCTGATCCTTTCTTTCAATATTCTTCAGAATAACGCGCACGTCCACTTCGCCAAGGCGTGCTTTGATTATTCTCAATTGATCCTGCTCGTGTGCTTCGCGGGCCTTCCAGGAAAGCAAACCTGCATCAACCTTGATGGCATCGAAGAAATCCACACCCGCGGGGTTAAAGAGATTGAAATGCTGAGAGCCATAGCCATCGATGACAATTTCAACGCCGAGTTTCCGGATGGCTGCAAGTGTCTCGGGGGAAGTTGCCAGTGCACGCTTGAATGCCGATTCGTCGATCTCTATTCCGAGTCTGGATGCCCTGATTCGACTGGTGGAGAGCCTTTGGCGCAGATGCATCAGCATTTCCTCCGAAAACAGCTCTCTTGTGCTCAGATTGATTGATACTGCGACATTTTTGCCCTTGTCGATTCGGGCCTCCATAAGCTGAATGACCTGATCGATCACCCATATATTGAACGGGAGTGACAAGCGGGTGTTTTCAATGAAAGCCAGGAATGATCTGGGGTACAGCGTTTTCCCGCCGCGATCCCAGCGAACCAGGGCTTCCATACCGGTGAAGCGCCCGGACATGGTGTCCAAACGTGGCTGGTATTCGAGAAACAGCTCCTGATTTTTCAGTGCCTTTCCGACATCATTGATGGTGACGCCTGCATCGTCAGATTTCCAAGACTGCCGAGTTTCAGTCGTTGAACTTTTCGAATCTGATGCTCCGGCCTGCTTCTCCCGTGCGGATTTTGAACCGGGCTGAAGCTGCCTGATATCTGCATCCAACAACAGGTCGGAGACATCTGAGCGATTGAAACCCTCCAGGAGCTCTTTAATTTCCTTCGCAGAGTACTTTTTGGATAGGACTGAAAAAATGAAATCTTCGTCAGTCACGGAATCCAGTTCTTTTGGGCCCTCGACGCGTTGGCTGACATGCCGGAAGAAATCCTCAAGCAACTGGGCCACAGTTTCTTTGCTGGTTATTTCAAGTAGGCTTTCAGCATTTTCAAACTTGATGAGGTATTTCTTTCGGTCCGGGTCGACGTCATACCCATCGTCGCTTGACGATGTTTGCAGCTGAACACTGTGTTCGCTCGACCCCAGGGCAGCATCAGAGTCTTGAGGTGCGAGGGTGTGCACCATTTTACGAAAGAGCCCAATAACGAGAGCGATGACGATCAGCCAGAACAGGTAGACGATGTCTGCGAACAGATGCTCGCTGCTCGTCCTCAGGTGGTACAAGATGCCGAAAGTAACGATGCTGGTTGCAACGCCAGACGCCATCCCCAGAATGGCCGAGGCCACCACAACAGGGGCCAGCAAATAACTGATCAGAGCTACGCCGCTTTCGCTTGAAACGGAGAGCGCCCAAATAATCAAAAAGAACTGGCAGGCTGCCGCGAGTATGGTCAGGAGAATAACCCGATCCACTGACCATTTCTGGGTTGCAGCTGTGAGCGATATCAAAAAGCCGGTCATAAACTCGATCGTCGCTTAAAGAAAGTGGTCGATTTTTAGTGGCTTGGAGAAAAGATAGCCCTGGCCGATTGTGACACCCTCCTCAAGGAGGATTGCTGCCTGGTTTGCGTATTCAACGCCTTCAGCGATCACATCGAAACCGAATTGCTTTCCGAGGGATACAACAGAGCGAATGATGGCAAGATCATCATGATTGGACTGGTTCAGATTCATGACAAATTCCCTGTCAATTTTCACAACGGATGCTCCCAGGCGCCTGATGTAAGAGAGGCTGGAGTAACCGGTACCAAAGTCGTCGAGAATAATGTCAAAGCCTGCCTCTCGCAGAGCAGCCAGGTTCTTCGCTGCCGACTCGTATCCGTCGATTGAGAGGTTTTCAACGACTTCGAGGCTGACTTTCCCCTTCACATCACAGATAGCGGTTGCGGTATCAATGAACGCTTGGATGAACTCCCTGTCCAGCAGCGAGAAGGGCGACAGGTTCATCGAAACCTTGATGTCACCATAGCGCTCCCAGATATCTGGCAGATCATTGCAGATTTGCTCCAAAAGATTGAGCGTCAGCGCATTGATGTAGCCTGAGTTCTCACATAAAGGGATAAAGCGCCCGGGCGAGACAGTGCCGTGTTCCGGGTGGTCCCAGCGGGCAAGCGCTTCGAATCCAACGACATCCTGGGTCTCAAGGTTTAGCTGGGGCTGGTAGGCAACGTAAAACTCTTCCCCCTGAAGTGCCGTCGGTATATGTCCTGCCAGGAGCTGATCAGCCTGGGCGCGCCGCAAGTCGCTGTAGGTAAACTCAACGACACGATTTCGACCCTCGTCCTGCGACTGAGCCAAAGCGAAACTGCAAAAGCGAGTGCTTTCGTCAATCAGAGAGTAGGGCAGCCTGCTAATGAAGCCGCCGTTGAAGGTAAGTTGAAACATCTGCCCATCAATCCTTACCGGTCTCAGAGTGCTTTCGCAAAGACCTTCCAGCGTCTTGTCGAAGTCGTCTTCACCGTCTTCCTTTGAGGGTACAATGACGATGAATTCTCCCTCTCCAGCACGCGCGAGAATCGCCTCGTTGCAAAGCTGCATTTGCAACCGATCCCGAATTTCGAGAATGGCCGTGTCTGCCGCACTGTTACCCATAAACCCGCGCAGGTTCGCAAGGCCGTTGACGCTGATCGTACCCAAGGATATTGACGCCTGCTCTTCAGGTTTATTCATCGCTCCCATTTTTATCAGCTCCACTGCCATGGCGGGAGTCGGTAACTGAGTCAAGTCATCGTATGGAAAGTGAAACGGGACGTTCCTGTTGTTGCGATCCAGATCCTTAATATCATTCTGGATACCCAGGTAATGAGTCACAGACCCTTTTCCGTTGCGAATCGGTGTCAGGTAGAGGTCGTTCCAGAAAGCCGCGCCGTCCTTCCTGTAATTTTTGATGACGATGCGATGGGTTTTGCTTTGCGCAATCGCAGACTTGATGGAACCGATAACGGTCTGACTGGTTTCTTCTCCCTGAAGAAAGCGACAGTTCTTGCCCATGATTTCCGGCCGCTCGTACCCGGTGAGGGAACAAAAAGCATCATTGCAGTAGATGATGGGGAAATCCTCTACGCAGCTGCTTATGACAATTCCGCTGTTCGAAGAATCAAAGCATTGAAGTGCAATGTCAGAAATCGATTCCATGCAAGTTACCCGTCAGTTTTGATGCCGTTTCTTCCTTCAGACTTTGCTTCATAAAGGAGCTGGTCTGCGTGTTTGAGGACTTTATTTGCGCTGCTTTGAACAGCGGAAAATTCAGAGATGCCCGCACTGAAAGTTAGTGCAACGTCTATGCCATCGATTGTCTGGAGTTTCGACCTGGTCTTCCTGAGTATTTTCTTTCCGACTTCCAGGGCAGATTGAACTCCGGTGTTCGGTAGAATAATCAGAAATTCTTCGCCGCCCATTCGACCGAAGGTATCGACCTTTCTGACATTCTTGCTCACCAAGTCTGAGAACTGGCGTAGCACAAGGTCACCGAAATCATGGCCATGCTCGTCGTTAATCGCCTTAAAGTTGTCAATGTCGATCAGAATCACGCTCGAACGTTCCTGGTAGCGGTCGAAGCGTTCAGACTGGTCGCGCAGGAACTCGCTGAGATATCGGCGATTAAAGACCCCGGTCAGGTAGTCCTTGCTTGCTACTTCTTTTAGCTCAAGCTCAAGGTTTTTTCTATCGTCTATAGCAATCGTGATGCCATTCCATGTCACGCTTCCGTTTGGTTGCAGTTTTGGAATGGCAGTCCCCTCAAACCACCGAGTTTTGCCTTTGACCGTTGTTCGGTATTCAGCTTTCCAGTGAGTCATCGTGCGCTTCGATTCGGCCAAACTCTCGCGAACAAAAGGCAGATCTTCGGGCTCGATAATATCGAACGCCAAGTCCGGGTTGGCCAGGAATTCCCTGTTTTCAATTCCGAAAAACTCTTTGGTTTTTATGCTGATATAAGAAAAGTAATGACTTGAATCCGGATACACTGTGTAAGAGAAAACGATGCCAGGTAATGAATCGGCGAAGTTTTCGAAAAACAGTTCTTTGGTTAGCCTGTCAGTCACATCTTTGAACGTTGCATAGCGACACGAAATTCCCTCCTTCGCGGAACTCTCGCAGACGGTTGTCTCCAACCACAGGATTTGTTCATCGCTCCCTATCAGCCGGCACAAAAACGTACCGTGATCATGAGCCATCGGTGGCCTTTTCGGGTCCAGCTTTTCGAGAAGCCTGGCGATGTCCTGTGGGGTCATCAATTCCGAAAGGTTAATTTCAGTGCCCCTTTTGGAAGGCCCCAAAAGACCATGGAATGCCTCGTTTACAAGGACTTTTTCTGTTGTAGCGTCCCACCGCATGGAGGCAACACTGTCAGTGAATTCGGACGGAAATTGACGATCAATTTCGAGCTTCGGCGCTGAGGGTCCCGGTACTGGAGATCTACCGGCCACGCTGTTTATCCATGTACGCGAGGTCCTTGTGTGTAGTGAAAAGTTGCACAGGCTACAGAAATAGGTACGCACGTCCTGTGGGTAGTTACCAGTATCGAGGTGCGACATTTTGTCGCAGTAGGTGGGTTCGTATTTTTATGAAGTCTTTAAGTGGTGTGCGAGATTCCACGCGGCTTCAATCAGTCAGAAACCATAGAGTCGTTTTATAGAGGGTTGTCGACCGCCCGGGTAGAGGGCTATTTCGATCAAAGGAGAGGTATGTTCATCCTCGGCATGGTGCTCGACTGCTGCCCTTGCGTATCTTTAGAAGTATGGATTTTAGGAGGTGCAATCATGCGATCGGGTCGCAAGATGTCCGTCAACGTGCTGCCCTCCAGAAGCCTTTCTCCAGGTACCGGTCTGAGCACGGTTTTTTCGCTTTTAAACAAAAGCGAACATTCGAGTCAGGGCTTTTATCCGGAGTCTCCAAGCCAATCACAGCCATTTCATCCAGTATGATGGGGAGAGCAAATGGTAGACGCTGAATGATTACATGGCAGAGATAGTCATGCTCGGCTAAGCTATTGTTTTATCAATTGATGTGCAGCGCGGTTGATGGCTCAAAGTCAGTAATAATGACGCAGTGAAATTTCTGCAATGATAAAGCGCGCTGCCTAATTGCTGTTAGGCACCATTTTATGTCAGTTACGAAACCATATCGCCGGACATGCCGCCAGTTTGTAGATGGCAGCTATGCGGAAGGTGGACGTTGGCAGTACCTTCTTCATAAAAAGTTCGCCAACGAGCCGCAGCACTTTATCCGAGCGTTTTTGATGCTCCAAGATGATTTGGAAGAGCTCTTTACGTTCATTGAGCCTGCGGATCAAAACCTGAACGCCTACTCGCATCGAACCCAACAGCTACTGACAAGGTGCTGCATTGAAATCGAAGCAAATTTGACAGCAATTTTGCTAGAGAATAACTATCCGAAAACTAGTAGTGACCTAACCATGAAGGATTACAAGTTGGTCGAGTTTTCACACCGGTTATCTCATTATCGGGTTCGAATACCAGGATGGCGCGGCACACAGGGAACAAGAATGCCGTTTTCGCCGTGGGGTGGATCTACTCAAGATCCTTTGCCTTGGTATCAGGCCTATAATCAAGCCAAGCATGACCGGCACGCTCACTTTCACCTGGCGACTTTTGATGTGTTATTGGATGCCATATGTGGACTAGCGGCACTTCTGGCTGCTCAGTTCCATCAAGAAGACTATTCACCACAAGAGAAAACACTTGGTGTCGGGGCTAGCTACAGTTACGACACCGATGATGGAATGTCGACGAGCATTGGGGGCTTCTTCAGAATCGAATTTCCAACAAATTATCCCTTTAGCGAGCGCTACGATTTTGATTGGGAAGCGCTTCGACAGTTGCCTGATCCGTTTGATGAATTCGATCACGCTGCTTATGCCTAACCAGTGCAGGCACGGCGACGCCCATTACATTGCGCCTTCGGCTCCATTTCACGGGCGCGCATGCTGCAAGCGTTATATGGATGGGGAGAAATGAGTGTCTAGGCAGGTTGCGCTAATTGCACGCTGGAATGAGAAAGCTACCGATTTAGGGACCCGGCTGCTGGCGCTTTCTTGTTTTGATAACAACCGCTTCGTCAATGGTCGGAATGCCATTGAGGACGATGTGATGTCCTTCGAGTCATTGAGCCTTGAGATCACTACCGAAGTTATCGATTTACTCCACGAGTATTGCTTTATTTTGCGCAAACTAATCGAAAGAGCGGATTGTGTGGCTCAAGCCAAAAAACTTTATCCGCACCAAGGCGAAGAATCTATCAGTATCAATAAAGACGGTCCTGATGAGCGAAAGGTAATGCTTTGCCAAAAGGATTTGTGGTGGATTTTGGGGAGGGTTATTCACTCTCAGTCTGTAGTGGTGCTGGGGGGAGACACCAATCTGCTTCGGGTATACGGTGATGGCAAAACTCGAAGCTACAGCGATGGCTATTGTTATGTTTCGGTCGAGTCGGATTTTGATAACGAGGTACAGCACATTCTCCACATTCCTTCGCTGGTCCACGTTTTTTCATTCTCGGCCCTAGCTATCGAGATAAAGGAAGTGGTACGCGAGAACACCATATAACCAAGGGCTGCAGCCGACTGGTTTTCTGCTGCTCCAAACCGGCGGCGGAGCCCGGGCGTTAGATTGCCTTCCAGCAGGATGCTCTATATGAAAACACTTGCAAAGCTATGGCGAGAAGTACGGTCAGCGAGTTCAGTTGCACTTGCAGAACTGGAATCCGCACCTGGACCTAAACCAACTTCTCAGATGTGCGAATTTCTAATCCTTGGGGAGGATCAACGTATTGAGCTACACATGGGGGTCGACCCAATCGCACTGATGAGGAGTGTTTGGATGACTTGCGTCCACCGAAGACGTCAAGGCGGATCGACAGTTGCCATGCAGTTGGTGCGTACATTGACACAGAGGTATGAGCGAACGATATGGCGCAAAATCAGCGAAATTGTCCTAGCAGTGCGTCTCACATATACGTTTGATCGGAAGGACATTGCCCGTATTTATCTATGGGTGGCCTACTACGGCTGGAACATGCACGGATTCCAGCAGGCTTTCGAGGGGATCTCGAAGGCCACTGGCAACGACTCAAAAATCGGCGCGGCGAATCTTGTGGCGCGCCTTAAATACCCACAACCACGTCATCTAGATGAACGGCAACTCGGTCGAATTAGCCGCAGAGTTCACCATCTTCTCGCGCTTGATTCGGGCTCTACAAAACGCGGTACTTTCTCAGGCATTGCAAATCATGGAACCATTTCGAATTCCTGATCCGCTTCGTAATCTTAGAGGCGCACATCCAGAAGCGGAGGCGGTGCTCGCAGCCGCACGTAGTGGTGGCAATAGCTCATGTGTCGCATTGGCGCGCCTATGGCTGACGGAAGGAATCCCATATGCGTTCGCTGAATGCCCGGCGGTTTTCGAGGTGCTGCGCGGATGGTTGGCGACCCGGCTTGACGTCGATCCTAAAGAAATCTCGCTTACGGGAAGCGCCAGAATCGGCAGCTCGATCTCTCCTGGTAAACAAGGAATTAAGTTCTCGCCAAGTTCCGATCTTGACTTATTTGTCGTGTCAGAATCACTGTTCGGAAAGTTACGGGATGAATTCAACCAATGGACTTACGAGTTCGATGGTGGGATCGTCAAAGCTGCGAATTCTCGGGAGCACGCTTTCTGGAAGGACAATGCCGCGCGCGGAATCGGGCTTTTGGCCCGAGGATTTATTGATCAAAAAATGATCCCAAATCTGTCCAATTATCCGACTGTAAAGAGCATTAGCCAGGGTATGTGGCTGTTGACAGAAAAACTCCGGCTAACTGACGGGGCGCCAACGCCAACGCACGCATCCATCCGCTGCTATAGATCTTGGAACCATGCAATTCAGCAGATCTCACTGAACCTAGGAAGCATAGCGTGAGTCGTTGGAGGAACTGGCATCTAACAAGTGAATCCAGGTGACGACTACGGCGCACCTGATTCAAGCATTAGCTCTAAAAAATTAGGATAGAGATGGACTGGAAAGAATACGAAAAGGAGATTTTCGACCATTTTAAGGGCCAATACCCGACCGCCGAGATTAGCTTGGATGCACGGAAAACCGGACTGTATTCAAAGGCTGAGCGCCAAATCGACATTTTGATCGAGCAATACGTAGCTGGAAACCGGATCACCATCGCTATTGACGGGAAATATCTGAATAAGAAGGTCGATGTCAAAGCAGTCGAAAGCTATATCGGCATGCTTGAGGACATTGGAGCCCACAAAGGCTTGCTAGTCTCGAAAGAGGGATTTTCGGAGGCAGCATACAACAGAGCACATTTCGGGCCCACCGAAATTGAATTGGACATCCTTAACTTAGAAGAACTTAGACACTTCCAATCGTATGGTGCGATTCCATATGCTGGAGACTGTGGTGCTTTAATTCCTGCTCCATTTGGCTGGGTTGTCGATATTCAAACCACACCTGCCTGGCTGGCGACGGTCTATCAGCAAGGCCGCACACTAGATGACGCCATGAAAGATGGTGAATTCATGTATGTTCAGTTCTGGAATCGCCGACAGGGCGGCCATGAGCTAGGGGACTTGCTAAACCTTCAAAAGGAAAATCTGCTGAAAGTTGATCCGGAATGCGTGATCGAATTTCTACCAACGATTAAACGAAAAGACGCCGAAACGAAGCTTCGGGTTGCTCATGTAAGTCAATATCCATCGCCAGAATACACGGGATTTGTACAGTTTACGGATTTTATTTTCTTCTGTGTCTTGTTCTCTCCAGAAAATAGGTCAAAAAGCAACATCCGGAAATTAGAAAACATCATGGAAGCGGTGAGACCTATTAAAATTGAACAACATAAAGCTAACCAGTAGCGCAAGCTGACCGCTTTTCCGGCGCAGTAGCGCCTCCAAATCGGCCGCTTCGCATGGCGTTATGTGGTTTGGGCCTCAGAAAAGGGAGTTTTATGAACGTTTTTAAGCACGGCTTGGTTGCTTGTTTTTTAATCGCTCTCGCCGGGTGCCAATCACCCATGAGTGACATGATGAACAATAACTTTGTGGCTATCACGCCTGAGCCAGTGCCTGAAGGTCTTGCGGGTTCATGGACAGGTAATATGGGTCCTTACCTTGTCACTATGAAATGGCAGTCCGATGGGCATGGTTTGTTCTGCTATTCCTACGGCACCGCTGACGTCCTACAGAAATTAAAATTTTCCGGGGGCAAGATACAGATTCAGGACGGCACCAAGCTGATACTGAAGGAGCAGAATCCTGAATCCATTACGGTCTATGCTCCCTATGCTGCCGGCAAAGACACGGTCCTCCTCACCGATCCGGACTATAAAAATGCCTCGGGCTTCTGTGCCAAGGCGGTAAACACATAACCAGTCGCACCAGGACACAGTCTGTGGCCGCTGGACGCCCATGACTGGTCAGCGTCATGTTTTTCTATAAATTTGACTCAATTTCAGCTAACCGTGCTAGGAAAAGCCTCAAAAACCAGAGGCTACGGGGGCTATGCTGCTGCATCCTGTAGGAGGCACCTAGAAAGAGCATGGGAGCTCAGGGAGAGGATGCCCGAGGTTTCGGTATTTTTGGCAATTACTGCGGAAGAGGAAGCGGCCACGGCTATTTTTCATGCTCTCAGAAAACGAAAGTATGATCACGCGGATAAACTCAAGGGTTGGGATCATAGATACAAAGCAGGTGTTTACCCCTTTCTTAGGCTAATTGGGGACGTCCTCAGTCCTCCAGAGGGCTCTCTGCCTCTTACACTCTATTTCGACGAAGAGGATAAGGCCAAAGCCGATATTCTTAGAATTAGAATGCCAATTAGTGTTAAGGATGGGCTGCAATTCTATTTGATTCCTGAGCCACCTTTAGGTCTGGTTTCGACAGGCCCAGATGGAAAAGTCAGGGATTACGCCAAAGAAGTCAGAAGCGTTGCCTCCGAAAAGGGTATTGAGTCTATTTATAAATATATAAAGGGATTGGCGAATGAAAGGAATAAAATGCTTTACGCCACGGACTCTTCGCTCCCAAAAGTTGAAGATGCAAGCGCGGCATATAAGCGACATTCCGGTGCAGCACTATTGAACTTAATCATATACCTTCTTATTGAGCCGCATAAGAAACAGAGCCTTCCGCAAGAGGCTCTTGATGCATATCTGAGAATTCTTAACAGGATCGAAGAGAACGAAACATAACCAGGCAATGCACGCGACGAGCGGGTGCATTGCGGCGTTGACCGCCCATCCTGAATGTCCGCTTTGCGACCGAGCCGAGCTAAACAAAAGCGAACATTCGCGTCAGGGCTTTCCTCCAGAGCCTCCAAATTAATCATAGCCGTTTCATCCAGTATGGTTGGAGGAGCAAATTGCAGACGCTGAATGATTACATGGCAGATATGGTAATGCTCGGCTAACGTACTTTTTTATCGATTTATGTGCAGCGCGATTAGTGGTTCAAAGTAAGTAAAAATGACGCGGGTGCTCTCAACCTTCGTGTGTCTCAGGATCAGTTGCACCTTCATCAGAATCCTCGTGTGCAGGTAACTCAGTAAAGCTTTCATGCGACGCACTGTGTGCGTACCATTCTTGCCCAAGCCATTCACAAAATTTCGGACGCGCTAAGGTCAGAATTCGGAAAACTGCTCAAGAAGACCGGGGTTGGTTGTGTGCCGACGGCCCTCAGCGATGTCATCTGCTGGATCCTGATGTAGTGCGACCTTCACCTTCACGCGCTGCAGAAGGAAGCTGCTCCGGTATTTTTCGTTTACGCCGATTGCCCCCGTGACGGAGTCGTTAACGAGATCAAGAGCTTCCTGGAACTTACTCAGCTCAAGTTTCACCTGCGACAAATTATGAGCCAACCAGATCCAGCCGCTCTTGTCTTCGATTGCCTCAAGGATAGCCTCTGCCTCCTCGTAGCGGCCAAGTTTATAAAGCGACTCTCCCCATTTGCGTTTCTGATAGGGGTTGGGGGCCTTCAGAGTCTCGAACGCTTCTAGAGCGCGGTTCAGGTAAGTGGGGTGGTCATCGACGCTTGCTGCGAGCAGCATGATCTCTGCGTAGCTGCCGCGGCTCTGGTCATCGTCCAGCATCAACGGTGTAGGTTCAGGCAGACGCGCCAGTACATTCTGGACCCGCTCCGGCGCATGCCAAACCAGCGCGCGGACGAAGCTCGCGACAGAGTGATAGCCTTGCGGTATGCCGATCGCAGCACTGTACAGCGCTTCCGACAGAAATAACTCTTCATGCTGTTCGATGAGTTCGCCAGCCCAAGTTTGACGCGCGCCATTGAGTGCATCGCCTAGTGCCATCAGCAGTGAGGGAGACACGCTGCCGTTGTCCTGTTTCGTAGCGATGATTTCTGATGCATAACGCTGTGCCGTCTCATAGCACTGATGCCTGCGGCTGCAAGATCGCACCAGTTGAAGTTTGGCTTCATTCAGGGAATAACTGGCGACCACCTCTTGGAACAAGTGCTCGGCTTCGGAATGCTTCCCCAAGCTACGGAGTGTCTTTGCATGATGGTACTTGATTTCTGCGGCTTGACGGGCATCGAGGTCAACCATGGCTGCAAGGTCGTCATAGGCTTGCACGATCGTCCCTAGCCATTTTATCGCAGCCTCTTCCCCTGATATATGCCGGAAATAGCGCTCCTTAGCTTCGATTGACTCGAGAACTACCAGGATCGCGACCTCGTTTTTAGCCGCGCTCAGCGACCTGAGCCGATTTGCATCTTCCAGTGGGTTGGGCAGCAATTGGTTCTGAATGGCGCTGCCCATCCAGACCATCGACAATGCGTAGAGAAAGGCCGGACGCCGATCACCTTTCTCGACATTTCTGGCAATCTTGTCCTTCAGCTGCGATGCGATCAGCTGCAGGCCATGTCCATGCCCACGGATTTGCTGGAGAATGAACTCATCGAGCTTACTATCGATTTGTCTCGCCTTCTCGTCGGTTAGCCAATTCAACGACTTCAGCGCCGTGAAGACGATATCGTGGATTCGGATTGACGCTTCACTTTCAGGCGCGGTCAGCCCGTGACGCTCGAACGCTCTCAAGCGTAGCGGTCCAACAACGAACTTGAAGAACGCGCGATCGCAGTGGCTCTGGCCCGCCCATTGGAACAAACACAGCTCTTCCTCTAGTGCCGGTTTCAACCGTCCTAGAATACGGTCAGCGAGCCTTGCGCCGCCAACCGGCAGTTTGGCTACGTTGACGCAGTCCTCGGCAAGATCGCTCCACGAAACGCCCTCGTGCGCGGCGGCATTAAGCATCACTAGGCTAAGAGGATGGCCGCCGACTGCGCGCCAGATAGTCTGGAACGCCTTTTTGGACGGCTGGGTTTTTAGCCCTTTGCCGAGCAGTTCGCGAGCCAGCGTCTCCTCCATGGTAGGCATAGCGAATGCTCCAGGTGAGGGTGTTTGCCGTGTGATCAGAATCCGAGAGTTCGGCCCACACAGTGCGGCTAGTTGGTCGATCGCGAGACTCGAGCTGGCATTGTCTATAACTAGGAATGTGCGGTTTCTGCGCAGCAGGGCGCTGACATTACGCTCAGCACCGCCGCGCTGAACCGGGACCGACGAGAGTCGCTCGACACCGTCGATGTCGCGACCGCTGACCCAAAACCTGTATTCGAAATAGCATTCGTTGCGCAGTAGACACGCGGCTGCGGCTTGCGACTTCCCAATGCCGCCAATGCCGCCGATCTCAACACACGCCGTTTTTTCGAGCCTCCGATCAAGTTCAGTGTCGACTGCGCTATTTGGTACGTAAAGAGCGCTTATTGGCGGCGCGCGCAACGAGGCAGGGTGGTCATCTCGAATATCGGCCAGAACTGGCAGATGCTGGGCAAGGTCGTCGATTGCGTCGTCCCGCAGCATCAGCGTATCGATGATGGCCTCAGCGATCGACCGGCTATCCATGAGATGGAGGTGTCTCCCATTCATCCGTGTCTGCTGTAATGCTGTGTTGACCATCGCTTCGATTACGCCGGTTTGCGCACGCTGGGAGCTCAGAAGATAGATGTCCTCGGCGCGCGGCGCTAGGGATAGGGTGTGATCGAGATCCCCCCAAGGCTTGGTCATCGCACCGGAGAAGTATCCCTGCACGATCGAAGCCTCGACGACCAGGCTCCCATCTTCCGACACGGCATCTAGCGCACCACCGACTGGGCTGCCGCCGACCGACGACCCTCGATGTACGAGCTTCACATCGCGCAGATACTCAATAAACACGACCCCGAACCGCTCGAAGATCGAGCCCGGCGCCAAGATGCCAAGCGAGTCAATCACTCGCTGGATAAGCAGATTACGGGTCTGCGGGTTCATGGAAAGCTCCGGGTTTCAGATCTATCGCGATGGGCGACGGTCGCTAAGTGTGTTGCCGGAGGTTGTCATAGCAAAGGTTCGACTAAGCGCCAGATGTCTCGCGCCACCCCATCCGGTGACTGATTTGCGTCGATGACATGGCAGCGTTCCGGCTCCTGGTGTGCCACCGCGATGAGAGCTTCGCGGATGACTGCGAAATCCCGCGCCGCTTCCGCCGGGTCAAGAACGCCGTCGCGGCGCTGCTCCCGCCGGCCATGAGCTACGGCAAGGGGAAGGTCTAGGATAATCGTAAGATCTGGGAGTGTGGGGCCCACGACAATGTCGCGGGTCGACCGGAACAGCAGGTGGAGATCAGCATCGGACACCGCGACTTGAAGAGCGTAAGTCGAGTCGATGAAGCGATCAGAGATGACCCACTGGCCACTAGCTAATGCTGGCCGGATAACACTGCGCACATGATCAAATCGGGCAGCGCTTACCAGCAAGAGCTGCTCTGTCGGAGCGAGTGGTCGGTCAGAGTGCGTTAGAATCGCACGGACCTCTGCCCCCAAATGGCCTCCATCCGGTTCCTTTGTCTGTAGTACCGATTGGCCGATATCTCTAAGATGCTCAACAAGTAGTTTAACTTGCTCGGTCTTCCCGCTACCGTCAATGCCCTCGATACTAATAAATGGCATGCAAATCCTTCATTAATAAAAATCAAACACGCAATGGTGTTTAATGAATCGCTCGAATACAGTTACATTCGTATCTGCCGGTATGTTATCGCCCAAGAAGCGCGATCATATACTTGCGCGCCGGCAACTCTATCTTAATTACGGTGCATTATCGCTGGCAACGACCCTAGATACCATGGGAACCTCCACCTTGTTGGTGCACGGCGAGCACCGCGAACCCGCCGATGTCCTAGACATGTTGCTGGATAAAGGAGTATTTCCGTCTCGGTTGCCGATAATGCTATCCATCCCCAGCTTCTACGCTCTACCATGGGCGCAGACTTTTTGCAGGCTAGTGCGCGACATTGATCCGGACGCTAGGGTCATTGTCGGTGGGCGTTGGGTAGTCGGCCCGGATCCTGACTGGTTGCACGCGAAACTACCAGAGGCTGATTTGTTGGTTCCCGGTCTGGCAGAACCGCTAATAGCGAGCCTGCTCACGAACGCGCCGGACCTACGCCTCCTGCCTGCCTCGAAGCCAGATGTCGTCCTAAACCATACCTTGGTATCAGGCTTCGAGCGCTATCAACCGAGCATTGAGGCATCACGTGGTTGTGGTATGGGGTGCTCGTTCTGCGAAGAGCGGGATATCCCTCTAGAGAAGTTGGGTGAACCGCAGCAGTTTGCTAGAGCGCTTGCGGCAGTTTCTAGTCAGTATGGGGACAGCGAGATTCGGCCCTATTTTCAATCATCGATGTTCGTCCCCAATGAGAAATGGGCCACCGGTCTAGCGAAAGCATTCCAAGCCGACGGCCTCAATGTGGCGTGGCGGACGGAGAGCCGCGTCGATGTCCTTACGCCTGAAACGATTGCCTGTCTTGCCGGGGCAGGATTGAAGGTGCTCGATCTGGGGCTCGAGACGGCCTCCCCGACGCAGATTCTAAACATGCGCAAATCCCGCCATCCGGACCGCTACCTTGAGCGAGCGTCTATTTTGCTTAAGGCGTGCAGCGATCACGGTATCGCCGCCAAGGTCAATGTCTTGCTTTACGCCGGGGAAACGACCAAGACTCTTGAGGAAACGCGTTCGTTTCTCGATGATCACAAGAGTTCTATTGCCGGAGTTTCGGTTGGCCCAGTCGTGGCGTATGGCCCACCGAAGACCGCGAATATTCTTCTGAATGAGTGGTCGAGGAGCGGTGCTACGCCGGTCGACCCAAGTAGCGCGAACGACAGCGGGATATCAATGATTCATCTCAGTCATGATTTTGACGCAAAATCGGCTGAGGCCGCGAGCTTGCATTTGTCTAGGCGCTACATGGATGCAAAGGCATATTTTTACCTGAAGAGCTTCTCATATTATCCGCGCGATTACGCGCGCGCAGACTTCGACCGTGACGTTGCTGCAAGCGATACATCGCAGTTGCCGTTTCGCACAGCCGAAGGAATAACAGGGGCAGACACTCGAGAAAAAGCCACACACAGGGGGCAGGCCTCCCTTGCAGTGACTGAGCAAGTTCGTTAAACAGATATGTAAGAATATAGAACACCTAAAAGATTCCTTGCCCCCCCTTCGCTTTTAGGGCTCTCTGGCGGAATGAGTGGAATCATCCCCAATTCCATTCTCCAGCGGAATGGAGGCTAATTATAAATGTCAGCCTGGCAGTGGCGGCTACCAGCGGGGCCAGAGAAACGAGGCACAGGTACTCGGAAAAGGCCCAGGGACAGGCACTGACGGGAAGCGGTGGGGCCGTCAGCCGAAAATTTGGTCTGGGTCTGGTAGCGTGAAGCATAAGTTCATTTGTCGCATCCTGCGGGGTGTTTTCGATCAAAGTGAATCCACAAATCCGGGTGCCGAGATGTGGAGCAGCCGGTCAAGTTGGTAGCCAGAGATCGAAGTATGCTGTTGTCTCGCACTAACCAGGCCAGTCATACGACGGCTTTTCCATTCCGCCTTCGGCTCCCTTCCAAAGCCGCGTATGCTGAGCGACGTTAATCGTCCTACCTGAATGTACGCTTTGCGACCAAGCCCGAGCAAACAAAAAGCGAACATTCAGCGGACCGGGGTAAGTCCACAGTGCGATTGACCTGCCCCCAATTATTGAACCGCTTACTGCCTGGTAAGTTTGGTTTGTTTTTTCCTGGCCCGTTTTCGCGGGCCTTTTTGTATGGTTCGCAAGTGCAACCGGATGATGCGTTTTCGTGGTAAACTGCAACACTCCCGCCAAGTGTTTTCTTGACTCCCCATATTATAAAAATTTGTGTTATTATAACCAAATCGTATTTCACGTTTAACGTGCAGCGTTATAAGGTGGGTGATCATGATCAAGAGCTTTAAGTGCAAGCACACAGAGGAGCTTGTAAAAACAGGTAAGACTCGGCGTTTCAATGCAATCCAGCGAACGGCCGAGCGTAAGTTACAGCAGCTGCTAAGCGCTGAAGCTCTTAAAGATTTAAAGTCTCCGCCCGGGAATAGACTTGAGCCGCTTTCTGGAGACAGAGAGGGGCAACACAGCATCCGGATCAATGACCAGTGGCGGTTGTGTTTCCGCTGGACAGATGAAGGGGCGGAAGACGTGGAGATTGTTGATTACCACTAAGGAGGTCGCGCAATGGTTACTGTAGGTATGCGCCCTATCCATCCAGGAGAGATTTTACTTGAGGATTACCTTGAGCCTCTTGGCATGAGTGTGAATGCGCTTTCAAAAGAACTTTATGTTCCTGCACAGCGCCTGAACGAGATTGTTCGCGAGCGTCGTGGTGTGTCCGCGGATACGGCCATGCGTTTGGCCCGTTACTTTGGGACTACCGAGCAGTTTTGGCTCAATTTGCAGACTGACTACGATCTGCGCCGTGCCCGTGAGGAGAAAGCCGACCAAATCAATAAACTGATTACGCCTCGTAAGCCTGGCCATCACGCTGCCTGAACTCTACTCTTTGCCGCTCTTGGTCTCCAAGACGTAAGCGATCGCCGAGGTTCTCCCTTCAGCGCTGGCTGATCGGGGTTCGCTCTACTTAAGCCTGGCCAGCAGAAAACAGGCTTTTTAACCATACTTATGGTTCCTATCCCTCAAAAGAGGGCTACACCATGACATTTCCAATTGGCAAATCTCCCTGGAATAAGGGAAAGCTCGTGGGCCAAAAACTTCCTCTCAAACTGGAACAGATCTGGGCTATACGTATTCGATTAGAAATCGCAAAGAACATCCGCGAGTTGGCGATGTTCAACATGGCGATTGATTGCAAACTCCGATCCTGCGATATGGTTAAGCTTCTGGTTCGAGATATTTCCAGAAACGGAGAGGTACTGGATAGGGCCCAAGTCATTCAGCAGAAAACCAGTCAACCTGTCCAGTTTGAGATAACGAAAAAGACGCGCGAATCGGTTGAAGCGTGGATCAAATTGCGCGGTCTTACAGGTATGGATTATCTGTGGCCGAGTCGGATGAGACAGTTTGACCACATCACTACTCATCAATATGCCCGTCTCGTCAAAAAATGGATTACCAGCATTGGACTTGATCCTTCAGTCTACGCAACCCACTCAATGCGACGTAGCAAAGCGACATTGATCTACAAGAAGACCAAGAATCTTCGAGCGGTGCAGTTGCTATTGGGACACACAAATATGTCCAGTACCGTGCGATACCTTGGTGTCGAGGTGGAGGATGCTTTGGAGATCGCGGAGAGTATTGAGATTTGATGGGGTAAAGCTGCCCTCAAGCGTAGATTACTGGTGATCGAAGCTTCTCTCGGAGTCAGGCGATGAGCAATTTCGGGCTCTGCCAGGGCCCCTCCATTGCCTAAACAAAAGCGGACATTGGCCTGGCTTTCGGGAAATTGTAGGCTGACTCAAAACCACGTTCATTGTTGACCCGTCTATAACTTCATAGTTTACCTTCTATCTGTAGTAGCAAAGTTGGGGGTGTCATGTATCGAATCTCAGAGCTGGCTGCACAGCTCAATCTATCCCGATCAACTTTGTTGTATTACGAAAAAAAGGATTGATCACTGGCAAGCGTCAGTCGAACGGATATCGATTTTACGGGGAAAAGGACCTCCAGCGCCTTCGACTGTTGCAACAGCTACAAGCCGGGGGGCTGAGCCTTCAGGAGTGCAAGGACTGCCTCGATGGCAAGCTCGATAGAGGCATGCTGCAACGCCGAATGGTGCAGTTGAATGCTGAGATCGAAGCAAAGCAGAGAGCCAGTCGCCTGCTTTCTGCATTGCTCGGTAAAGGCTCGTTGCGTGCCTGGCACCAGGTAACTGACCGGGTCGCACCCGACGCCTACCTAGATTGGATTAAACAGCAAGGCTTCAGTGAGCGGCAAGCCCTGCATTTGAAATGGTTATCTAAAGATATGAATCAACATGACCAATACATGGCCGACTTTATGGCCGTTTTCCAGGGCCTTGACCGTTGGGGACCAGGTTCTGAAGAAGATACTGTTAAAGCTCTGGCCCGAGTGCCTATCGTACCAACTCAAGTTGTTGATATCGGCTGTGGCAAGGGCCTTGCCACTATCATACTTGCCGAAAAGACAAAGGCTCAGGTCGTGGCCGTGGACAATGAAGCAAGCGCAATAGAGGCGTTGAAACAACGGCTTGTTGAGCAAGGCCTTCAAGACCGAGTGAGAACCGAATGCGCAAGTATGACGGATTTGCCATTCCAGACTGGCAGCTTCGATCTCGCTTGGGCAGAAGCGTCGGCCTACGTTATGGGCTTTGAGAAAGCGCTTACAACCTGGAAAAAACTCTTGAAGCCAAAAGGCTGCATCGTGGTGAATGATTTGGTTTGGCTGACAGACACGCCAAGTCAGACCGCCGTGGACTTTTGGCATCAAGAATATCCTGACATGCAATCAGTTACTTTACGTGAGCAACAAATCCGGCGGGCGGGATATACGGTAATTGATCATTTTTCCCTGAGCCAGCAGGCATGGGCAAATTGTTATGAACCTTTGCGTTCACGCCTCAATGAATTGAAGCCTCAGATGGCCGAGTCGACGGCACTGGCCGACATTGATCGAGAAATTGGAATTATTGACCAGTATCTCGGTGAGTTTGGTTATGAGATGTTCATCTTGCAGGTCGATTAAACAGAACGGCTTGCTCCATCTCGAATGTCCGCTTTGCGACCGATTGCCCTATTTGGAGGAAGAAACCCACTTCTTGAGTCATACTTAAAGGCCCCGCCCTGAATAGGGGTTGTACGGCCTCCCGTCACCCTCTATCAACCAACCTCACGAGAGGCAATGGTATGACTCACTTCAACCTATTACTCCCAATCACCCTGACGATGCTCGTTCTTGTGCCCACCGTCGGTGCACAAGATCAAGAAGCACAGCCGCTTCTCTACCAGACAGGCGACCCCACCGAATGGCCTCCCGAGCTGGACGCAGTCATCGCCGCGCCGGAAAATCACACAGTGCTCCTGGAAAACGAGCGAGTGCGCGTGTTCGAAGTTACCCTCGCCCCCGGTGAACTGGAGAACCTGCACCATCACCGTTGGCCCAGCGTTCTTCACATCACGGAGGCGGGTCACTTCATTGACCGCAACGCGGACGGCGAAGTCATCTTCGACTCCAGGGAGATGAGCGGGCCGCTAACGTTGCCGCTGACGATGTGGAAGGATCCGGAGGCTCCTCATTCCGTCGAGAACCTGAGTACTACGCAGAGGCTCAGGCTCCTCCGGGTCGAATTGAAGCAGTAGGGGGCGCTAATTCGGCAGGCCGGGGTTCTGGCGGCGCTCTCTCAGAGCTTCGCCACCAAGCCGTCTGACCAGTCGCTTAGGCGCCGTTCCGGCCGTAAGCCGCCACTGAGCGCCCTAATCAGGGAGCTCTTAAGCTTATGCGTTCGGATTAAAACCTGAATGTTTGCTTTGCGACCGCCGGTTACGAATAAATAGCGGTCAATTATTTGCGCACCGCAACGAAAAGCAATTCGTTTTATCCTTCCAGAAAATATGGAAAATAGAAATATCGATCCTGGACCAACAGAGCGAACAGCGTGGAATACCTCGTTTCGATGTGGGAGCTGGCTAAAGCCGGTGATAAGCAAGGTGTCGTATTTTTCATCGCCCTTTACTGCTTTTTGATAATGAGTCTTTCACTCATAGGCCAGTTGAGAATGCGACAGTGGCCTTCAGTCAGAGGCAAATTGCTGGATGGCGGCACCCGCACCTTCGGCGGGAGCGATCGATATGACGCTGATACTCGATATGTTGTTAGCGCGCTCTATGAATATGAGGTCGATGGCAAAAGGTATCAGGGCAAACGTGTCTCACCTTGGATCTTCGTCACCAATCGAAACGCTAGGGGTATTCTCGATCATCAGTTCAAAAGTGTGGATCGGCACGGGGACTTAATTAAGATTTTCTATAACCCGAACAACCCGAAGAAAAGCACACTGTTAAAGCCCGGTAAATTCGGACTTTGCGTATCTTTCGCAATTTGGATAGGCCCGCTGCTAGCCTACGGGGCGTCTTTTCATTAAACCTCGCCGATGATGCCGGCAGCTGAAACTGAGATCTGAACGTCCGCTTTGCGACCTGACCTCCTCAAATTTAAAAGGCGGGCGTTCCCGCCTCTGACCTTTCGGTCCATTTAGGGCGCCCCTGGGCAGGTGATAAGCCTGAATAGTCCATTTGCAAGAGTCGCTGGGAGAAAATACGACCAGATGTTTAGCATAATTGATTTTCTAATCGCCTCAACCTTCATCTGCATGGTTATGGCTTTAGTCGTCTGGTCGCAGGTCAAACCAGATTCAAAGGCCGATAAACAGGATCCTGAGATACGTGCTCAGCGGGCAGCCGCATTTTTTGCGCAGGCCGGCCATTGGGCAAGCTCGGCAGTAAACTTCGTCATAGGTGTTTTGCTTGGGGTCGCAATCAACGACTTGGTTCGATTGATGTTTACCGGGGCCTGGGCTGCAGTATTTAGCATTGTCGTCTTGTCTGCTGCACTGTTTTTTATCGTTTTTTTGCATGACCGATTGGGTAGAAAACTCTTTCCGACTGGGATTCGGCCAGCTCGTGAACCAAAGGGAGTGAGTAAAAAACCGCTGTTTCGGCGTCTTAGTCTGCCTACAGGTCTTGTTCTTGGGGTTGTCGTCGCCAGTCTCGGCCTGGATGATTGGCTCTTATGAGGTCTCCATTGACCCGAAGTGGCTGCGCTATCGAGATGGTGAGGTGAATCCGTGAAAGGGTCCCGTTACTGGGTGGTTATGCACCGGCCTGAAGTGACCGGGTAACAGCAAGGCACCATACAGGCACAGCCAAATAAAAAAGGCCTGCGTTTTCACGCAAGCCTTCGAAAATAATGGCGCGCCCGATAGGATTCGAACCTATGACCTTTGCCTCCGGAGTGCACTCTTCTTTGGTGTTCTAAGGAGGGGTTAATCGACTTAATTTGAGGTGGTTCAAATGGTTAGGTTTCAAGTTGCGCCTTCTAGAAAACCCTTTTAATACCAATGTTTACACGATTAACGCCGAATCTGGGCACAGGGTTGTCCGGTTAGAGTTGGCAAAAACCTACCATAGCGACCGCTGCCCTCGACCCTTGATTTCGTACTTTACTCGCCCAGTTTTACTTAAACAACTACCTGAATTTTGTCCGGTTGCAGCTGCGTTGAATTGGACATAGTTCAGCCAATTTGGACTTACATCCTAGGAGCAAAAACGAATACTACTCGTAAATTCCTGTCAAACATGGTCAATGATTGACCATGTTTTGGGCTGAAGCCTATATAATCCTCTCCTTTCCATTACCGCCGTCTTTGTTTCGTGCTGATTTCAGCACCTGTGAGTACCTGTTTTTGAATACTTACAACCTGCCCACTCTTTCCGATTACAAATGGTTCCTGAATACTCTTCCCGAAGCGGCCCTTGTCGTTGACGATCGCGGTGAAATCCTTATTGCTAATGAAATGGCCAAGCGGGTATTCAAATCCAACGGTGATAGCTTCCACGCAAAGCATGTCTGGGAACTCATTCCAGTTGAGAAGCGCGAAGGTCACGACGATAAGATGGCGAGCTTTCATAAATCTCCAGAGAAGGAGTCACGGATCGCAAATTCTGCGTTGGAAGCTGTGCGAGGGGACGGGACACGCTTCGCCATCGTTATTATTCTGAGGCAGATTACGTTAGCGTGCGGAAGTTACACCCTGGCGATTTGTCAGGATGTATCTGAGCAGCGTTACCTTGTGACCGGGTTGCGGAATGAACTGGACCAGGAACGACTGCTTGCCCGGACAGATCCCCTTACGTCGATTGCTAACATTCGGAGCTTTCGGGCAGAGCTTGAACGCTCCATCGAACGTCTTTCTCGCTACGGTCGACATTTCACGCTAATCAGTATTGATCTGGACAACTTCAAGCCGATTAACGATGAATACGGTCATGCAGAGGGAGACAAAGTGCTCATAGACGTGGGGGATACTCTCAAGTCTGGCCTTCGTAGCGGCGACTTCCCGGCACGCATCGGTGGCGACGAATTTGCGGTGTTGCTTCCTGATACGGATTTCGACGCGGCCAGGAAGTTTATCCCGCGCCTGGTCGAGACCCTGGAGAACAAGATGAAGAAGAATGACTGGCCGGTGACGTTTTCACTTGGCGTGGTGACCTTCAATGAAACACCCGGTCGAGTCGATAAAGCCCTGATGGTGGCTGATGAAACCATGTACCTCGCGAAACGGTCTGGCAAGAACAGAGCCGCAATGCGCACTTTTCAGTAAGGCCTCCAGTCAGTTGAGCCAGAAAAAGCCGGTAGAGATGAACGCCAGTGTGGCATCTGCAACAGAGGAACAAACCGAAGTGGTTGAAAAGATCAACCAGAACATCACTCAAATTAATGATCTGGCCGGCCTGAGTGCCGATCGCTCTAGAGCTATTGATGGTATAAGCGACTCGCTTGAGAGGTATGCCAAGGAACTTGAAAATCGGACAGGAAAGTTCAATTTGGCAGTTCGGTTCTTGAGGATTAGGGGCGATGCTCGGCCCCATCCCACCATCTCTTAAATTTGATATTGCCCCGGGCTTCTTCAAATATTCGTGATCTTTTGCCGCTATGGTCCATCCGTCTGACCACGTCCGTATTCGGGCGTCAAGGGGCAACATGATTGCTCGGAACGTAACCTTGATTCTCGCTCAAGAGCTCATCGAAGGTTGTGATTTCTCCGGGCGAGTCGGGACAGTAGCCCGGTAGGTTTTCTACCGAATCCAAGACCGACTTTGATTGGATTAAGCCGATCAGATCTTGAACAGTCGCAAGTTTAAGATTCTCCTCTCGACATGCTAGAAGGTAGTGTTCTTCAGCAAGCTCTGAGAAAGAAAGTCCAAATTGATTCGCCGCAGCTTCCACTCCGAAACCAACATCTGCCATGCCAGCAGCTACACAGGCGGCAATGGCGGTGTGAGTGTATTCATAATGCGATGTGCAGTTCACTGCACCTAGGGTCAGCTTCTCTCGCTCCATAAGTAAGTCGAATAGGATGCGCGTCCCAGAATGCGTATCGCGACGAATGAACAGTGCATTAGACTCCGTTAGCTCTTTAAGAGACTTTAAGGGGCCGACGCTCGGTTTCATCATTAAGCCTTCCTTACGCTTAACAAACCGAATCAATTTCAATTGAGCCCTGTTTAACTCGCTCTCATAGTGATCTAGAACACGCTTGGCCAGAAATGGGCACGTTGGGAAGTGGAAACTTGAGATGTCGCATCGACCATTCAACAAGTCAAGCAGTGCTTCCTGAGGGTTTCGGTATTGGAGGTTAATTTCAACTTGGTCATTGTGTTGAGGTAGCAGTGATATGGCATAGCCGTGACTGGCATTAATCCGAAGTACTGCATTGCGCCCAGCCACCACTTTTTGAATCTCATCATTAATTTCTGAAGCCATGCTGTCGAGCTGAGGGCCAAGCCGCGCTCTAACTCTTTGTTCGGCCAGTAACACCCGTTCCCCAAGATCCGATAATCGAGTCCCCCTGCCTCTTTGCCGTACTACGATGGGAAACTCCAAAGCTTCGCCTAATTGGTGCAGCAGGTTCCAGGCATGGCGATATGATATCCCTGCAAATTTTGCGGCTTCAGTTAGCTTTTCTGTCTCCCGAACCGCTTGTAGGAGAGGAAATATCGCAGGGTCGAGTTGGCTGGCATGAGTTGTATGGATAGCCCACGCTGGGAAAACAGAAAGTTTAGGTATAGCCATGCATATTGGGCTTCTTTTTAATGAGTGATAAGGTTCTTTTGTTGCATTTAATACTACTAAATAAGAACAAGTGTGCATATATGCGGTGCGAATTTTAACTCCATCGCCTTAGGCATAGCGAGAGAGATGTCAGTCATGATCGAGCGGATAGTTGAAGGCTTGAAACATAAGCCCGGGGCACTTTTGCCTATTCTCCACTCTGTGCAGGATCATTTTGGGTATATCCCGGAGAGTTCTGTCCCAATTATCGCAGAGAAGCTTCAGTTGAGCCGGGCTGAAGTGCATGGGGTTATCAGCTTCTATCACCACTTCCGGAGCCATCCGGTAGGTTGCAGAGTGGTTCATGTTTGCCGCGCGGAAGCATGTCAGGCCATGGGGGGGCGAACACTTGAAGAGCATATCAAAGCCCGCTTGGGAGTGGACTATCACGGTACATCTTCGGACAACGAGTTTACCCTCGAACCGGTTTATTGCTTGGGTAACTGCGCTTGCGCACCTTCGATCCGTGTTAACGATGACATTCATGGTCGGGTAACCCCGCAGAAGTTTGATCGCCTGGTGGACGAGCTCACCACCACTGCACTGGATTTTGTGCAAGCGAAGGGGCATTGATTATGTTGAAAAGAATCTACGTGCCCTGTGATACCACTGCATTGTCGATGGGCGCGGACAAGGTGGCAAAGTTAATAGAGCGTCATGCCAATGCCCGTGGCCTTGAGATCGAGTTGGTGCGCAACGGTTCCCGCGGACTGTTCTGGCTGGAGCCGTTGGTAGAAGTTGAAACCGATTCGGGCCGCATTGGTTTCGGCCCGGTAGAGGCGCATGACGTTGATGCGCTTGTCGATGCCGGTTTGTTCGAAGGAAAGTCTGACCATCCGCTATGCCTTGGCATGGTGGAAGACATTTCTTACCTCAAGCTCCAGCAGAGGCTGACATTCTCCCGCATTGGCATCACGGATCCGCTGTCGATTGCAGACTACCGGTCCCACGGCGGATTCGTCGGTCTGGAGCAGGCCGTCTCCCTGTCGCCTCAGGCAATTGTTGATGAAGTGAAGGCTTCCGGTCTGCGCGGTCGCGGTGGCGCTGCTTTTCCTACCGGCATCAAGTGGCAGACCGTACACGATGAGCCCTGGCAGCAACAGAAGTACATTGTCTGCAACGCCGACGAGGGAGATTCCGGAACCTTTGCAGACCGGCTCGCCATGGAATGCGACCCCTACATGCTGATTGAAGGCATGACCATCGCCGGGCTGGCAGTGGGGGCGACACAGGGATTCATTTATCTGCGTTCGGAATATCCTGTGGCTCACCGTATTCTGAATGAAGCGATCAGTCGTGCCGAAGCCGAAGGTTATCTGGGCCGGGATGTCAGAGGCAGCGGTCGTGCTTTCAACCTGGAAGTGCGGCTAGCGGCGGGCGCCTACATCTGCGGTGAGGAAACCTCGCTTCTGGAAAGTCTGGAAGGCAAACGCGGCCTGGTTCGCGCAAAGCCGCCCCTGCCTGCGATCAAAGGGCTATTCGGCCAGCCTACAGTAGTCAATAACGTACTGTCGTTCGCCGCTGTGCCATTCATTCTTGCAAAAGGCGGCCAGACCTACGCTCATTACGGAATGGGTAAGTCCCGGGGTACGCTGCCCATCCAGTTGGCGGGCAACATTCGAAGGGGCGGTCTGATCGAACTTGCATTCGGGGTCAGCCTGAGAGAGATCCTGGAAGACTTCGGTGGTGGCACTTTCACTGGCCGCCCCATGAAAGCGGTTCAGGTGGGCGGCCCGCTGATGGCCTACATGCCGCAAAACCAGTGGGATACGCCGATGGATTACGAAGCCTTTGCCCAACTTGGCGCAGGCATCGGCCATGGCGGCGTGGTGGTCTTTGATGACACGGTGGATATGGGCGAGCAGGCTCGGTTCGCCATGGAGTTCTGCACCGTGGAGTCCTGCGGAAAGTGCACACCCTGTCGGATCGGTTCAGTGCGTGGTCTCGAAGTGATCGACCGAATTCGTGCTGGCGAGAGCCCGGAGGCCAACCTGGTTCTGCTGGAGGAGCTGTGCGAGACCATGGTGGATGGCTCCCTATGTGCCATGGGCGGTATGACCCCATTCCCTGTACAGAGTGTGATGAAATATTTTCCGGACGACCTGACGGCCTGACCAACGCGAGTGGAGGCAATAACAATGCTGCAATATTTTGATCCCGACACGAGCGGCCTGAATCCCAATATCGACTATGGTACGCCGCCCAGTAATTCAGAAACTCTAGTCAGCCTCTCCATAGACGGCACCGATATCGCCGTGCCAGAAGGAACCTCGGTACTGCGGGCAGCCACCCTGGCGGGTATCAATATTCCCAAGCTGTGTGCATCGGACAACCTCGAAGCCTTCGGTTCCTGTCGCATGTGCGCGGTGGAGATCGAGGGCCGACGCGGCTATCCGGCCTCCTGTACCACTCCGGTGTCCGAAGGCATGACTGTCACCACTCAGAACGCCAAGCTGGCGAAGCTCCGGCGCAACATCATGGAGCTGTATATTTCAGACCACCCGTTGGACTGCTTGACCTGTCCGGCCAATGGCAATTGCGAACTGCAGGACGTGGCCGGCGCCGTGGGGCTTCGGGAAGTCCGTTATGGATTTGAGGGTGAGAACCATCTCGATGTGGAGGTGGACGACTCCAACCCCTATTTCAGCTTCGACCCCAGTAAGTGCATTGTCTGCTCCCGTTGCATACGCGCCTGTGAGGAAGTGCAGGGCACTTTTGCCCTGACCATCGACGGCCGTGGTTTCGACTCCAAGGTGTCTGCCGGCCAGAACGATCCGTTCATGGATTCCGAGTGCGTCTCGTGCGGTGCCTGCGTGCAGGCCTGCCCCACCTCCACATTAATGGAAAAGAGCGTGATCGACGCTGGCCAGCCAGAGCACAGTGTGGTCACTACTTGCGCATACTGCGGTGTGGGCTGCTCGTTCAAGGCAGAAATGAAAGGTGACCAATTGGTGCGCATGGTTCCCTACAAGGGTGGCGATGCCAACCAAGGTCATTCCTGCGTGAAGGGGCGTTTTGCGTTCGGCTATGCCACTCACAAGGACCGGATCAAGGAGCCAATGATCCGGGAGTCGATCGACGACCCCTGGCAAGTTGTGACTTGGGAAGAGGCCATTGAGTTTTCTGCCAAGAAGCTCAAAGACACCCAGGCAAGATACGGTCGGGAAAGCATCGGCGGTATTACGTCTTCCCGCTGTACCAATGAGGAAACCTATCTGGTGCAGAAGCTGATTCGCGCGGCGTTCGGCAACAACAACACAGACACCTGTGCACGTGTCTGTCATTCCCCCACCGGCTTTGGTCTGAAGACCACCATGGGCGAATCCGCGGGAACACAGACCTTTGATTCCGTTATGAAGGCCGACACCATAGTGGTGATCGGTGCCAACCCTACCGATGCCCACCCGGTGTTTGCCTCCCAGATGCGCAAGCGTCTTCGCCAGGGCGCAAAACTGATCGTGATTGATCCGCGCCGCATCGATCTGCTGAAAACGCCCCATGGCACTGAAGGCATTCACCTGCCGTTACGTCCGGGTACCAACGTAGCGATGATCAACTCGCTGGCCCATGTGATTGTGACCGAGGGGCTGGAAGACAAAGGGTTCATCGAAAGCCGGTGTGAGCTCAAACAATACAACCAGTGGCGGGATTTCATTGCCGAGGAACGCCATTCTCCGGAAGCCCTGGAGGTGGTCACCGGTGTGTCTGCCGACTTGGTGCGTCAGGCCGCGCGGGCGTATGGCGAAGCGCATAATGGAGCCATCTACTATGGCCTGGGTGTCACCGAGCACAGCCAGGGCTCCACCATGGTGATGGGTATCGCCAACCTGGCAATGGCCACCGGTAACATTGGCCGTGAAGGTGTGGGGGTGAACCCGCTGCGGGGACAAAACAACGTTCAGGGCTCCTGCGACATGGGCTCCTTCCCTCACGAACTGCCCGGCTACCAGCATGTGGGCGATTCGGCGGTACGGACCAAGTTCCAGGATGCATGGAATGTGGTCATAGACAACGAGCCGGGCCTGCGAATTCCCAACATGTTTGATGCCGCCATTGCCGGAAGTTTCAAGGCCATGTATGTGCAGGGCGAGGATATTGCCCAGTCCGATCCCAACACCCAGCATGTGGAGGCGGCACTCAGTTCGCTGGATTGTCTGATTGTGCAGGATATCTTCCTGAACGAAACCGCCAAGTACGCTCATGTGTTGCTGCCGGGCTCCACTTTCCTCGAAAAGAACGGCACCTTCACCAACGCCGAGCGACGGATTAACCGGGTGCGCAAGGTGATGGCGCCAGTGGCCGGGATGGAAGACTGGGAAGTCACCATGGCGTTGTCCAATGCGTTGGGATATCCGATGCATTACAACCATCCGTCCGAGATTATGGACGAGATTGCTCGGCTGACGCCGACCTTCACAGGAGTCAGTTACGACAGGCTGGACGATCTTGGTAGTATCCAGTGGCCTTGTAACGACGAGCACCCTGATGGAACCCCTACCATGCACACCCTCGACTTCCCGATCGGCAAGGGCAAATTTGCGGTCACCGAGTATGTTGCTACCGAGGAAAAAACTAATCGTAAGTTCCCGCTGTTGCTTACGACCGGACGTATCCTGAGTCAGTACAACGTGGGCGCACAAACCCGGCGGACTGAAAATAGCCAGTGGCACAGCGAGGACGTTCTGGAAATCCACCCTAGTGACGCCGAACTGCGCGGTGTTCGAGAAGGCGACTGGCTAGGCGTTTCAAGTCGCGTAGGGCAGACAGTTTTGCGGGCGCGAATAAGTGACCGCATGCTGCCCGGGGTAGTCTGGACCACCTTCCATCATCCGGGCAGCGGTGCCAATGTTATTACCACTGATAGTTCGGACTGGGCCACCAATTGCCCTGAGTACAAGGTCACGGCGGTGCAGGTAGAGAAGGTTAGTCAGCCATCCGCCTGGCAACGGCACTTTGCGCAGTTCGACGAGCGCCAGCATCAGTTATTGGATTCAAAGGCAGGCGAGGAGGAGCGCTCCGATGTCGCTTCCTTTGAGTAAGGTAGAGGATGCGGTGATGGCGCCTGGGACACAGGAGCAAGCTCTTCCTTCGACCGTATTCGAAACGACGGTCGATGTTTGCGGCGGGATTGAGGGCACTCCGAATAGTGATCAGGTTGCAGAAGAGGTTCCGGTAGCTATGGTCTACAACGGCATCTCTCATGCTGTGATGATGGCTTCGCCCTCTGACCTGGAAGATTTTGGTCTTGGGTTCAGCTTAAGCGAGGGGATTATTGATTGCCCGGAGCAACTCTTCCAGCTTGACGTGGGGGTTGGTAAACAGGGCATCACTTTGGAGATGCATGTCGCCGGCGAGTGTTTTGCACGATTGAAGGAGCAGCGCCGAAACATGGCCGGCCGAACAGGCTGCGGGCTGTGTGGCACCGAGAGTCTCTCTCAAGCGGTTCGTCCTATTCAAGAGGTGCCCAATCATACTTCTCCCCACAATCGATCTGTTCAGGTTGCCCTTCATGGACTACGGCAGCATCAGCCCCTGCAGTCTGAAACCGGAGCTACCCATGGGGCTGCCTGGTGTGACAGCGAGGGCATGATTCAGACGATCCGGGAAGATATCGGTCGGCATAATGCTCTGGACAAGCTAATTGGTGCGCGGATTGCTCGGTATGGCCCCAACGCTTTCAACGACGGCTTCGCGCTCATCTCAAGTCGGGCCAGTTTCGAAATGGTCCAGAAAAGCGCGGGCGTGGGCATTCGCTGTCTGGTTGCTGTTTCGGCAGCCACGGCACTGGCAATTCGCCGGGCCGAGGAAGCCGGAATGACTCTTATCGGCTTTGCAAGACCGGGAAGGCACGTTATTTATACGCGCAAGCATTGAGTAGAATTTGGCAATTTATTGGGGTAAATAAATGTGAGCAGTGATCAAACGACACATTTAGTTAAGATGGTTAATCAAATCAGCATTAATGCGCCAACGCAGTGTCGTGAAGAGGCGATTCAATTTGTTGCACAACATCTTACTAAGTTCTGGGCCAGGGAAATGAAGCGCCAGATAAAGGAATACGCTATCTCTGACGGAGAGGCCTTGTCACCAATTTCTTTGCAAGCGGTTAAGATGCTCTGATTCTCTAGGATCGCTTGATTTAATCAAAATGGACACACAGTAGGAAGTCAGGGAGGCTTATGGAGCCTCCTCTGAAAAGGGTAATTACAAGCTATATCTCACGGTTTGGTGTCACCTACATATTCGGATAATTCGGGCCACCGCCCCCTTCCGGAGTTACCCAGTTAATGTTCTGTGCAGGATCCTTGATGTCGCAGGTCTTGCAGTGAACACAGTTCTGGGCGTTGATCTGGAAGCGCTTTCCGCTGCCATCGTCTTTCTCGACAACTTCATAAACACCAGCAGGGCAGTAGCGCTGCGCAGGCTCATCGTATTTAGGCAGGTTGTCGCGGATCGGAAGGTCCGGATCGGTCAGTTTAAGGTGAACCGGCTGATCTTCCTCGTGGTTGGTGTTTGAAATGAACACCGAGGACAGACGATCGAAGGTCAGGGTGTTATCCGGCTTGGGATAGGTCACCTTCTTGCACTCGGCTGCCGGCTTCATGGTGGCATAATCCGGAGTGGTATCGTGGAAGGTAATCGGCAGGCTGCCGCGCAGGATGTTCTGCTCAAAGTAGGCGATGGCGCCACCGACTATATTGCCGAACTTGTGCATCGCCGGGCCGAAGTTACGCTCTGCGTATAGCTCCTTGAACAGCCAGCTGTCTTCAAATTTCTTCTGGAAGCTGCTGATCTCTTCGCCGCTCTTGCCGTCCTTCAGCGCTTCGAAAACTGCCTCGGCGCCCAACATGCCGGACTTCATGGCGGTGTGGGAGCCCTTGATCTTGGAACCGTTCAGCGTGCCCGCGTCACAGCCCAGCAAGAGACCACCCGGGAAGCTCATCTTGGGCAGGGCGTTATAACCGCCTTTAGTGATTGCACGGGCGCCGTAGGAAACGCGCTTGCCGCCTTCCAGGTGTTTCTTGATTTCCGGATGCAGCTTCAGCCGCTGAAATTCCTCAAACGGGCTCAGATGCGGGTTGCTGTAGGACAGATCGGTGATCAGGCCCACATATACCTGGCCATTCTCGAGGTGATAAAGGAAAGAACCACCGGTGGAGCCGGTTTCTTTCAGGGGCCAGCCGGTGGTATGAACTACGAGGCCCGGCTCGTGTTTGGCCGGATCAATATCCCACAGTTCCTTGATACCGATACCGTAGTGCTGCGGGTCTTTGCCTTCATCAAGCTTGAACTCCTTGATCAGGCGCTTGCCCAGGTGACCGCGGCAGCCCTCGGTGAACAGCGTGTATTTCGCGCGCAGTTCCATGCCCGGCATGTAGCCGTCTTTTTCGGAACCGTCGCGGGCCACGCCCATGTCGCCGGTAATGATGCCTTTTACCTGACCGTCTTCAATGATGGTTTCGGACGCGGCAAAGCCGGGATACACCTCAACGCCAAGCTGTTCGGCCTGTTCGGCGAGCCAGCGGCACAGGTTACCCAGGCTGATAATGTAGTTGCCATGGTTGTGCATGTTCTTGGGCACAAACGCATTCGGGATCTTGGTGGCGCTGTCCTGGTTCTTCAGCAGGAAAATGTCGTCCCGGGTAACGGGCGTGTTGAGCGGGGCGCCTTTCTCTTTCCAGTCCGGGAAGAGTTCGTTGAGGGCAGTGGGCTCGAATACGGTACCGGCCAGAATGTGGGCGCCGATCTCAGAACCTTTCTCTACAACGCATACGGTGAGTTCCTCGCCAGCTTCCTGTGCCAGTTGCATGACACGGCACGCTGCCGACAGGCCCGCCGGGCCGCCGCCGACGATCAGAACATCAAATTCCATCGATTCGCGTTCCACTATGCCCCTCCACAATTCAAGAAAGTTAATTTTAACCGGCTAATCGAAGTGTTGATTTTCACAAGTGTAGGTGCCTTTAGTTACAGGAGGCCAACATCTGTTAGTGCTGCTGCGATCTCGTCCAGCGCCTCGGGATTGCTCAGGGCATCGCGGTTATCCGACTTTTTGGAACCATTAATTAGCCTGGCGACGGCTAGCTCCACCTTCTTGCCGCTGCGGGTGTACGGAATATCGTTCACCTGCACGATGCGCTTGGGTACGTGCCGTGGACTGGCGCCCTCGCGGATTCGGCTCTTGAGTTGTTTAAGCAGATCGTTGGTGATTTCCTGGCCGGCGGCCGGGACCACCAGCAAAACCACTTCCACGTCGCCGTCGATCTGGCGTCCCACCACGAGGCTGTCTTTGACCTCCGCCACGGTTTCGACCTGGCGGTAGATTTCCGCAGTGCCGATGCGAACGCCGCCCGGGTTCAGGGTGGCGTCAGAGCGGCCGTAGATGATGGCGCCGCCGTGCTCGGTGAACTCGATGAAATCGCCGTGGGCCCACACACCCGGGAAGGTGTTGAAGTAGGCGTCCTTGTAGCGTTCGTCTCCCGGGTCCTGCCAGAAGCTGACCGGCATGGAGGGCAATGGCTGGCGGCAGACCAGTTCGCCCCGGCCTTCGCTGACCGGCTGACCATCGTCGCCGTAGGCCACGGCGTCGACGCCCAGGAAGCGGCACTGGATCTCGCCGCGGCGAACCGGCAGCAGCGGCGTTGAGCCGACGAAGCAGCCGCAGATGTCGGTGCCACCGGCAATGGAACCGAGCAGGGCGTCAGGGGCGCCATCGCTGTAAACCCAGTCATAGTCTTCCGGCAACAGCGGTGAGCCGGTGGAAAACACCACTCGCAGCTTGCTCTGATCCAGGGTTTTTGCGGGCTTGAGTTCGCCTTTTCGGCAGCCGGCAATGAACCGGGCGCTGGTTCCGAAGTGGGTGACCTTCTCTTCCGCAACGGTGTCCCACAGAAAGTTCAGGCTCGGGTAACCCGGAGAGCCATCAACGGTGATCACGGCGGCGCCGGTCATCAGGGCGGAGGCCTGCCAGTTCCACATCATCCAGCCACAGGTGGTGAAGTACAGGAACCGGTCTTCGGGGCCAACGTCGCCGTGCAGCATCAGCTCCTTGGCATGATTGACCAGCAGGCCAGCATTGCCGTGCACGATGCACTTGGGTTTGCCCGTGGTGCCGGAGGAATACAGGATATACACCGGATGATCCGGAGGCAGCGGCGTGAAGGAGGGTGCATTACCTTTGCCGTAGGCCAGCATGTCTTCCCAGGTGGTAACCAGGTTTCCGGCAATCGGGGGCTCGTCTGGCAATTGCTGGACACTAACAACCGATTTGAGAGTAGGCAGACCTGCAATCAGCTCTGCGAAGTCCTGCTGGCGAGCGAATACCTTGCCGCCATAGCCGTAGCCATTCACCACGATCAACGCTGCCGGTTCAATCTGGCCAAAGCGATCGAGAATGGCCCCGATGCCGAAATCGGGGGAGGCAGAACTCCAGATGGCACCCATGCTTGTCGCAGCCAGCATACCAACAAGGGCTTCGTAGCCATTGGTGACAACGCCAGCCACACGATCGCCCTGTTGAATACCCTTGTCGCGCAGAAAGGCTTCCAGGGCGCCCGCGTCCGCTTTGAGTTGAGCGTAAGTCCTACGCAGGACCGGGCGAGTTTCGCAGTAGGCAACGACCGCCTCCTGGTCGGCGTGTTCGCCATCCGCCAGCCGGAGCAGGTTGGCGGCAAAGTTCAGCTTCATGCCCGGGAACCACTCGGCGCCGGGCATGTCACGTTTGCCCAGTACTTTTTCAGCCGGGGTATCGCAGACAAGACCACAGTAATCCCAGACCTTTTGCCAGAAGGTCTCAAGCTCATCAATCGACCACTGGTACAAAGCGTGGTAATCGGTAAAGGGACCAAGGCCCTGCTGCTCCAACCAGGCCTTGAACTGGCCCATTCTGGAGTTCTTCAGGGTGTCTTCTGAGGGCGACCATAAAATATCAGGGCTGGGAGTGGTTTGGTTTTTCATGAGTCAAATCCTATTTTCATGAGCCGGCTTGACAGTCTGTTGCCTGACCGACTTTCGAACCGTTTTGACGGTTCAGCTGGCTGCAGATCCAGTCGCCTGTGGCGACCAGTTTTTCAAGATCGACGCCGGTCTTGATGCCAAGGCCGTTAAGCAGGTATAGCACGTCCTCGGTTGCGACGTTGCCAGAAGCACCCTTGGCGTAGGGACAGCCGCCGAGGCCGGCGACGGAGGCATCGATAACGCTGACGCCTTCTTCCAGCACCGCATACAGATTGGCCAGTGCCTGGCCGTAGGTGTCGTGGAAGTGCGCGGCCAGTTTATCCATGGGCACATGCGCAGCGACGGCTTCGAGCATGCGTTTGGCTTTGATCGGAGTGCCCACACCAATGGTGTCGCCCAGGGAAATCTCGTGGCAGCCCATGTCGTACAGGGCCTTGGCCACGGTGGCCACCTGTTCCGGGGCAATGTCACCTTCGTAGGGACAACCCATCACGGTTGAGACATAGCCGCGCACGGGGATGCCGTGTTTGCGTGCTTCCTCGACGACCGGCGCAAAGCGCTCGAGGCTCTCGGCGATGGTGCAGTTGATGTTCTTCTTAGTGAAGGATTCGGACGCGGCGCCAAAGACGGCCACTTCGTCGGCCTTCGCCGCCAGTGCCCCCTCAAAGCCTTTCAGGTTCGGGGTGAGGGCGGAGTAGCGAACGCCAGCCTTGCGGTTGATGCCGGCCATCACCTCGGCGGCGTCGCCCATCTGTGGCACCCATTTCGGGGATACGAAGCTGGCGGCCTCGATGTGGCTCAGGCCGCTGTCTGCCAGGCGGTCGATCAGCCCGGTTTTGATGGCGGTGGCGATCACCGGGCCGGGCTCGTTCTGGAGTCCGTCCCGGGGGCTCATCTCAACCAGGCGAACCTGTTTGGGAAAGGCCATCAGCCTGCCTCCTCTTCATTCACTTCAATGGCAATCAGTTCAGCACCTTCAGAAACCTGGTCGCCCTCGGCGAAGAAGATTTCAGTGACCACGCCGTCGGCAGGGGCCTTGATGGCGTGTTCCATCTTCATGGCTTCCATGATCACCAGGCTCTGGCCCGCGGTGACCTTGTCGCCAACCTTGGCCTGCACAGCGACGATGGCGCCGTTCATGGGCGCGGCCAGGCTGCCTTCGCCGGCCATTTCCTCGAAGCCGTAGCTTTCCTTGTACACGGTGCAGTTGAAGGTGTCGCCTTCGTAGAACAGCACCAGCTGGTCGTTGTGCAGGTTGCCGTGGATGCTGATGCGATGGCCGTTGATGACCGCCTGCAGGTAGTCGTCATCCAGACGGGCCGTAAGGTTGTAGACGCTGTCACCAACGAATACCTGATAGCGATCGTCGCGCTCCAGCACCTTGAGATCGTGAATCTCTTCACCCACCTGCAGCTGCAGCGGCTGGGCAAATTCCGAGTTCATGCGCCAGCTGTTCTGGCGACCGAAGGGCGACCAGGGGTCGGTGCTGACCACTTCCCGGGATTTGCGCTGTTCCAGAACAAAACCGGCGGCAAGTACCAGGGCTTTATGGGTATCCAGCTTGGATTTCGGGAACAGCAGTTCCCGGTGATCGTCGATAAAGCCGGTGGTCAGTTCCGCTTCCCGGAACGGTTGGGCGTCCGCCAGGGCGTGCAGGAACCGGATGTTGGTCTTCACGCCCGCGATGCGGTAGTGCTCCAGGGCCTGAACCATGCGGTTGATGGCCTGGTCGCGGGTTTCGTCCCACACGATGAGTTTGGCGATCATGGGGTCGTAATGGATGCTGATGTCGTCGCCCTCGGTCACGCCGGTGTCGACGCGCACATGGGCGCTTTCATCCGGAGTGCTCAGGTAGCGCAGGTTGCCTGTGGCCGGCAGGAAGTCCTGGTCCGGGTCTTCGGCGTAGATCCGCGCTTCCAGGGCGTGGCCCCGGGTTTTCACCTGGGACTGTTCCAGCGGCAGGGCATCACCCCAGGCCACTTTCAGCTGCCATTCCACCAGATCCTGGCCGGTGACCATTTCGGTGACCGGATGCTCGACCTGAAGGCGGGTGTTCATCTCCATGAAGAAGAAGGAACCGTCGACGTCGTACAGGAATTCAACGGTGCCGGCACCCACGTAGTTAATGGCCTGGGCGGCGCGCACGGCCGCTTCACCCATGGCCTTGCGGGTTTCTTCGCTCAGGCCCGGGGCCGGGGCTTCTTCCAGGACTTTCTGATGGCGGCGCTGCACGGAGCAATCACGCTCGGCCAGGTACACGCCCTTGCCTTCCTGGTCGCAGAAGACCTGGATCTCCACGTGCCGGGGCTGGGTCAGGTAACGTTCGATCAGCATGTCCGGGTTGCCGAACGCGTTCTGGGCTTCGCGCTTGGCGGCGGCCAAGGCGTCGTCAAACTCGCCCATGTTGTTCACGACGCGCATGCCTTTGCCACCGCCGCCGGCAACAGCCTTGAGCAGCAAGGGGAAGCCGCATTTCTCGGCTTCGGCCCGCAGGGTTTCAACCGACTGGTCGTCGCCGTGGTAACCGGGCACCAGCGGTACGCCAGCCTTTTCCATGATGGCCTTGGCTGCGGACTTGGAGCCCATGGCAGCGATGGCCGAGGAGGGCGGGCCGATGAAGACAATGTTGTTGGCTTCACAGGATTCGGCAAACCCGGTGTTTTCCGAGAGGAAACCGTAACCGGGGTGGATGGCCTGGGCACCGCTCTTTTTGGCAATCTCGATGATCTTTTCGGCCCGCAGGTAGCTCTCGGAGCTGGGTGCAGGGCCGATGTGGAAGGCTTCGTCAGCCATGGCCACGTGCCGTGCATTGGCGTCGGCCTCCGAATAGACGGCAACAACGCGAATGCCCATGCGGTGGGCGGTTTGTATGATCCGGCAGGCGATTTCGCCCCGGTTGGCGATCAGTATCTTGCTGAACATTGTTATTCTTCCTCCGGAACCCAGTTGGCCTTGCGCTTGTTCAGGAAGGCGCTGAGCCCTTCCTGCCCTTCTTCACCCACCCGGATATCCGCGATGCGGTGTGCGGTGTCGTCAATCACGTCGTCGTTGATGGGCTTGTGGCTGACGGCGAATACCAGGTCCTTGGCGGCTTTCATGGCCTCGGGCCCGTTCATGGCCAGTTGCTGGAGCATCTCGTTGCAGCGGGCTTCCATGGCATCGACATCGTCACAGACGATGTGTACGAGGCCGTATTCCTGAGCCTGCCTGGCGGTGAATACTTCGGCGGAGATGAAGTACCGCCGGGCCTGGCGCTCGCCGATGGCGCGCACCACGTAGGGGCTGATCACGGCCGGAATCAGGCCGAGCTTCACTTCGCTGAGGCAGAAGCTGGATTTCTCGGTGGCGATTACGATGTCGCAGCAGGCGGCAAGGCCCACCGCGCCGCCGAAAGCGGCGCCCTGTACCAGGCCGATCACCGGCTTGGACAGGTGGTTGAGTACGTTCATCAGCCGCGCCAGTTCCCGGGAATCATCCAGGTTTTCCTGGCGGCTGTTCTCGGCCATGCGGCGCATCCAGCCAAGGTCGGCCCCGGCGGAGAAGTGCTTGCCTTCGGAGCGCAGGATGACGACTTTCACGCTGTTGTCGGCATTCACCTCGGTGAGGGTGCTGATCAGCTGCTGGATGATCACGTCGTCGAAGCGTTGCGTTTGTC